>CALLPT010000199.1 GCA_938015575.1 uncultured Acidimicrobiales bacterium
GGCATCGGGGATGTCGACGATGTCGATGCGCACGTCGTAGACGTCGAACGGCGTCGCCGTCGGGTCGTCGTCGGCGTAGCGATGCGAGATCGTGAGCGAGCGAACGGGTCCCGCACCCTCAACCGCCCGAACCAGGTCCGGCGTCTGATCGGCGTCATCCTCACGGAGGCCGTCATGGGGCAGATCGATCAGCACCTGGCCGCCGATGACGGTCCAGACCTCGTCCACCAGCGGACGTCCGAGCGGGTCGAGACCCGGTACCCGGTCGTCCCAGCGGATCGCCAGTTCGTGACCGTCTCGGGTTCCCGGATCGGACCACTCGACCGTGTAGTCGACCGTCTCGCCCTCGTCGACACGAGTCGGGTTGAAGGCGGTGACGACCGGCGCCACGTTGTTCACGATCAGATCGATGGTCGCCTCACCGGCGCCGCCGTCCTTGTCGATCACGTCAACAGTGATGGTGGCGATCTCATCGATCGGGTTCTGCAACCACTGATGCGAACGAGTGACGGTGCGGCTTGCCGGTGTCATCGCGACAGTCTCGGTCGAGCCGTCGCCCCAGTCGATCAGCAGTTCGTGGGTGTCGATCGCGCCAGGATCCTGCACCGTGAGGGTCAGGGTGGCCGTGTCGTTCTCGTCGATCTCGACCGGGCTCGTCGACAACACGACCGACGGGTCCACGTTGAGCAGGGTGACGGCCGTGGCGATGGTGCGCCCGGTCGTGGTGTCTCGAGCGTCGACTTCGACCGACTCGGTCCCGGCAGCGGCCGGGCCGTCGTCGACCCACGTCTTGGTCGTCGTGGCCGTGGTGGCGCCGGCAGGCGCGGTCAGCGAACCGGTGGTGCCATCGCCCCAGGTGAACAACACGGTTCGCTCGGCGGCGAGCGGCGCATCCCACGTCGCGGTGACCGTCGCAGCTGCGCCCTCTCGCGAGATGTTCGTGCCGGCGACACCCGGGTCGTCGACGACGATGCTGCGTAGCTCCGCCGGTGGCGGTTCAGCGCCGGGAGGAACGATCTCGTTGCCGAAGAACCGGGCCAGTTCCGCCGCCGACCAGCACGTGGTCGGCGTGTTGTTCGAACCGAGGTCGATGAGTGCCTTGCCCAAGCGGTCGAAGTTGCGGCGCAGCTGCTGGTCCGGTGGCGTCGCGGTGTCGAACGACCAGCCGAAGCTCGTGCCGATGTCCTGGCCGAAGAGCGTGACGAAGAGGCCGAAGTCGACCGATTCCTGGGCACCACCTCCCAAGGTGTCGAACGTGCCGCGAGTCCAGTCGAAGGATGCGCACTCGACGGTGAACAGTTGGCCGCTCAGCACGAACTCCGAGGCGTTCTTGGCGAGTTCGACACTGTCGATGGCGACGTCGATCGAGGCGATGATCGAGTCCAGGATCGGATCGATGATGATCTCGTCGGCCAGATCGTCGACCGTGCAGCTGCGGCGATCGAGGAGCGCTTCGCAGGCGCCGGGGACGTAGAACGGCTTGACGGAGAAGCAGAACCCTCGGGAGTAGGAAGAGGTCGAGGAGGTCCGGGTGCCGCGTGAACCGAAGCCCCATTGCGGCCACCCGCAGACCCGTTGGTCATCGGCATTGCGGGTCACGATGCCCGGCAGGCCGAAGTACTCGCCGTTGAGCAAGAAGCTCAGCGTCGCACTTCGCTCCGCCTCTGCCGCCCCGCTGCGAATCTCCGAGATCACGTCGATGAGCGCCTCGATGTCGCTGTCGGCGTCGTATTCGCGAAGCAGGCGGCGGGCCTTGCTGGTCTGGTTGTTCTTGATCGCGGTGACGATCTCTCGGAGATCGCGGAGCCCGTCGGAGATCTCGGCCAGGTCGTCGTTCAGGTCGGACTGGAACTGTGCGGCGAAGTCGAGTTCAGGAGCGACGTCGGCGTTGGCCATCTCGACGTGGAGCCGGAAACCAGCGTCGGGGATTTCGCCCCGTTCGAACAATCCGAGCATGTCGTTCACGCCGGGCACGGTCGACTCGCCGGCGGCCAGCATGCGGAACGGCAGACCCGGAAGCCGGGACTGCACCATGCCGTAGAGCTTGAGGTTGGCGCCGTTGACGCCGGCCGTCAGCAGGGCGTTGAACTCGCCCGCGGCCCAGGCGTCGCAGTAGGGGCCCGCGTTGCAGCTCGCCGGTGCCGCGGTGCCGCCGAGTGCGGCCCCTCCGAAGATGTGTGCGGAGATGCCGGTGGCATTGATCTCGAGCGTGATCGACACACCCCGTCCGGCCTGATCCGGCGGAATCACCGCACCGTTGGCCGGCTGATACACGTGGACGGGACCGGCATCGAAGGCAGCCATGAAGGCGTCGCCGGTCATGCCGAGCTCGTTGACGACGAGTCGGATGCCCGCGCGGCAGCCGGCATCGATCGCCGCCTGGTCGCACGGGGCAGCTGGTGCCGGCGACAGCTCGCCGAACGTCGGCGAGTTCGGGTCGGCATCACAGGTGAACGGTGGCAGCCCCGCTGGTGCGAGTTCATCGGCGACGTAGAGATCGCCGGTGAGTCGGAAACCCTGCTCGATGCACAGTGCCTGGATCCGGTCGGTGCCGATCCCGAACGAGACGTTGCGTACGGACACGCCGGGCAGGTCGCCGCCGGGGACCGCTTCGCCGCTGATCCACTCGTAGATCTCGACCAGATTGTCGATCGAGAGTTGGCCGACATTGAGTCGCATGCCGTCGAGCACGATCACGTTTGGGCGAACGCTGAGTTGCAGTGCGGCCGAGAACGGCACTGGATCGGCCGTGTTGATAGTGGCGCTGAAGGCGCCGCCGAGCGCGACCGATGTGCCGCCGGCCGGTTTCGTCTCGATCCCCAAGGTCACGGTCGTCTGGTTGATTGAGATCCGGTCGAAGCCGAGCGGGGACCAGCCGTCGGGGTTGGGCGCATACGCCTCGCCGTCGGGGATCACCGACAGCATGTCACCGACAAAGGACACGGTGGTGCCGGTCGGCCCGGCGTCGATGCGGCCGGTGGCCGAGAGCTGGAGCAGGTCGTGGCAGTAGCTCGAGCCGGCCGCGAAGCCGGCGTCGGTGTTGGGCTCGACCTTGGCAATGCCGCCTCGTGGGCACGCAGCTCCGGCCGCGACCGGGGCGAGGGTGTTGGTCGCTGCGGCCGCTGAGCTGACTCCGAACAGCGCCTCGGCCTCGGATTCGGCGAAGCCCTGCTTGATCGCAACCTGCAGCTCACCGTCGAGCGTCAAGGAGAAGCCGGTGGCCGGGTCGTTGGAGACCGCCAGGGAGAGCCCGGCATCGTGGAGCCAGGTCGGCCGTTCGATGGCCGGATGGTTCAGCAGCCCGAGTCCGAGTCGCAGCCCCAATCCCGTCTGGTCCTCTCCGCCGAGCGGCAGGGTGCCGCCCACCGTGACCCGGCTGTCGAGCCCGATCGCTCCCAGCACGCCTAGGGCACGGGTGCATCCGTCGCTCGTCGGGTCCGGTGTGCACGCCGAGTCGAGCGCAGCGAGGTCGCTGCCGAGTGGAGCGGGGAGCACGAGCGAACCGGCGACGCTCAACCCGCCGGTCACCGTGAACGGGGTGGCCGGCTGGAAGTCGTCTTTGCGGAACGAACAGATCTGGCACTGGCCAGCAGCTTCGGTGCTGTCGGCGAGCGCGGCGTCGGATCCGTCAAATCCGAACAGGGGCATGAGCCATTGGGCGACGTTCACCGGTACGTACTGCGCCGCCTTGTCGTCGGGGCAGTCGTCGGCACCTGGGTCGACGAGGCAGGGTTCGCCGCCGATCCGGCTCGTCTTCGACGACCAGATCACACCGAGTCCGGTGGTTGGGTCGTCGGCATCGAAGATCACGAAGTCACTCGGCCCGGCAGCTGCGGGAACGATGTCGGAAAGCCAGATGTCCTCGAGAGGGTCGGCGCCGCCGCGTCCGCCGATCGGCTGGACGGAGGGGGCCACACCGACCATGAGTTCGGTCGGTCCGGTGCCGACGTCGGCGAGTGCCATCACGCTGACGCCCACGGCCGTGCCGGCGAACGGCGAGGCGGACAGCGTCGACGTGACGCCCAGCTGGAAACCACCCGGGTTCGACTCGGCGAACTCGCCGACGACGGTGGTGTCACGAAGGCCGACCGTCCGGAACGACGCGGGCACGGCCGGGTCGATCGTGACATCGAACAGATCCGCGAGTGATGCGAGGGTCAGCTCGTCAGCCGTGCCGGTCAGCGTCAACGACCATTCATCCTCGACGACGGTGGGGTAGATGTCGAAGCTGAGTGTCGGGCTTGCGCCTGGTGCGGCGAGCTCGCCGTAGAAGTCGGCGATGAACGTGTCGGCTTGGCGGCGGAAGTTGGCGGACAGGTCGAGCCCGAGCGAGGTGCCCGGGACGGCCCAGGTTCCGAGGGCGCCGCCGACGCCGACTTCGAGCGGCGACGGGTTGGTGCCGACGCCTTCGGCGAACAGCCCGTTGGGAGTCAGGTCGATGCCGCTCGGTGCGACGATCGGGACTGTCACGGTCCACGACGGCCCGTCGGCAACGGTCTGGACCCGCTGGTCGGCCTGGTTGTAGTTGGTGGTGAAGGTCCAGTCGGATGCCGCGGCGTTGAGGCCGATGGAGAAGCCGCTTCCCGGTGACCAGGCTGCCGCGGTGGCCGCCGTGGTGTAGGTGAGCACCAGCGGGTCGAGCGCGTCGAGCGAAGCGGCGCCCGGGCTCCACTGGGTCGCCAGGTTCGGCCAGTCGGCGGTGATCGTTCCGCGCACGTCGAGTGAGGTGATGCCGTCGGTGCCGATGATCTCGGTCATCGATGACCACTCGGTGCCCGGCGCTGCTGCCATCGCCAGATGCAGTCCGCTGGCTGCGTCGACGGCGGCCCCGGTCGTCTCGGCCAGGAAGGCCTGTGCTTCGGCGGTCGGGAACGTGTCGAAGTCGGCGCTCGAACCGGTTCCCTGGTGGGCGGAGATACCGGCCCACGGCGCACCGAGATCGGCGGCCGCCGTGCCGTCGAGGAGTGGTGCGATGTCACCGAGTCCGACGTCCTCGCCCGGCTTGCGGACCTGGATGGCCACCGTCAGTCCGGCGACGTCGAGTTCGGTGTGGATCAGTACGTCGAACTCGAGCCCCGAGCCGGCGACGGTGCCCGTGGCCGAAGCCGTGAACGCGTCGGCTGTCGAGACGTAACTGCCGTTCGACAGCGCAACCGACTCCCACCCCGTGGCGTCGTAGCCGCCGGGCGCGAGATCCGCGATCACGGTGCCGACGGTGTGGCCGGCCGGCAGATCGACGGCGCCGGCGCCGAGCGATGGTGCTGCCGAGCCGCTCGTCGTCGACAGTATGAAGATAATGACGAAGGCGACGAGGGCGCTGAGTACCGCGCCGATCCGTCGTCCGGCCGCGCCCGTTCCCGCAGACATCGCTGGCTCCCGCTTGTAGTCCGTAAACGTCGCCTCAGCGACAGAGCATGTATCTGCTCTGTGGCCGAAGATAGCGCTCAGGGTGGTAGGCGATCCAGGCCCGGCCCGCCGAATCGCCCAGACGGGCGACGATGTGTTTCACAACTGACAGTTGACCGCCGGCCAATCGCCGCGGTCCGTCGTCACGGCTTGACGGTCAACCGAACCGGTCGGCTGTGGTCCTGCGAGGGCTTGGGCGCCGTGCCCATCGCGGCGGCGACGGCATCGTCGGCGTGGCCGAGCGCACAGTCGGGGTCGGGGCCGTTCAGGTCGATACCGGTGAAGAACTTGGCGGCGACGCATCCGCCGCCGCACGCGTCATAGGCGTTGCACGACGCGCAGGCACCAGCTGAGCCCGGCTCGCGCATCTCGGCGAACAGGTCGGAGTGGCGCCAGACCTGTGCGAACCCGCCCTCGTCCCGGACGTTGCCTGCCTTGAACTCGTCGTGGATCACGAACGGGCAGGCGTAGACGTCGCCGATTGGGTCGATCAAGCAGACGATGCGACCGGCACCGCACAGGTTGAGACCCGGAAGCGTTTCGCCGGTGTCCTTGCCGAGCGCGTTCAGGTGGAAGAACGAGTCGCCGGTCAAGACATCGGGGTGATCCATGATCCAGCGGAAGATGCCGTACTGCTGGTCGTGGGTGAGGCGCAGGTCGTGGTAGCTGTCGACGCCGCGCCCAGATGGGCGCAGGCGGGTGACCCGCAACTGGGCGCCGTAATCGTCGGCCATCTTCTTGTAGTCGTCGAGCTGATCGAAGTTGTGGCGAGTCGCCACGATCGAAATCTTGAACTCGCCGAAGTTCGCTTCGGCCAGGTTGTCCATGGCGCGGCGCGCTGCTTCCCACGAACCCGGTCCACGAACGGCGTCGTTGGTTTCGGCGTCGAACCCGTCGAGGCTGATCTGAATATCGAGCAGGTCGCTGCGGGCCATGCGTTCGGCTGCGGCCTTGTCGATGTAGTAGCCGTTGGTCGAGAACTTGACGCCCACGTGGCGATCGATGGCGTGATCGACGATGTCGAAGAAGTCCTTGCGGATCATCGGCTCACCACCGCCGATGTTCACATAGAAGACCTGGAGATCGGCGAGCTGGTCGACGACGCTCAGGGCCTCGGCTGTCGACAGTTCCTTGGGGTCGCGGCGACCCGACGACGACAGGCAGTGGACACACGCGAGGTTGCATGCATAGGTGAGTTCCCAGGTGAGACAGATCGGCGCATCGAGGCCACCGGTGAGCTGCTCAACGAGTGCGGGAACGGGAGCTGGCTGAGTTGCAGTCATGGATCCTCGGAGTTGCGGGTGTCAGAGAATCGCAACCGGTTCGATCACGCCGGCTTCGGCGAGCGACGCGAGTGCTTTGACATGGGCCGAACGCGACCGTTCGTCGGTCGGTTCGATGATGGCTTCGATCGCGGCGTCGGCTGACTCGTGGTCGGCCAGCCCATCGACGAGATCCACGAGCTTGTTCGACTTCAAGAAGACCAGCCGGCGGGTATCGAAGTGGTAGGCCAGCGCGCCAAACGGCTCAGGCCGCAGCCCAATCTTGGGGCTGCGCTCCCAACGAGTGGTTGAGTCGAACTCCGCGGTTGTCGCCATCAAGGTCGGTGTGGAAGTTGGGTCTAGTAGACGCCGCACATGCCGTCGATGGAGATCTCCTCGACGAGCAGTTCTTCTTCGACCAAATCTTCGGTCTCGGTCTCAGCGGTTTCCGGAGCGGTCTTCGGATCCATCAGGTTCCCCCTAACGTTGGGCTCGTGTCGGAACAACGGAAGCGCTGGGAACTTGATTCCAACGCTCGCCGAAGCGCCAACGGTACCGCACTCTTCGGGGGCTCCCCATTTCGCATGCTCCGTTTGTCCCCTGCGGGTGTGCGGTTGCTTGATGCGTGGACCTCGGGCCAACCCGCCGATGACACCGCGGCCGCCTTGCGCTTGCGTCGAAGCTTGGTCGAAGCGGGCCTGCTGCATCCGGTCGTCGACCGTCACCGGTGTCAGACACCGTTACGGGTTGGGTTTGTGGTTCCGGTGTTCGAGGATGCCGGTGGTGTGCGCCGAGCGGTTGCCTCGATCCGGGCCTACGACCGCGACGCCCCGATCGTGGTCGTCGACGATGCGTCGTCGACGCCCGTTGCTTGCGACGGCGCAACGGTGGTCCGCCACAGCAGCAATCGGGGTCCGGCGGCCGCTCGCAACACCGGCGTCGCAGCATTGCCCGCCGCCGTCGAAGTTGTGATCTTCGTCGACAGCGACGTCGAACTCATGGCCGGGTGCGTTGCGACTCTGCTCGCTCATCTCGAGGATTCGACGGTGACCGCCGTCGCCCCACGCATCCAGGCCGAGGCGGGGGAGCGGTTGATCGACCGCTACGAGGCCACCGCGTCGCCACTTGACCTCGGCCCGCACGCGGCGGTCGTGCGGCCCGGAAGTCCGGTGCCGTACGTGCCCTCGACGGTTCTCGCGGTGCGTCGCAGCGAGTTCGAGGAGGTCGACGGCTTCGACGAATCGATGCGCGTCGGTGAAGACGTTGATCTGATTTGGCGACTGTTGGATGCTGGCGGATTCGTCCGCTACGAACCAGCGGCGCATGCTCGCCATCGGAATCGGCCGTCGTGGGCCGCGTTGGCCCGCCAGCGTTATGGCTATGCGACCGCTGCGGCCGACCTCGACGAGCGTCATCCTGGTGATGTTGCGCCGGTCGAGATACCCATGCCGATGCTGCTGGCTTGGTCCTCGGCATGGCTCGCGGGCCCCGTCGGTATGGCTGCCGGGTTGGCGATCGCCGCAAGCGAAGCGCGCAAGCTTCATGCTCGCTTGGGCGAAGCAACCCCCGACCGGCTTGCCCAGACCGTCAGTTTGAGCTTGCTCGGCCATCGGCACGCGGCGGTCTGGCTTGGTCATGCAGTGCGACGTGCTTGGCTGCCGTTCGGGCTCGCCGCACTGCCGTTCAGCGCTCGGGCCCGCCGCACCGTGGTCGCAGCATGGGTCCTGCCGCTGGTGAGCGATTGGGTTGCACAACGACCCCGCATGAATCCGGCGTCGTACCTTGCGGCTCGCACCATCGATGACACTGCCTACTGCGCAGGTCTCTGGCGTGGGGTGACCACGGCGGGCTCGTGGCGAGCCCTGCTTCCTCGAACTCGTTCCCGCACCGTCGCCGACGCGGCGACGAAGTGACTTTTGGCCCTGCCCCCGCGAGGCCGGTGGTCGCATGCTGCATGCATCGACGGAGAACACCCAGCGAGGAGCGAGGGAGCACGAAGATGGATACGGGCTTTTGCAGCGAGAACACGGACCCGGAGTTTGCCCGCCGAAGCGCGGCCTATCTGGCGGCCAACGGCTACGGGCCGCGAGAGATTCGCCTCGTGCTCCTCGAAGAACTCCAGCTGCCGACTCGCTACGCCGACGACATCATCTCGGCGCTGGCCGCCTGAGTCGCCGGCCGCCTGGGTCGCTGATCGAACCCAGAGTCGGTCCATGGCGCCTACGGTGCGGCCATGCACCGGTACTCGCCTGCTACGGATCGTCTTGCCCGACAGGTCATTGACCACGCGCTGCGCCGGATCCGGATGGACCCGCCGCCGCTTGACGGTCCGCAACCGGCCGAGGTCCTGAGCCGGGTCGCTGGCACGACAATTACCGAAGCCGGCCTGGGGGGCGAAGAAGCGCTGCGCCTCTATGCCGATGTGCTGACACCGGCGACCATCTCGACCGATCATCCCCGTTTCCTGGCGTTCGTACCTGGGGCGCCGACCGAGGCCTCGATCCTTGCCGATCTGCTCGTTGGCGCGAGCTCGATCTATGCCGGCAGTTGGCGCGAGGGTGCAGGACTTGTGCACGCCGAGAACGAAACGATCCGCTTCTTGTGCGACACCGCAGGCATGCCCGCAGAGGCCGGTGGCGTGTTCGTCTCCGGCGGTACGGCCGGCAATCTGTCGGCGCTCGTCGCAGCTCGTGACCGAGCACGCCGCGAGCGTCCCGACCACCGCGGCCGTTGGACGATCCTCGCTTCTGAAGAGGCCCATTCGTCGGTCGAGGCGGCCGCACGTGTCATGGACTGCGACGTCGCACTGGTGCCGATCGATGACCGGCGACGCATGACCGGCGCAGCCGTCGGCGAGGTACTCGCCTCGATGGAGCCATCGACGGCTGCGGGCTGCTTTGCGGTCAGCGCGACCTCGGGCACGACGAACCTCGGCGTCATCGATGATCTGGCTTCGCTTGCCGATGTTTGTGAGCAGCACGGCCTCTGGTTCCACGTTGATGGCGCATACGGTGCCGCCGGCCTGTTGGCCCCGTCGGTCCGCGACCGCTTCGCTGGCATCGAACGTGCGGACAGCATCATCATCGACCCGCACAAGTGGTTGTTCGCCCCCTATGACTGCTGCGCGCTGTTGTGGAAGTCGCCTGACGATGCGGTGCGGGCACACACACAACACGCCGGCTATCTGGACACGCTTGAGTACGGCTCAATGAACCCGAGCGATCTGGCACACCATTTGTCGCGCCGCGCCCGAGGGATTCCGCTGTGGTTCTCCTTGGCGACCCATGGCGTGGCCGCCTATCGCGACGCGGTCGAAACGACGATTGCACTGGCGAACGCGGCCGTAGAGATGATCGAGGCAGCCCCGTTGCTCGAGGTGGTCGGCGAACCGTCTCTCTCCATTGTGTGCTTTCGCCGCGTGGGCTGGTCGTCAGCGCACTATCAGGAATGGTCCGATCGACTGCTGCGACGGGGACTCGCTTTTGTCACGCCGTCGGCGGTTGACGGCGAGACCGTGCTCCGGTTCTGCTTCATCAATCCGCTCACGACCGGCGACGACATCGAGCTGATTCTGTCGACGCTGTCGGACTGAGTGCTCGTGCTGGTCGGTCAGTCTTCGAGGACGGCCAGCAGCTCGCCGAGTGTGTGGTTGAGTTCGAGCGGGTGGCGCAGATCGCACTCCGCGGCGATGTTGTAGTGGTTGCGACGCCCGATCTTTTCGTGGCTGAGACAACCGGCTTCTTCGAGTTCATGCACGATCCGCTGGACGGCGCCTTCGGTGATGCCGCCCGCGTCGGCGATCTCGCGCTGACGGATGTCCGGGTTGCGATGGATCGCCACCAGTACGTGCGTGTGATTGGTGAGAAACTGCCACTGATCATTGGCACCGCTCATCGGCATGAAGGAACCTTATACGAATCCGGCACCACCAGACACGGCTATCCAGACACCGAATTCGATAATTCCCATTATTTATTGACAATATTTGTGTGGGGTTTAAGATGTGGTGCATTGCGGGACCGATCGACCAAACGTTCACTCGGCAATCTCAGATGAAGCCACGTTTGGTCAAACGAACTGCGATGGGAGGCAAGGGACACGAGCATGCAGGACTTTCTCGATAGCGCATTTGCCTTCCCGACCGTGGTCTACACCGTGCTCTCGATTGTCCTGATCGGTTTCTGGGCCACGACCACCTTGGTCGGCGCCGGCGCCGACGCATTCGAAGATGTCGACTTCGACTTCGATGCAGATACCGATGTTGATCTCGATGTTGGCGGTGGCGCAGGAGAGGGCTCGAGCAGCCTTGTTCGCTCGGCGCTCGAGTTCCTGGGTGTCGGCAACATGCCGTTGCTGCTCGCGTTGGGTCTCGAGTCGCTGCTGGCTTGGTTTACGAGCATCGTGCTCGTGACGCTCGTTGGCGATGTCACGGGGTGGGTCGCCACGTTGGTGAACTTCGCGATTCTGATCGGCAGCTTGCTGGTGGGCATCTGGGTCACGGTGAAGCTCGGCCGTCGCTTCGCTCACGTGTTCAAGCCGACCCATGCTGCCAAGCAGCGCGAATTCGTGGGCTCGATCTGCACGATCACGACCGACAAGGTGACCGAGACCTTTGGTCAGGCCGAAGTCCGCGACGACGAAGGCGGCTCGCTGGTGCTGCAGGTTCGCTGCCGCCATGAGAACGACTTCCGATCCGGCGACCGAGCCCTTATCTATGACCTCGACCGCGAGACGGGCGAGTTCCACATCTCCGCTGATCGCAGCCTGGCGATGTAGCCAGCGTCGGTCTCAGCGCCTCACTTCCACGCAGCCCACTCGTTCCCGAAAAGCCACCTCCCCGAAAGCCCACCTCCCCGAAAGAAGGAAATCGTGAGGACCATCCTCATTGCCGTTGTCGTTGTCATTTTCGCTCTCGCTGCCATTGCCGTACTCGGCGCAATGCTTTACAGCGCGCTTTACAAGAAGGTGCCGCAGGGCAAGGCGCTCGTCGTCAGCACCACGAACAAGGTGCTCGTCACCTTTACCGGCCGCCTCGTGCTCCCCGTCATTCACAAGGGCGAGATCATGGACACCTCGGTGAAGACCATCGAAATCGATCGCCGAGCCAGCGAGGGCCTGATCTGTCGAGACAACATCCGTGCCGACATCAAGGTGCTCTTCTTCGTCCGGGTGAACAAGAGCGAAGAGGATGTCATCAAGGTCGCTCAGTCGATCGGCGTCGATCGTGCCAGTTCCCAAGGGACACTCGAGGAGCTCTTTGTCGCCAAGTTTTCCGAGGCCCTCAAGACGGTGGGCAAGCGCCTCGACTTCATCGATCTCTACACCGAGCGTCGTCGGTTCCGTGACGAGATCGTCGAGGTCATCGGTACCGACCTGAACGGTTATGTCCTCGAAGACGCGGCCATCGATTACCTCGAGCAGACCCCGCTGAGCCAACTCGACGAGAACAACATTCTTGACGCGCAGGGCATCCGCAAGATCACCGAGCTGACGGCCATCGAGCACGTCGCCACCAACATTGCGTCTCGCGAAGAAGAGAAGCAGATCACAGCCAAAGACGTCGAAACGCGCGAAGCCGTGCTCGAGCTCATGCGTCAGCAGGCCGATGCCGAGGCTCGCCAAGCCCGCGAGATCGCAACGGTCCAGGCTCGCGAAGAAGCCGAGACAGCGAAGGTCATGGCCGAGGAACGACTGCGGGCCGAGCGTGCCCGTCTGGCGACCGATCAAGAAGTCGGCGTGACCGAAGAGAACCTGGCCCGCGAAGTAGAGGTCGCGGCGAAGAATCGCGAGCGCATCGTCGCCGTCGAGGCCGAGCGTGTCTACAAGGCGCAGCAGCTCGAGGCGGTGGCCCGCGAGGTCGAGACGACCGCGGCGACCAAGGAGCTCGAGCGCGAGAAGGCCGAGATCGCCAACATCGCCCGCGAGCGCGTGTCGGTCGAGAAGGGCGTGGCCGAAGAAGAAGAGGCCATCAACACGCTTCGTGTCGTCGAAGAAGCGAATCGCAACAGCCAAGCGACGGTCCTGCTGGCCGAGGGCGAGGCCCAGAGCGAGTTCGTCAAGGACATCAAGAAGGCCGAGGCCCAAGAAGCCGCCGCGCACAGCTTGGCCGCCGAGCGGATCACCATGGCCAAGGCGGATCTCGAAGCCGCCGACCTCGAGGCCCGCTCGATGAGCCGGCTCGCCGAAGGTCAACAAGCAGAAGCTGCTGCAGCCGGCTTGGCCGAGGTGCAGGTCAAGGAAGCCAACGCCGTCGCGATCGAAAAGGAAGGCTTGGCCGAGATCCGGGTCAAGGAAGCCGACGCGGTTGCGATCGAAAAGACCGGCGCCGCCGAAGCGGCCGCCACCGAGGCTTTGCTCAAGGGCGAAGCCGCTGGTCTGATCGAAAAGGCCGAAGCGATGAAGGCACTCGAAGGTGTCGGTCAAGCGTTCGAAGAGTTCGCCCGCAAGCTCGAAGTCGACAAAGAGATCCAGCTCGCACGAGTCGGGGCGGACGTCGACATCGCCAAGGCACAGGCCGAGACGATTGCAAGGGGCCTCGAGTCGGCCGACATCGACATTGTCGGTGGCAGCGACATGTTCATTGATCGGCTCGTCGGCGCGGTCACCGCCGGTAAGCAGGTCGAAGCGTTCGTCGAGCATTCAGGTGCGAGTCGCGAGACGATCGTCGCCGAGCTCGAGAAGCTTCTCGCCGGTCTCGGCGCCGGTGATCTACGCGACCTGTCCGCGGCAAGTGCGCTCAAGGCGCTTGGCGACAAACTCTCTGACTGAGTTGGCTCCGAGGACTAGCGAGCGGACTCGCCTATGAGCGATATCGAAACAACCGCGGTGGCGGAATCAGCCGGGTCGACCGAGCCGGCCGACGCGGCACCGGGAACCGATACTTCCGACGCGGCCTCTGGCGACGCGAACACGGGCACCTACGAACTGTTGGCAGGTCGCCTGGTCGGTCACGCCGGCGAGCTTGCTGATCGGGCGACCTCGCTCAACGGCGAGCGGGTGGCGACCTTTGGTACGAGCAAGTTCGAGGTTGCTGGCGCCGAACGCATCCGTACCGAGAACAACTCGGTGCCGCGGGACATGGTCGCAGCCGGCGAAGACCTGCTGTTCGGCTACAACGTCTTCATCGGGCTCAAGGCCGAGACGTCGATCGATGACGTATTCAGCTTGCATCACTACTCGGCTACTGCCGACGGTCTGACGCTCAACGCCGCGCCCGACGGTGCTACCAACAACTGGCTGCACGATCCGTCGTTCCAGAACGACTTCCGCGAGCTCTACACGTATTACAAAGACGCACGGCTCGTGAAACTGCAGCGCCGCGAAGGCCGCCTGCTGGCTGCCTTCCAGACAGGGCAGAGCCTGGACGACCTTCGCGTGTTTCGTTGGGCCGTCTCGGCCCAAGGCGACGTGTCCTATCTGGACAACCGCGGCGAGCGGGACTTCGAGCCCGCCCCGCAGTTCGACTTCGAATGGCAGCCGATCACACGCGAGCACCATGTGTCGGGTCGTCGTCCCCACGTCAATGTGGTCGATCGCGTGTTCGTTGACCCAACAGGTGGGTCGATGACGATCAGGCTCGAGGACAATACGCCGACGGGCGCGGTCGTCCTGGACGAACCGGTCGATGATGCCGACCAGGCCGTCGCAGATACCGCGATGGCGTTCGCACTGCTCGGTGATCTCGTGGTGCTTCGCGTGCGGCCGTACCGCGAAGAAGCCGAACGCGGCTATGTCGTCAATACGTTCACCCGTACTGCCCGGCGCTGCGACGCGATCCTCACGAGCTGCCTGCAGCTCCCCGAAGATCACGGCATCATTCACCCGGCTGGATTTGAGCTGCGAACCGGCGAATCGAAGTCGTTCGACCTCGATGCCGATGGCATGGTCTTCGAAGCTGCCCGTCGCTCCCCGAACGGCGAAGACGTCATGTACGTGTTCCACGAACGGGCCGAAGGTCTGTCGATCATCTTGGCGTACAACCTGATCCGACGAGAGGTGCAACCGCCCATATCGGCACATGGTTGGTCGCTGTTCGATGACGGCACGCTCGTCGTGTTCCGCGAAGACGCAGAGCCGACCCGAATTCACCCGATGCAGCTGTGGACGACACCGTTCGTCAGCGACGAGTTCCACGCCCGTCAGCCCGTCGGGGACTCGATGCTGCATCGGATCGGCAATGCCGAACTCGTCCGTGGCATCTCCGAGGCGATGAACATCGCCAAGCAAGCTCGCGACGCGACCCCGTCGGTCGCCGTCTACAGCGACTTGTCAACGGCCGCCGCCCGCTTGCTCGACAGCTACTACTGGCTTCCCGAAGGAGAAGTCGGCGATCTGGCCGCGCCGCTCGGCGAGATTCGTACGACCGCTGGACTCATCATCGATGAGTTCGAAAAGGTCCAGACGATGCGCTCGTCCGCGACGGGTGTTCTCGACGAGGCGCGCGTCGACATCGAGGCGCTGCGCCGAGAGCTCGCCGAGTCTCCCCCCGCTGATGCAGCCGGATGGGTTGGCGCGCTCCGCAACGTTCGCCAGCAGCGGGGTCACGTGATCACGCTGCGCGACGTCCGCTACATCGACATGGCCACGCTCGATGCGTTCGATGCCGAGTTGGCGGCGACGTTCGACGACCTCTCTCGACGCGCTGGCGACTACTTCGCCGAGGCCGACTCGTTTGCGCCGTTCCATGTGCAACTCAGCGAGGTCGAGCAGGCGATCGCTGCAACGACCGGTACGGCCGAACTTGAGGCCCACCGCGAAGCCGTCGCTGAACTTGGCGATGGGCTCGAGGTCTTGACCCAAGTTGTTGCGTCGTTGGAGATCGACGACCCCACAGTCCGCACCGAAATCCTCGAGCGCCTGTCCGAAGTCATGGCGGGCCTCAACCGAGCCCGTGCCCTCGGCGACAACAAGCGCAAACAGCTGGCGACGTCAGAAGGCACCGCCGCATTCAGCGTCGAGATGACCCTGTTCGCGCAGTCGTCCACGGGTGAGCTCGCTCGCTTGAAGACGCCCGAGGACTGCGACGAAGCGCTCGGCCGGCTGCTGTTGCAGCTCGAAGATCTGGAGACTCGCTTCGCCGAGTTCGACGACGAACTCGCCCAGATCGGCGACAAGCGCGACGAAACGTACGAGGTGTTCCAGGGCCGCAAGCAGGCGCTTCTCGATGATCGCCAGCGCCAAGGTCAGCGCCTCACCGAGGCTGCCGATCGCATCTTGGCTGGCATCGGCCGTCGCATCGAACGCTTCGACGACCACGACGAGATGAATGCTTGGTTCGTCGCCGACCCGATGGTCACCAAGGTTCGCTCGCTCGCCGCCGACCTCCGCGAGATCGACCAGGCCGTCGCCGCCGACGAGCTGCTTCGTCGACTGGATACCGCCCGCGAAGACGCGGGCCGCTCGCTGCGTGACCGATCCGACATCTACGAAGACGGTGGCCGGATCATCCGCTTCGGGAACCATCGCTTCTCGGTCGACACCCAAGCGCTCGAACTCACGACTGGCGTGTTCGACAATCGACTTCATGCCGTGCTGACCGGCACCGACTTTCGGCAACCAATCGACGCCGAACTCATTGACGGCACGGAGCCATTTTGGTCGCGGTCACTCGTGAGCGAGTCCCCCCGGATCTCTCGGGCCGAGTTCCTGGCCGGCTCGCTGATGATCGATGCACTCATGCAGCTCGGCGGCACCGTGCTCGATGATTTCGTCAAGGCCGCTTCGAAAGACGGCGGTCTCGATGAGCTGACGCGCCACGAGGCCGAGGGGCGTGTCGACGAGGGCTACGAGCGCGGTGTGCACGACCACGACGCAGCGCTGCTCATCGCCGCCATGCTCGATGGCCTGCTGCACGCCGGCCTGCTGCGCTACGCACCCCAAGTGCGCGCGGACGGCATCATCTGGTGGACGCACGCGCTCGATGACACCGAGCGCGATGCGTGGCGCGCTCGCTGTCGCAGCCTCGGTCGGCTGCGCGAACGGTTCCGGCACTCGCCGGCGATCGGCGCGGTCATCGATGACATCGCAGCATCCGTCCGCTCGTTTCGCCCGGTCGACGACGCCCAAACGACCGCTGAATACCTGTTCGAAGAACTGGCTGAAGAAGCGCTCGAGTTCGACACGAGTGTGGCGGCGACCGAACTCGTCGACGCGTTCCGACTCCATCAGACGTCGGGGGATCGTCTTGCGAGCGAGATCGAAGCCCTCGGCGGTGACCTCGACGCCAAGCTCGACCTGGCGACGGCGTGGTACAGCGCATTTGCCGCGGCCGAGGCGCCGCATGCGATCGCCGACATTCCCGAAGCTGTCGCGATGACCGTCGCCGGTGACGTCCAGCGCATGCCGGCACAGGCGAAGCTGACGCTCGAAGTCGATGGTCTGCTGAGCCAGCACCCGCGCTTCGACGGTGGTGTGCTGACCGCTCGCATCGACGAGATCCTCACCGAGTCGATCCGTCATCGGCGTGACGAGGTCCCGGCATTTCGTCATTACCAGCAGGTCCGCGCTCAGGCGCTCAGCGCGACCCGCGACCAGCTGCGTCTCGGCGAGTACGAGCCCAAGGTCATGTCGGCCTTCGTGCGCAACCAGCTGATCGACCAGGTGTACCTGCCGATGATTGGCGACAATCTCGCCAAGCAGCTCGGCAGCCTCGACAGCAGTCGCACCGACCAGATGGGTCTGTTGTTGCTTATCTCGCCTCCGGGTTATGGCAAGACGACCCTGATGGAATACATCGCGAATCGTCTGGGCATGGTCTTCGTCAAGGTCAACGGCCCGGCGCTGGGCACTGGCGTCACATCGCTCGATCCAGCAGAGGCCCCTGATGTCACGGCGGCTCAAGAGGTCGACAAGATCAACTTCGCCCTCGAAATGGGCTCGAACGTGCTGCTGTACCTCGACGACATTCAGCACACGAACTCAGAGTTGCTGCAGAAGTTCATCTCGATGACCGACGCGCAGCGTCGTATGGAGGGCGTGTGGAAGGGCAAGACCCGGACCTATGACCTGCGAGGCAAGCGCTTCGCTGTCGTCATGGCCGGTAATCCCTACACCGAGT
>CALLPT010000200.1 GCA_938015575.1 uncultured Acidimicrobiales bacterium
TTGTTACCGCCACCCTTGTTGTTGTTGCGGTTGCGGTTGTTTCCGCCGCCACCGCCACCATTGCGACCGCCGCCACCCTTGTTGTTGTTGCGGTTGCGGTTGCGGTCATTGCGACCACCCCGGCGCTCTTCCTTGACCGGAGGTGCCTTTGGCTTGATGCGAGCACGAACCCGTGCTTCGCTCTTGGTGCGACCGAATAGGCCAGTCTTGCCCTCTTCGATGACTTGAATTTCGGCATCGTCTTGATCAACGCCGAGCAAGTCGAGTGCACGCGATTGTGCTTCTTCGACCGTTCGAGCGGTTGTAACAATCCACTCCATAATGTTCCAGCTTTCTATTTCTTCTTCGGACGGCCCGATTCGCCCTTAGGCGTGACCCGGCGCGACGCCGGTTTCGAGGGTTCGTCATTGTTCGATGTGGTCGAGCGCTTGGCTCGACCCCAACCCGAGGAGGTGTCATCCGCCTTGGACGAGCCAACTGCTCGATTCCGGCGGCCAGGAGCCTCTTTGGTGGTGTCCGCAGACGTGCGGTCTCGGGGAGGTCGGGTGCGCTGGCGTCGCGACGAACCGTCAGAAACGGGTCGGCGACTGCCGTGGCGAGAACTTGGGGCGGGTGTCGATGACTTGGAGCCACCGCCAAAGAGTCCAGCGAGCGGGTTCTCGGGCTCGTCGTCGTCATCGTCATCGTCGTCGTCATCGTCGACTTCGATGGGCGTATTGAGCTCTTCGTCGGCATAGATGGTGCGCGTGAGGTATGCCTGCTGAATCACACGCAGCAGCGAGGACACGATGAAGTAAAGCACCAGGCCGCCCGGCATGGTAAAGGCAAAGATGGGCAGCATCCAAGGAATGATCTTCATGATCATCTGCTGTTGCGAGCTGATCTCGCCGGTTGATCGACCGGCAATTTGCTGTTGCTGGTACCAGCCCAAGCCGGCGACCAGCGCGACCATCAGCAGGTACGGAATGGAGCTCGCGATCGAGTCGCCCAAGACCTCGAGTGGCGTGCGGCTCAGGTCGATGCCCAGCCACAACATTTCATTGTCTTGGATCAGTGCTTGGTACAGGTCACTGCTCTGATCGAGGTATTCGGGATTGAAGTTCCGGGGCGCCTTGTCGACATCGGGGACAACAAAGCCGGCCGCACCCGAGGCCTGGGCTTCAGCACCTGAGCTCGCAATACGAGCCGCCTCGAACCCAATGTCGGACGAACGCCGCGTGATACCGCGGATAACGCGGAACATCACGATGAACACGGGCGACTGGACCAAGATCGGCAAGCAGCCACTGAGCGGCGAGACGTTGTGCTCCTGGTAGAGCGCCATCATCTCCTGATTCATGCGCTCGCGGTCGTCTTTGTACTTCTTCTGCAGCTTGCGTACCTGCGGCTGAATCCGGCGCATGGACACCATCGACTTGGTGCTGCGATAGGTCAGCGGCGACAGCACCAACAACACGAGCGTGGTCAAGGCGATAATCGCAAAGCCGTAGCTCGGTACGAGGGAGTAGAACCAGGCCAGCAGGCCGGCCAAGAGATCGAAGATTGGATCAAGCATCGTTTTTCTCACGCATGGGCGTTGTCAGAGGTCTCACGTCGGGGGAGCGGGCACAGGGTCAAGTCCGTGGCCGCCGAGTGGATGGCACCGGCTGACGCGGCGGATCGACAACCAAAGGCCCCGGGCTACCCCATGGACTTCGACGGCTTCCGCGGCATACGCCGAGCACGTGGGTAGATAGCGACAGGCCGGTGGACGCAGTGATCGGTACTGTTGGTACCAACTCAACGCGCCAAGCACCGCCCTTTTCATGCGAACCAACGCTCCCGCGTTGCAACACCACGGTGGTGGCGTGCGCCGCAGATCATTGTTCAGCTCGCCGTGTCGGCAGTGCCGTCCGGCCGCGCGACGGCGCGCACCAACGCCAGGACGTCGTCCTGGAGCGTGGCGAACTCGACCGAAGCAGCGTTGGCATGCTTGACACCGAACAGGTAGAGGCCCGGCGCGAGTTCATTCGAATGGGTGGCCAAAATGGCCCGCATTCGCCGACGGATGCGGTTGCGCTTGACGGCAGTACCGACCGACCGCCCGATCGCATACCCAATATAGGGTGCATGATCGTGGTCGGTGGGCAGTGGCGCCCATCGCAACCAGCACACACGGCCATTGCGTCGTCGGCCTGTCTCCGACAACGCATCGAATGACGCGCGAGCGCTCAGTGCCTGAATCAGGCCGAGAGCTTCTTGCGGCCCTGGCGGCGGCGGCCGTTCACAATGCGGCGGCCGGCCTTGGTCGACATCCGCGAGCGGAAACCGTGACGCTTGGAGCGGCGGCGTACGTTCGGCTGAAAGGTTCTCTTCACGATTCGTCCCAATCGTTCGATGGGCTCAGACGGTGGTCCGAGCAGGTGATGAACCGGGAGAAGCGGCAAACGAGGGTCCCGGCACAAAGGCTCCGCATAACGCTAGGCCCTTCCTGCAACAGCAACAACACCAGCCGCGAGCTTGGTGCCATCAGCGAGTGCGCCAATTGAAATCGCCCCTTGCACAAGAGGGCAATCGTGGTGATAAGTTCCCGAAGCTGCATGAGGGGGGGATCCCTCACGCACACCTTCAGGGACCAAATCTCAGTGATTGGTTGCGGTGGGTCCGGAGACCTCGCGACCGAGCACGCACATCTGCAGTGCGGCGCACGCGCACGCACGCTTTCGGGAGAAATCTTGTCTACATCTGAGACGCTCTGGGCTGCCGTCGCCGAGCAAATTCGCCTGCAGCTCAACGACGCTGTCTGGCTCTCCACATTTGCTGGAGTGACAACCACAACTCGCCACGATCCGGACGGGGCGACCCATGTCCAGCTCGAAGTGCCGAGCGTGATCGCCAAGGATCGCATCAACAACCGGTACCACGCGATGGTGCAAGACGCGTTCGACGAAGTCTGTGGCCCGACAACGACCTTTGGTGTAGTCGTGCACGTCAACGAATCGCCCGAATGGTCCGTCGAAGCTGATGACCTCGTTGCCGCCAACGAGCACCACCCCAAACTGACCGCGGTCGACTCGACGTCGGCCGGCAACGAAGCGCCGGCCCCGACGATCAACAACCGCTACACCTTTGAGCGATTCGTGACCGGATCGTCAAACCGGTTCGCACACGCGGCTGCGCTCGCAGTGGCCGAGACACCGTCGCGTTCCTACAACCCGCTGTTCATCCATGGACACGCCGGTCTGGGCAAGACCCACCTCTTGCAGGCAATTGCGCACTACGTCACCGAGAACTATCCGACGTATCGGGTTCGTTACGTGACGACGGAGACACTCATGAGCGAGTTTGTCGACGCGATTCGATCAAGCACGACTACCGAGTTCAAGCGGCGCTACCGCGAGAACGATGTGCTGCTCATCGACGACATCCAGTTCCTCGAGGGCAAAGACGCACTCCAAGAAGAGCTGTTCCACACCTTCAACACGCTTCATCAAGCCGATCGCCAAATCGTGTTGTCCTCAGATCGCCCGCCCGACGCGATCCCCACCCTCGAAGATCGTCTTCGCAGCCGCTTCAAGATGGGCCTGATCACCGATATTCAGCCGCCGGACATCGAAACCCGTCTCGCGATTCTGCGCACCCGCACCGAGAACGATCACATCAGCATCGACAGCGACATCCTCGAATTCATCGCGAGCAATATCACCAACAACATCCGCGAACTCGAAGGTGCCCTCATTCGAGCGACCGCCTACGCGCAACTCACCAACGAACCACTCACGCTCGATGTCGCCAAGAAGGTCTTGTCGGATCTGGTCAACGAGCCCGAGCCACGCACGATCACTCCGCAGATGATCCTCGAATCTTCTGCCGCCCACTTCGGTTTCTCGATCGAAGAGATCTGTGGCGCCAGCCGGCGCCGTCCACTCGTATCTGCTCGCCAAGTCGCCATGTATGTGATGCGCGAACTCACCGACATGAGCTATCCCGCCATTGCCCGCGAGTTCGGTGGCCGAGACCACACAACGGTCATCCACTCGGTCGAAAAGGTGAAGAAGCTCATTGCCGAGCGTCGCCAGGTCTATGACCAAGTCACCGAGTTGATCCAGACCATCAAGTCCGGCCGCTCCGCGGCGTAGCGTTACCCGTGTGCACCATCGCTGTTCCACAGCGCGCGCTGGACAAAGATGTGCACAACCTTGGTACAACCGTGGACAACGCGACCTTGTTCACCGGTCCCAGCTCCAATGCCCGCGAGCATGTGGAAGACCGCTCGCGGTACCCACAACCAACATCCGCATGAGCAGAACGGTTTCGGCGGTTCTGCACAAATCCACAGCACTACAACTACTACTAGTTTTCCTTAAGGAACTTGAGGGAAGAGGACACCGATCCCTGTGAAACTTCGTTGTGAGAGAGACACCCTGGTCGAAGCGCTCCAGACCGCTGGTCGCGCCGTCTCAGGTCGTGGTGGTCAGTTGCCGGTCCTTTCCGGCCTGTACTTGAGCCTCGAAGGTGATGAGCTTGCTGTCACCGGTAGCGATCTGGAGCTCACGATTGCTCGCCGGCTCACCGTCAATGGCGAAGTGGACGGCACCGCCGTCATCCCGGCCAAGTTGCTCATCGATGTGGTCCGTTCGCTCGAGCCAGGTGCCATCGAACTTGACCTCTCCGAGCTGGATCTCACGATTCGTGGTGGTCGATCCGAATTCACGATCCGCACCATCCCGACCGACGAGTTCCCCCAGCTCGTGAGTGCCGAAGGTCCCGCGGTGGCCCTCGAAGCGGCGTCGTTCGTTGCTGCGCTCCGCCAGGTGGTTCCAGCGGCAAGCTCCGATGACTCCCGTCCGATTCTCACCGGCGTGCTGATGAAGCCCAGCGAAGCCGGTCTGCGTTTGACGGCCACTGACTCGTATCGCCTCGCCGTTGCGGACATTCCTGGTGCCACCGTGCTCGAAGGCGACCAGTCGGTGCTGGTTCCGTCGCGAGCACTCGCCGAAGTTCGTCGCGTGGTCGGCGACGCGCCCGAAGTCACGCTTCGCCTGGGTGAAAACGATGCTTCCTTCGAAATCGAAGGCCTGGTTGTCACCACCCGTCTTATCGATGGTGATTTCCCCAAAACCGATGCCCTGATTCCAACCGGTCCGTCGAACGAGCTCGCCGTCAATCGCGAAACCGTCCTCGACGCGGTCCGCCGCGTGCGACTGCTGGCACAAGAGAGCACTCCCGTACGCCTGGTGATGAACGCAGACGGCCTCGAGATCGTCGCGATCACCCAAGACGTTGGCGAGGGCCACGAGACCGTTGACGCCGTCTACACCGGCGATGAGCTCACGGTGGCGTTCAATCCTGCGTTCCTGCTCGACGGTCTCGACGTGGCACCGGGCGAAGACGTGACGCTCCAGACCATCGACTCGCTCAAACCAGCCGTACTGCGCTGCCCCGGCAATGAGCATTTCCTGTACCTGCTCATGCCGGTCCGGGTGCCCTAGCTCACGGTGATCTGCTGCGGCGTTGATCGCCGCCGTTCTTGATGCGACTTCGCGACCTGGCCCTCACTGACTTCCGTAGTTACGCGTCGCTCGAGCTCACGTTTCCCGACGGACTGACCTGCATCGTCGGCGAAAACGGCATAGGCAAGACCAATCTGCTCGAGGCTGTCGGCTACCTCGTGCATCTGAAATCGTTCCGTGGCGCGGACAATCCGACCATGGTGCGCATCGGTGCCGATCGGGCGTATGTGCGGGGGCAGGGGACCAGCAAGGGTCGCGAGCTCCAGATCGAATCGGAGCTACCACGCACCGGGCGCGGCAGGGTCCAGGTCAACCGGCAACGCCTGACGCGCTCAGCCGATCTTGCCGCGGCCGCTCGGATCAGCGTGTTCGCGCCCGATGATCTTGCGACGATCAAATCTTCGCCCGGCTTACGCCGAGATTTTCTCGACGACTCCGTCGTCTCGTTGTGGCCGCGACAAGACGACACGCGACGGACCTTGGCCCAGGTGTTGAAGCAGCGGAACGCGCTTTTGCGTCAGAATCGGTCGTCGCGGGGTCGCCTCGACAACGACACGGTCGTCATGCTCGATATTTGGGACGAACGTTTTGCCGCCGCCGGCGAGGCACTCGGCGCGGCACGACTTTCGCTTGTCCAAGAACTCGCCCCCTTTGTCGACGCGGCCTATCGCCAGCTCTCCACTCGCAACGACGATGCGGTGTCGTTGCAGTACGCACCGGAATGGTTCGACCAGGGGCTCGATGTCGCGCTCGCCGCCTCGCGCGAAGAGGATGTCCGCCGCGGCACCACGCTCGTCGGACCCCACCGCGACGACTTGGTCGTCTTCCTCAACGGTGCGCCAAGTCGGACCCACGCTTCGCAGGGCGAGCAACGGACCTTGGCGTTGGCGCTACGACTCGGCGTGCATTTGCTGTTGACCGAGCGCCACGGCGAGTCGCCGCTGTTGCTGCTCGACGATGTGTTCAGCGAACTGGATCGTTTTCGCACCGCAGCGCTGTTCGAAGCCCTGCCGCCGGGTCAGGCAATGCTGACGACCGCCGTGTCGTTGCCCGAAGGCGCAGACCCGGCCTGCGTGCTCGAAGCCACGCCCGGTACGGTGACCGAGCGATGATGATGTTGAAGCGGCAAGGGTGACGGGACACCGTCGCTCGCGGGGAACGGGTTCTTGGGAGCCGTTGCGTGGGCGCGCCGCGCCAGTGCCGGTACGCGATGCACTGGATCAATTGGCATCGACGATGGGTTTGGCCAGCGTCGATGGCATCAACCGATTGTTCTTGTCGTGGCCTGAGATTGTCGGCAGCGAGCTCGCTGCTCAGTGCTCACCGAAGCGGTTGACCGAAAAGGTTCTCACCGTCGAAGCAATCGATCAGCAGTGGGCAACCGAGCTGCGCTGGATGACCGCATTGATTGCGCAGCGATGCTGTGAAGCCCTTGGCGAGGGCTCGGTGACCGATGTCAAAATTGTGCGTCCAACAACTCGTTGACGCCGCGTCGATCGCACGTGGACTGCGGGTTGTGACCCGATTTCGCGGTTCGTGCAGCCGTCAAATTTGACCGGTTGTGGCCGCATTTTGCGCCGACCAGACATCTGTCTCATCTGCAGGCGAAAGCCCCGAGATTGTCGTACTTCGGTGGTACGATCAGGAGGCCGATTTTCCCTCGGTCGCGATGCTGAATCCAGATGGAAACGTCTGGGATTTTTCGTTGAGATTGCAAGGAATTTCGGCTTCGCAACGGCGTTGTATTCCCCGCGGACTTCACCGCCTGCGCTTCAATCTGCCAGCCGCTCGTGTCAGCCTTGACACAGTTGCTGGACAAACCCCGGAAAGGTACCCGTGGCAGACGCACCTACTGCTTCCTACGGCGCCCAGGACATCACCGTTCTCGAG
The DNA here is from genome assembly GCA_938015575.1 of uncultured Acidimicrobiales bacterium. Classification (GTDB taxonomy): domain Bacteria; phylum Actinomycetota; class Acidimicrobiia; order Acidimicrobiales; family UBA10347; genus UBA10347. The sequence goes on from CALLPT010000200.1 coordinate 7,383, forward strand.
GGCCTCGAGGCCGTCCGGAAACGTCCCGGCATGTACATCGGTTCGACCGGCCCCGCCGGCTTGCACCACCTCGTTTACGAGGTTGTCGACAACTCCGTCGACGAGGCCATGGCGGGCTACGCGAGCCGTATCGAAATCGATTTGCTTCCTGATGGCGGATGCGAGGTTCGCGACGACGGACGCGGCATCCCCACCGGCAAGCACCCCAAGTACGAAGACCTGACCGCCGCCGAAGTCGTGTTGACGGTGTTGCACGCCGGCGGCAAGTTCGGCGGCGAGGGCTACAAGGTCTCCGGCGGCCTTCACGGCGTGGGCGTCTCGGTTGTCAACGCATTGTCGGTTCGCGTCGAGGTCGAAATCGACCGCGAAGGCAAGCGCCACTTCATGTCGTTCAAGGACGGTGGCATGCCCGACACCGCACTCAAGGTGATCGGCGACGCGCCCGACAACCGCACCGGCACCACGGTGCGCTTCTGGCCCGACGGCTCGATTTTCGAAGAAACCACGTTCCGAGCCCAGACCTTGCTCGAGCGCCTCCAGATGATGGCGTTCCTGAATCAGGGCCTCGAGATCCACTTCCGTGATCTTCGCAGCCTCGAAGAAGGCAACACCGCCGACACGAACGAGACCAAGGTCTACCGCTACGACGGTGGCATCCGCGATTTCGTCAAGCACGTCAACGCGACCAAAGAAGCTCTCTTTGACACCGTCGGCTATTTCGACGCCGAAGAAGAAGAGCAAGAAGTCGAGATTGCGTTCCAGTGGAACACCGGCTTCAACAGCGACGGATTGCACAGCTTCGCGAACGGCATCACCACCCGCGAGGGCGGTATGCACGAAGAGGGCTTCCGCAAGGCCCTCACCAATGTCGTTAACAAGTACGCCTTCGAACGCAACATCCTCAAAGAGGGCAAGGACGACCGCCTCCAGGGCGAAGACATCCGCGAAGGCCTGACCGCCATCATCAGCGTCCGGCTCCGTGAGCCGCAGTTCGAAGGTCAAACCAAGGGCAAGCTAGGCAACGTGTCGGTCCGCTCGATGGTCGAACGGGCAACGAACGAGAAGCTGGCCGAATGGCTGGGCGAGAATCCCGGCGAGGCCAAGGCCATCACCGGCAAGGCCGTGTCGGCCCAGCGTGCCCGCATCGCCGCCCGCCAGGCTCGCGACGCAACCCGCCGCAAGTCCGCGCTCGATGGCGCCGGTTTGCCCGGCAAGTTGACCGACTGCGCGTCGTCGAACCCCGAAGAGTGTGAGCTCTACATCGTCGAGGGCAACTCGGCCGGCGGTTCGGCCAAAGAGGCCCGCGATCCGCACACGATGGCGATCCTGCCGATCCGCGGCAAGATCCTCAACGTCGAACGTGCCCGGATCGACAAGATGCTCAACAACACCGAAGTCACCGCGCTGATCCAGGCGATCGGCTGTGGTTTCGGTGCCGAGTTCGACATCGAGAAGCTCCGCTACCACAAGATCGTCTTGTTGTGCGACGCCGACGTGGACGGTGCCCACATCCGCACCCTGCTGCTGACCTTCTTCTTCCGCCAGATGCGCGAGATGGTCGAAGGCGGCCACGTCTACATCGCGCAGCCACCGCTGTATTCGACCGAGGTGGGCAAGTCCAAGATCTACCTCAAAGACGATCGCTTCAAAGACGAATTCGTGGCGGAGAATCCCAAGCACAACAACGATTTCGCACGTCTCAAGGGGCTCGGTGAAATGGATGCGGGAGAGCTTTGGGAAACGACGATGGATCCTGAGAAGCGCACCTTGTTGCAGGTGTCGGTCGACCAGGCGGCCATCGCCGATGAGATTTTCTCGACGCTCATGGGCGAAGACGTCGAGAGCCGCAAGAACTTCATCCAGACCAATGCCAAGGATGTCCGCTTCCTCGACATCTAGCGACGATCTACCCAGCCGGTCCGACAACTCACACCGATGTCTGACCGGCGCTTGATCGATCCGAAGCAGCAGGACCTGACCGGAGGACTGAGAGCAAAACATGAGTGATACCGACGAGCCGACCGGCACCAATCCCGAAGAACCGAACCCGGGTACCGAGGGCGAACGCGCCGAGGTCGCAGGCAACCTGTTGACCAACGTCGAACCGATCGCCATCCAGACCGAGATGGAACAGTCGTTCCTCGACTACGCGATGTCGGTCATCGTCTCGCGTGCGCTCCCCGATGTGCGCGACGGTCTCAAGCCCGTCCATCGCCGCATCATCTGGTCGATGTTCGACGGCGGTATCCGTCCTGACCGCTCGCACGTCAAGTGCGCTCGTGTGGTCGGCGACGTGATGGGCAAGTACCACCCACACGGCGACAGCGCGATCTACGAAGCGCTGGTCCGGATGGGTCAGACCTTCTCGCTGCGCCATCCGCTCATCGACCCGCACGGCAACTTCGGTTCACCCAACGATCCGCCTGCGGCCATGCGCTACACCGAGTGCCGACTGTCCACGCTGGCGATGCGCCTCGTCGACGGGATCGACGAGAACACCGTTGACTTCAACGACAACTTCGATGGCTCCGAAGAAGAACCCGAGGTTCTTCCGGCGCGTTTCCCGAACCTGCTGGTCAACGGCAGCCAGGGCATCGCCGTCGGCATGGCCACGAACATTCCGCCCCACAATCTGGGCGAGGTCATCGATGCCACGCTGCATCTGATCGAAAACCCCGACGCTGATATCGACGACCTCATGCAGTTCGTCAAGGGCCCCGATTTCCCGACTGGTGCCCTCGTGCTCGGCACCAAGGGCATTCACGACGCCTATCACACCGGTCGCGGATCGATTCGCATGCGCGCCGTCGCGGAGATCACCGAAACCAAGACCGGTGGCAACCAGATCGTCGTTACCGAGATTCCGTATCAGACCTCGGTCGAGTCGATCGAGGAAAAGGCCGCGACCATGGTCAACAACGGTCGCATCGAGGGCATCCGCAAAATCCGCAACGAATCGGCCAAGGGCAAGACCCGCCTCGTGTTCGAGCTGCGCCGCGACGCAGTCCCCAAGGTCGTCCTCAACAACCTGTACAAGGTCACGCCGCTCCAGACCACGTTCAGCGTGAACATGGTTGCGCTCGACGATGGCGTGCCCCGCACGATGAACCTGCGCGACGTACTCGTCGCGTACGTCGCTCACCAGGTCGAGGTCATCACCCGTCGATCGCAGTACCGCCTGGACAAGGCCAAGGCTCGCGAACACATCGTCGAAGGCCTGATCCGAGCCATCGACATGATCGACGAGATCATCGCCACGATCCGGGCTTCAGAAGATCGAGGCGCCGCTCGCGAAGCGCTGATGGCCGGAACGTTTTCCTTTAGCGAGGTTCAGGCCAACCACATTCTCGACATGTCGCTGGTCAGCCTCACCCGTCTTGGTGCCAGCCGCCTCCAAGAAGAGCTCGCGACGTTGCGAGAGACGATCGCCGACCTCGAAGAGATCCTCGGCAGCGAACAGCGCATGCGCAATGTCATCAGCGAAGAGTTGACCGAGGTTCGCGACGACTATGCGAACGACCGTCGCACCGAGCTCACCTTCGATCCAGGCGAGTTCGACATCGAGGACCTCATCGATGACGAAGAACTGATCTTCACGCTGACCGATGGCGGCTACGTCAAGACAACGCCAGCCGACGAGTTCCGCACCCAAGGTCGCGGCGGTCGTGGCGTCAAGGGAGCCAAGCTCAAAGAAGGCGACCTCGTCGAAGTCATGATGCATACGACCGCGCACGCCTACATGCTGTTCTTCACGAACCAGGGCAAGGTCTACCAGCTGCGCGCCCACGAGATACCGGTGGGCAGTCGCACGTCGCGAGGCACCGCGATCGTGAACCTGCTGCAGCTCGACCCAGACGAGCAGGTCATGGCGGTGATCGATACCCGTGACTACGAGACGGTTCGCTACCTGCTGTTTGTGACCGCCGGGGGCATCGTCAAGAAGACGGCGTTCAGCGCCTATTCGAACATCCGCCAGAACGGTCTGCGAGCGGTCAACCTTCGCGAAGGCGACGAGCTCGTTCGCGTCGTCCCGATCAGTGGTGATTTCGACGTCTGCCTCATCACGAGCGATGGTCAGCTCATGCGCTTCAACCCCGAAGAAGCTCGCGAGATGGGACGCGTCGCTTCGGGCGTCAAGGGCGTCAAGCTCCGTTCCGAAGATGCCGCGGTCGTCTCGTGTGCCGCAGCCCTAGAGGACCATGAATTGCTCGTCGTCACCAGCAACGGTCTCGGCAAGCGGACTGCATTCGACGCATTTGGTGCCAAGCACCGCGGTGGCATGGGGATGCGGGTAATGAAACTTCGTGGCGAAGGCACCGAGATTGTGCGTGCCCTGTCGGTGCTTCCGGACGACGAGGTCATGTTGATCGCGTCGAATGGTGTGATCATTCGAATCCCCGTTTCCGAGATCTCGATGCAGGGACGCGACGCTTCGGGTGTCCGGGTCATGTCGGTACCCGAGGGCGAGCGGGTTGTCGCCGTCACCGTGGTGCGCGAGCCCGAGAGCGACGATGACGATGAACAAGGCGATGTCGCCGCCGAAGCTGGCGGCGAGTCGGCGACGGCAATCGACACGACGGCAATCGACACGACGGCAATCGACAGCGAAGATGGTGCTGCGGCCGAGGCGAACGCTGACGCCACCGAAGAGGAATAGCTCGGTCGCCGGCGAGCGTCGGCGCCAAGCACACAGGTCGCGCTAGCGACATCGGCTTCCCCCGAGACCATCTCTCGAAGGGACAGCTATGTCTCGATCTCGCGACCTTGGGTCGATGCCGGCAACTGAACAAGGACAGATCGTGGTCCTCGCCGCGGGTGCCCTTGGTCTGATCATGGCGATCGCGCTTGCCATCGGCCTGGTCGGCATTGCACTTGTTGATCGCACCAATGCGACCGTGGCGGCCGATGCGGTCGCCCTTGCCGATGCCGTCGATTCTCGGGCCGGTGCGACGCTCGCCGACTGGTATGAACGCCATGGCTACACGGTCGACGCCACCGACGGGTGGGCGAGCGCACTGGGTGATCGAGGCCGGGCCCGATCCCGAGCGATAGCGGATCGCGAAGTGCGGGTCGCACCCGTGGTGATCGCGATCGTCGCTCGCGCCGAACAGCTCCTCGGTCGTGAGTTGACCGTGCTGCACCTCGAGGACGTCTCGGTCACCTTCACCTCGACGAGCTCACGTCACTTCGATGCCGTGGCGGCCGAACTCGGTATGTGTCCGGGTGATTCGGACACATTCACCAGATGCTGAACGGCAATCGCGCTTCGCCGTTGCTGCGACTAGGGAATGATCCTGCTGGGGGTGCGCCCGTGGCCCCCTCGCGCACCCCGTAGACTCGGCAACCGTGGCCGACGACGAGCTGACACTCGATCCCGCAGATGACGCGCCAGCAGGTAGTACCGCGTCTACCGACAGCGCTGCCAACGGCTAGGCTCGCGAAGATCGCACCGTCCGCCACAACCCCGACGACTTCTCCCTTGACGAGCAGACCTTGGGTCGCTCGGCAAGCGTCTTCGATTCCGGGGTCGATCTGATGGCCCCGATGGCGCCGCCACAACCTGCACCGCCGCCCCAAGCGCCGAGCCAACCCGAGGTGCCGGTCGCGGTACCGATGAGCCAGCGCGAGCGTCGGCGCCGTGTGCGCCTCGAAGCCCGCCGTGTGCGCCGCATCGTGCGCCATATCGAACCCTGGTCGGTGCTCAAGATTTCGGTCATCTTCTACATCTGCCTGTGGATGATCTTTTTGTTGGCAGGCGTGCTTCTCTGGAGCTTCGCGGAATCATCAGGCACGCTCGAAAGCGTCGAGGAACTCATCGAGTCGTTGTTCAGCCTCGAGGAAGAAAACGAGTTCTTCAGCGGCGGGACCATCTTCAGGAATTACGCCATCGGCACGGCGATCTTGTCGATTGCTGGTGTCGCGTTCAACGTCTTGTTGTGCGTGCTGTACAACCTGATCAGCGATTTGACCGGCGGCATGCGAATCACGGTCATCGAAGAAGAATCGGCCCGCTTCCAGCCGCCGCGACGCCGTCGCCGCTGATTCGCAAAATCCTTGTTGTCGTCTGCGGTCGCCCCGCTACGATGGCGCAGCACCTCGGGCCTATAGCTCAGTCGGTTAGAGCGCACCCCTGATAAGGGTGAGGTCGCTGGTTCGACTCCAGCTAGGCCCACGTCGTGTGTCGCCCTGGCGGGCATCTCTCACAGAGTTGTTCGCTGGGGCTCACAACTCCGGTGTCGTGCAGCTTCTGGCCTCGGTCAGAAGCTGTTTGCGTTTTGCGAGCTTGTGGGTGTCAGAGCAACGCCCCGCGACCCAATGGTCGCGGACCGACAACCAGCTGCCGGTGTCAGACACCGCAGCTCGTCCTCGTAGGCTGGCGTGATGTTCACCATGCTGCGACGGGCGGTTTTCGGAGCGGTGATCGCCGCCCTGACCGGCGCGATCCTGCGAATCTTCGGCGGTGACGGGGCTCCACCCCAGCGTGGCGGGTGGCGAGAAATCTCGCCCGACGAACTGGGCTGACCGTGCGTGTCGCCGTCCTCGGCGCTGGACTCGTCGGACAACGAGCCGCTCGTTACCTTCGTGACCTTGGCAGTGAGGTCACGCTGTATTCACGAGGGCGCCAGCTTCGCCCGATTGCCGGCATCGAAACCGTCGCCGGGTTCGACCCTGGGCAGCTCAGTACCGACCTCGCGATCTTGGCGACCGAAGCAATGCACCAGGTCCAGGTTGCCGAACGGCTGATCCGGCGGGGTATCTCGGTGGTTGCGACGGCGGACCGTCCGCTCGCGGTCCGCACCTTGTGGACACTCGACTCGCTAGCCCAACAGCACGGTGCCGCGGTGGTTGTCGGCGCTGCGTGTGCGCCCGGCCTCTCCACACTCATGGTTGCCAAGCTGGCCGAAGGGCTTGACGGCGTTGACACGATCACGACCGCTCGCTTCGGTACCGGAGGCCCGGCCTGTGCTCGCGAGCATCATCGATCCATGGCCGCCGAGGCATGGGAGGTCCAGGACGGGGCCGGCCGCTGGGCTCGCGGCGGCTCGGGTCGCACGCTCGTGTGGTTCCCGGAACCAGCTGGCCCCCAAGATTGCTATCGAGCCGGGCTCGCCGAGCCGTTCCTTCTTCAACAGGCATTTCCCGACGTCCGGCGCATTCAATGCCTTCAAGCCGCCACGAGGCGCGATCGTGCCACCGCGCGACTGCCCATGCTGCGCCCGCCGCATGCTGAAGGTTTGGTCGGTTCTGTGTGGGTTGAGGTTCGGGGCCACACCACGGAACGTGGTGTTGAGCACCGGGTTTTGGCCGCAAGTGCACCCCAGGCGACCGCTGCGGGTGCCGTTGCGGCGCTGGTTGCTCATGACCTGGTCAACCGAACGTCGACTTTTCAAGGAACGCGTTCGGTGCTTTGGTCTACTTCTGTCACCCATCTGCTGCAGCGTCTACCCAAGGACATAGGCCTATGGGCTCATACCAGCGCAATCGGGGGACGCCCCCTGTCAGATAGCCCGATTCAGGCAGCCCGTAAATGGCGGTTTACCCGCGACTTCAGCTGACAGGGGCCGACTCAATGAATCCCTGCGAAGTATCGGGCACATTTGCCTAAAGTCAAGCCGCCCTTAACCGATTACTCTCTGTGAGTGGCGGCCCGTACGCATGGAGTGACGGGCCGGGGATGCCACTCAAGAGAGGAACACGGCGTGAGCGAAGAACTCGAGGCCGAGACAACCGAAACAACGTTGTCGCCTGAAGAAATCAATGATCTGATCGAACAGCATGTGCAGTTGGTAAAGCACATCGTGTTCCAGGTCGCCGTCCACTTCCCCCGTCACGTGGAGCGTGAAGAGCTCGCACGGGCCGGGGCACTTGGACTGGTCGAAGCCGCTCAGCGCTACAGCCCAGATCGCGGGATTCCGTTCCAGCGCTTCGCTGCCCGCCGAGTACGGGGCGCCATGCTCGACGCGGTGCGTGCCGCTGACTGGGCACCTCGCTCCGTTCGCCGCCTGTCGCGTCGCTTCGACGCCATGGAACAGCAGCTTGCCAGCCAGCTCGGCCGCACACCGTCGACGAGCGAGACCGCAGAAGCGCTCGGCATGAATCCGAATGAGCTTTCGAAGCTCCGTTCGCAGCTCTACCGCTCGGTCGTGCTCGCACTGGAACATGAGGTCGATGGCGAGAACGGCGAGGAACTCAACCTTCTCGACGTGCTGCCGGACCGTGCCAACCTCGAGCCTGAAGAGCAGCTCGAAGGGCGTGAGCTCTACAGCTACCTCCAGGACGCAATCGCCCTGCTGCCTGAGCGCCACCGCCTGGTGATCGTGGGCTACTTCCTGGAAGAGCGCACATCGGTCGATCTGGCTCGCTTCCTCGGTGTCACCGAGTCCCGCGTGTCCCAGCTCCGCTCCGATGCTCTCGAGATGCTCCGTACCGGCATCTCGTCGCAGTACGAGGACAACGACGACGACGAAGAGACCGGCCGCCGTGCCCAGCGTCGCAAGGCCTACGCCAACGCCATCGGCGGTGCCAGCGACTGGCGTGAGCGCCTCGACGAGGGTGCCGAGCTCAGCACCCGCATCCGCTCCGTCCTGTAGCCAATCAAGGTTCCGCCTGCGGAATCCCCCCAACGGCGACCACATCGACGATGCCGTCGGCTTGAGTGACCACCTCAAGTCCGGCGGCATTGCCGCGTTTTACGGAGAAGTTGCCAATTCGTTGGTGACCCAGCGATCAATGCGCGCGTATTGGTCCATCAGCCACGTGGTGAACTCTTCGATCGTCTCTGGCACCTCGGCACGCGGGATTGTCCACGTCTCGACAACGATCGGCCGGTCTGCGACCAGCGAGGTCTTGATCTCGTCCAATGTCCCGAACGGTTCGAGGCCGGTATTGACACAGAACACAATGTCGGCTTCGGGTGCGCCCCGGGTGAGGGCGAAGCTGCCCTGCGGTCGCGGTGGCAGAACATGTTGAAACTTGCTGGCCAGCGCCGCAAGGTCAGGGCTTCGCCGGCGCAGCCGCCGCAGTGCCCGTTCGAAGCGGCGAGGATCGCGAAACGTTCCTTCGGGGAAGATGATGGCGGCCGAATGGTCGTCGACGAACCTGGCGAGGCGCTCGATTTCGCCGAGTTCCGCGCTTCCGTCGCCGGGGGTACGGCGGATGAACCGGTTCGGGAATCGATGGCCGACCAGATCGATGCAGGGCATGTAGCGCAGTCCGGCGGTCAGGACGTGGTGTGGGACGCGGCGGTGGTGGTTGGCGAGCACGGTCGCCGGAATCAGGGCATCGAAGAAGCTCGTGTGCCGAGCCAACAAGATGACCGGTCCGTCCAGCTCTCGGTCGCGGGATCGCCATTCAATCCGGGTGCCGAGCACGCGGGCGATGAACCAGATCAACGTCGAGGTGTAGACGGCCATCAGTGGCCGATGCACGCGCCAGGCCCACGCTTGATTGCGGAACAGGCCGAACCCGGTCAGAACCCAGGTGATCCCGGCGCCAAGCACGCCGATGAGCTCGATGAACAGTCCGCCCGTCACCAGGGTGACGAGCCGGACCCGCTGCCACGGTCGGCCTCGGTCCATGACCGCGGCGGTCGCGAGGGTGAGGGGAGCGAGTACGAGGCCGACGACTGCACCGATGGCGGTCAGTGGCAGCGTGATCAGTCGACGAGCAAATCGGCGTTCGAGCAACCGAACAAATCTAGAGGGCGTCGGCAATGCGGAAATCCACGGTCCGAGCGTCGATGTCGACGCCATGGAGTGTCAGGCGGACCGCGTCGCCGACATCGGGTTTGTCGTCGATGGCGGCCAGAACCGCCGGGTCACGCAGCTGGATAGAGGCACCCTTGCGCCGATGGGAGAGCACGACACCATCAAAGGTGTCACCAACGCGGCATTGCAAGGCGACCGCTTCGACAAAGTCGACGGTGGCCCGCTCGAGCGACCGGTCGCGTTGGCGCGAGGTCCCCATGATTCCCGGCAGATCGTCGAGGGCAGCGAGCGCCCATTCGGGAGTGGCACGCCCGGCGCAATGAGCGAGCACGATTTCGTTGGCGAAGCGGTCACAGACGCGCCGCAACGGTGCTGTCACATGCGCATAGATCGCGGCAATTGCGCCATGCAGCGGTTGGTCGGGAATGTTGCCGTCGCGGAACGCGTCGTAGCCAGCACCTCGGAAACTGCGAGCCGCCCGCACGAGCAGGGCGGCTTCGGGGCCGATGTTGGGGTCCAACCGCCGCACCCGCTCCGCGTAGCCCTCCTGGCTCGGCCAGTCGATATCGAGGGCCTTGGCCGCGCGCCGCACTTGATCGACGGTGCCGTCGTTGAGTGGCGGCAGCGTTCGCAACAATCCATGCCCGGCCTCGGTCATGATCTGGCCGGCGGCCATGCCGGTGAGCAACGAGATCTGCGCGTTCCACGCCTCGACCGGCATGCTCGTGTCGTAGTGCAGCTCGTAGTCACCGTTGGGTAGCTGGGTGATTTCTTGGGCGGGGAGTTGCAGGCTGATCGCGCCGCGTTCCGCCTCGAGCTTGAGTCGGAGTTCGCCGATCACCTTGAGTAGGCGCAGCGAGGGGTCGTCGTCGCCAGCGTCGATGCGCTCTTGGGCCTGTCGATAGCTGAGACGTTGTCGGCTTCGGACCATTGCTCGTCGGGCGTGAGCGTCGAGTTGGCGGCCGTCATGGTCGAGGTCGATTTGCCACAACACCGCTGGTTTGGTGGTGTCGGGCAGCAGGCTGGCGGCGTCTTCGTTCAATGCCTCGGGATGCAACGAGGCCCGCATGTCGGGGGAGTAGAGGGTCACACCACGCTGGCGGGCTTCGGTATCGAGCTCATCGCCCGGCGCTACGAACGACGCGACGTCGGCGATGGCGTACCACACCCGATATCCGCGATCGGTTGCCTCGGCTGCGAAGGCCTGATCAAGGTCGGTGCTACCCGGGGGATCGATCGTGAGAAGCGCCAAATCGGTGCGGTCGACGACGTCGTTGGGTGCTCCAGGTGGGACCTTTGGCCCACGGCGAGCGACTTCGGCCGCGGCGGCGAGCACGGGTTCGGGAAAGCCGATCGGGACGTCGAGTTCGCGTCGAATTGCTGCGAATCCCGCTTCGAGTTCGGCGCCGAACGTGTCGGCGATCAAGCGAAGCGGTGGCATGACACAGACGCTAAACGGTTCGTCCTTCGTTTCGGTGGCAACAACTCAGAAGGACGCCGCGGGTATGCTGAAGGTCCGGTCGCGGCGGGGTGTCGATCGGTTGACTACGAACACATGTGAAAGCGGGGCACAACATGCACTGGCGCCAGCGACTCGAGGAACTTCACCCCGAGTTAGTTTCCGCGGTGATGGCCAGCACGATCGAACGGCCATACGACTCGGACTCGGTCCTGTGTCGTGAAGGCGATCCACCAGACGGGATGTACCTACTCGAGAGTGGCCGCGTGCTCGTCCAGTCGTTGACCGTCGATGGTGCCGCGGTCGGTCTTGATGTCGTCGACGAGGGCGACGTCGTTGGCGAACAGGCATTGCTCGCGGGCACAGCCCGTAGCGCGACCGTCGTCGCCGTGCGCCCAACCGTCGTGCGCCTGCTTCGCCCGACCCAGTTTCGCGAGCTTCGTGCCGAGCGCCCCGAGATCGATCAGTTCCTCGTGCATGTGCTCGACGCTCGCTTGCGCGAGATGTCTGCACGCCTGGCCGAGGCCGTGCATGCAACGGCAGAGGAGCGGGTCTGTCGCCGGCTCCTGGCGCTCGCATCGGCCTTTGATGGCACGATCCGCCTGAGCCAAGCAACGTTGGCTTCGCTCGCAGGTACCACTCGCCCCACCGTGAACCGGGTGCTCCAGGATCTGGTACGTGATGACATCGTGCGGCTGCGCCGGGCTCGGGTCGAGATCGTCGATCGCGACGCACTGCGTCACCGGATTCCGCCGCTGTAGCGAGTTACGCCGTTGCACTAGCGAGGGTCGCATCTCCGAAGTTCGTTGCGCACGAGCGTCCAGCTCCGGTGCGTTGGGTCGATGACGTCGAAGTGATCAACCCCATGCAACGTGTGGACGATGTCGACGCGCCCATCGAGGTTCGTTGATTGCCACAGGGGCACATTGTCGTCGGCGGTGCCGTGAATCAAGAGCACACGACCAGCGAACTGGCCCGGATCCGGCTGCACGTGCTCGTAGCGATCGGGGAACTGGTCGGCCGATCCGCCAATGAAGTTGAGCGTGGCGTCGCGCCCGACAGCCTGGCGGTTCGCAGCAATCACGTCGGCGACCGGGGCCTGACCAACGGTGAGGTCCGGCGGCCGCAATGCTCCGAGACGGCTTGCGTTCCAGAGCGCCAGATGGCCACCCGCAGAATGGCCAACCACCGCCAGGCCACCGTCGGCCCAACCTTGCGCCGCAGCGTGGTCGATCGCGGTGGCGACATCGGCTGTCGTCGTATCCCAGCCGCCTCCGCTCGGGCCGACCCGCCGATACTCGATGTTCCAGACGCCATAGCCCGCGCCCGCCAGGTTGTCGCGCAGCGGGTGCATGAGGTCGAGTCGGTACTGCTCGCGCCAGAAGCCGCCGTGAATCAGCACGACCAGCGGTAGTCCGTCGACGGTTGCGGCGACATGTTCACCGAACTGATCAGGGAGCGTGCCGTAGGGGACGTGTTCGATCACGGTCGCCAGTCTGGTGCACGTAGTCTTGCGCATATGGACATGTTTGGACCGCTTGTCGATGCACTCTGGCTCGAGGCCAACCTCGACCAGGTACGGGTCTTCGACTCTCGAAAGTACCTCGACGACCGATCCGGTCGGGACGAGTTCGAGCGAAGCCACATCGCCGGCGCCGTGTTCGTTGACCTCGATGCCGACTTGGCGGCACCTGCGGCGCTGCCGGGAACACCAGGTGGCCGTCACCCGTTTCCGACCGCGGCCGATTTTGCGGCGGCGATGGGGCGACTCGGCTACGACGGGTCGGTACCCGCGGTGATCTACGACGACGTCGGCGGCGGCATGGCCGGACGCATGCGTTTCATGTTGAGCTTGGTCGGTGTGCCCGCTGCGGTGCTCGACGGTGGCATCCAAGCTTGGGAGGGTCCTACCGAGTCCGGGCCGGTCGAGATCGTCGCTACGACATTCGAAGAACGCCCTTGGCCGACCGACCGTTTGGTCGATGCCGACGAAGTAGCCCGCCGTATCGAGGCAGGCGGATCCGTCGTCGATGCGCGCAATGCCTCTCGCTACGCCGGCAAGGAGAATCGCATCGATGACCGGTTCGGCCACGTACCTGGCGCCATCAACCTGGCCTGGGAAGACAACATCGACGACTTCACCGGCACGATGCTGTCGCTCGACCAGCTTCGCGAGCGCTATGCCGCAGTGGTCGAAAACGCCGCCGGCGACGGACCAAAGCCCGTCGCCTATTGCGGTTCTGGCGTGACTGCCTGTCACAACCTGATGGCGCTCGAACTGCTGGGGATCGAGGCCGATCTGTATGTCGGTTCCTGGTCCGAGTGGGGCAGTGACGAATCACGCCCCCTCGAAACCGGCGGGTAACACGCCTTTGGCGCTTCGCTCACTACCCGCGGCTGCGATGTTCGCCGTTCACGCGAGCGGTGATGCGTTCCTCGATACGGGACTTGAGCTCGGTCGCCTTGTCCGGATCGATGCGATCGTTCGCGACGGCCTCGTCGATGCGAGCCGTTGCTTGGGCGACCATCTCGTCGATGATGCTCTGCACATCGACACCGTTGGCGACCGCGATGTCAGCGATCGACTGACCGTCCTTGAGTGCGGCCTTGAGCTCATCGGCGGTCGTTCCGAGGGTCGTGGCTAGCGAGTCGAGCCGTTCCTGACGATTGGCTTGGCGATTGGCCTGACGCTCAGTGCGGTCGTCGTGGGCCCGGGCCCGCCGTTCTTCGAACCGGGTGCGAAGCTCGTCGGCTTCTTCCTGGGTCAGCTTGCCGCTTTCGATCGCCGCGGCAACTCGTTCCTCGATGCGCTGTTGACGCTCGGCGAGACGTTGCTCGCGTTCCGCGCTGGGTGCTTCTTCTTGAGCCGTGGCGACGTCGGGACTGACAACGGCGGCGCCGAGCAGGGTAGACCCGGCCAGGAGAGCAGCGAGGACCTTGGTGCCCAATCGATGGTGGAAGGGGGTGCGTACACGGGGTGATGTCATGGAACGCATGATCATCGCCGAACGTAAGACCCAGTTGAGAAGCGCCTGAAAATCAGACCAGAAGCGCCGGCCGGCCCACGCGGCCCGGTCCAGAACTCGTGCTACAGGATCTGGCTGAGGAAGAGCTTGGTGCGATCTTCGGTCGGGTTCGTGAAGAAGTGCTCGGGCGTGCCGACTTCGACGATCTCGCCGGACTCCATGAAGATGATGCGGTCGGCGACCTCGCGGGCGAAGCCCATTTCGTGGGTCACCACCATCATCGTCATACCGGAGTTTGCGAGCTCCTTCATGACGTCGAGGACTTCCTTGATCATTTCGGGGTCGAGGGCCGAGGTCGGCTCGTCGAAGAGCATGATCCGCGGTTCCATCGCCAACGCACGGGCGATGGCCACACGCTGCTGCTGACCACCGGACAGCTGGCCCGGGAACTTGTCCGCTTGCTCGGGGATGCCCACCCGCTCGAGCAGTTCGCGTGCGGTCTGCTCGGCCTCGCCGCGGGGCCGCTTGCGGACCCAGATCGGCGCCAGCGTGATGTTGTCGATCACGGTCAGGTGCGGGAACAGGTTGAACGACTGAAACACCATGCCGACTTCGGAACGGATCTTTTCGATGTTCCGAGTGTCGTTGGTCAGCTCCACACCATCGACGATGATCCGACCGCCCTGATGCTGTTCCAGGCGGTTGATGCAGCGAATCCATGTCGACTTGCCCGAACCCGATGGGCCGAGCACCACGACGACCTCGCGCTCCTTGATCGTGGCGGTGACACCCTTGAGCGCCTGGAAGTCGCCGTACCACTTGTCCACGCCATCACAGACGATGATGTCGTCGCGGCCGGCGAGTTCGGCATTTACGGCGGTGGTTGCGTCATTGATCGACATAAGACTTACCTTTCACCGACCCCGAGCTGCTTCTCGAGGCGTTGTGAGTACTTGGACATGGCGTAGGCGCCTACGAAGTAGACGACGCAGATGAAGAGAAGGCCGGGCTTGCGCACACCGAGGAACTCGGTTTGGGCCGGAATGACGTCGCGTGCCATGCGCAAGAAGTCGAAGACGCCGACGATGGCCAGCAGCGAGGTCTCCTTGAACGTGGCGATGACCTGACCGACGAGCGGCGGGATCGACACGCGCAAGCCCTGGGGCAACACGATGAACGCGGTGCGTTGCACCGTCGTGAGACCGAGCGCATCGCTGGCCTCGTACTGGCCGCGCCGGATCGCTTGGAGACCACCACGCACGTTCTCGGCGAGATAGGCCGCCGAGAACAACACGAAGGCGACCACCACCGCCGCGAACAGCGAGAGCTCCATGCCTTCGGGCAGGAACAGGTTCACGAACACGGTGAAGAAGAACAGCATCGTGATGAGCGGCACGCCACGGAACGACTCGATGTACACGGTCGACATGACTCGGAAGAGCGGCAGTCGAGAGGTACGGGCCAAGGCGAGCATGACGCCGAGTGGGAAACTGAAGATCATCGTGAAGATCGAAACGTAGATCGACACCATGAAACCGCCGGCGAAGTCTTCGGTCGGGACCTCGATCGACGACGGCGTGTTGATGAGGGTGACCATCACATGGAAGATCGTGATGAAGCCCAGCCACCCATAGATCAGCTTCATGCGTTGCTTTGCGTCGCCCTTGAAGTTCGGGGCGAGCAACGCGGCGAGGCCGAGGAACAGGATGCTCAACCGGATCTTCTGCAGCATCCCGAACCAGCCGAAGAACGCGCTGATCCAAGTGAATGCGGCGATCGCCAGGATGACCACCGCGATGATTCGGCCGGCTTCGCCGATGTGTGGGTTGGTCAACATCCACAAGATGAGTCCGCCACCGACCGCGAACAGCAGGTACAGGGGAATGTCGACCGACGCGACGTAGCCCCAATCGAGTACCGGTCCACGCAGCACGGCCCAGAAGGTCACGAATGGTGCGAGCAGCCAGGACAGGTTGGTGATGGCCCGTACCGTGCCGGCGCGTTCCGTACGCTGGATGGCCCGGCCGACGATGTAGGCACCGACGAGGACCAGGAAGACGACCGTCCACGGGTTGCGTGTCGACGAGGCGACGAGCTCACCGGGTTCGTAGGTGAAGCCTTCTTCGCTGAACGTGTAGTTGCCCCAGCCGTACCACCAGGTGGTGGAGACCAGCAGGCCGACACCAGCGAGCCCAAACGGGATCGCGGGCACGAAGGTGTTGCGGCGGCGGAAGTCGCCGAGACCGAACCAGATCGCAGCACCGACGGCGAGCAAGAGCAGGCCGATGATCCACCAACCAGTGCGGTTGCCCATGGCGGAGCCGAAGGATTCGCGAATCAGTTCGAGACCCTGCGACGGCGCTGGGTCGCCGTTTGCATACGCGAGCGAACCCAAGTCGTCGCGCACGAGCTCAACGCCGTTGGCGTCGGCGAACACCGACTCGCCCGAGGCATCGGTCTTGACCGAGGGTTCGCGCAGCAGCACGCCAAGGACGATGAGGCCGCCCCAGCCGAAGCACCAGGTAGCGATCTTCTTGAGCGAGAGCCCCCGGCCGACCTTGGACAGACCCAAGCTCAGACCGGCAAGCACGGCAACGATGGCGAGCGAGACCCAGACTCGGGTGTAGTTCTCGTCGGGGTACGCCTGGGTGAACATGAGACGCAAGTTGACGCGGACTGCGTCCCACTGCGTGTTCTCGGAGAAGATGAAGTTCAGGATCGCCCGATAGGCCCACAGTGCGCCGAGCGCGAACACGATCGTGAGCACCGAGTTGAACGGCGTCGAGAACAGGTTCTTGCGCATCCACTCGCCGGGCGGAAGGCTCGGCTCGTCGGGGCGGAGTGTGATCTCATCTTCGTCGGCCTGGGCGATGATCGCTTCGAGGTCGACGTCGGACTTCAGCAGGTCTGACATCTCAGCGCTCCACAATCGCAAGGCGGACATTGAAGAAGTTGACGACCACCGAGATCGTCAACGAACAGGCCAGGTAGAAGAGCATCCAAATGGAGAAGACCTCCAAGCTCTTGCCGGACTGGTTGAAGATGGTTTGACCGACCTGGACGAGGTCGGTGGCACCCACGGCGATTGCGAGCGACGTGTTCTTCGTGAGGTTGAGGTACTGGTTGCCGAGCGGTGGCAGGCTGACTCGGAACGCCTGGGGCAGGATGACTCGGCGGAGCATGGTCGAGCGACGCAGGCCAATGGCCTGAGCGGCTTCGGTCTGGCCCTTGGGGACGGCCAAGATGCCGCCACGCACGATCTCGGCGATAAACGCTGCGGTGTAGAGCACGATGCCGAAGAAGACAGCGGCGAAACCGGTCGAGAAGTTGAGGCCGGCAGGGCCGGGATTGGCGAAGCGGCCGCGCTGTTCAATATCGGGGCGCATGGCGTCGATCGGCGGATCCTCGGTCCAACTGCCGCGGCCATCACCGAACTTGTCGGCGGCGACTTCGAAGAAGTCACGACCCGAGTTGACGAGCCAACTCGATCCGCCGGGCCAGATCACCCAGATAAAGAGGGCCGCGATCATGGCGCCGACACCGGCGAAGATCATCCGGAACCAGTCGTCGTCGGTCAGCTTGGCTAGACCAGCCGGCGTGCGGCGACTATCCAAGAACCGTCGAATCCAGTTGATGGCGAACCCGACGGCGAGAACCGTCAGCACCACCTGCACCAGGCTCGGTGGGATCGCATCGACAAGCTCGGCGATCGCACCGAAGATGCCACCGACCCAACCGAAGATCGGGTGCAAGAACCAACCGATGACCCCGAACACGGCAATGACGCCGAGCATGGAGCCGTTCGGGTAGGTCTCGGCACCCGTCGAGTCCTGGACGGCTTGGCGGCGCTTGCGCACGAAGTTACCGATCAGCGCGCCGATGAGAATGAAGACCAACCACTGGTAGAAACCATCGGCCGGGAAGACACGGGGGAACGAGACGCCCTTGTTCGAGACGTGCAACCAGCCGTTGATCGGGCCCTGGACGGCCTCGAAGACTTCGGCTCCCTCGGCGTCGAGCGCCGGGGAACCGTCGTCGTTGAAGACTTGCTCTGTGTCGCCGAACTTGTCGAGCGACTGCAGGATCGCGAAGAACAAGATGATGTGCACGAGCAACGGGATGTTGCGCATGTACTCGATGAACACGCTGGCGATCTTTGAGACCATCCAGTTGCTGGACAGGCGGGCAACGCCCACCAAGATCCCGAGCAGCGTCGCGATGAAGATGCCGCCGATCGACAAGCGAAGCGTGTTCACCGCGCCGGCCCAGAGCGCTCGGCCACCGGTGTCCGGCTCGTTGTCGATCGTGCCGGTCAGGTTGATGCCCGGGTCGACTTCGAGGAAGTCGTAGCCGGTCTTGATGCCCTTGGCGGTCAGGTTGTCGCCCGCTTGCGACGCCAAGAAGAAGAGTGCGAAGAGCACCAGCAGCAACGTGACGACCTGCGCGAGCCACTTGACGACGACGGCGTCTCGGTAGAACGGTGGTCGCGCGGACGCGGCTGCAACGAGTGATTGTTGGGCGGTGTCAGACACCAGTGCGTCCCCCCCGGGTTGTCACACTTTTCGTACTGCTGACCGAAGATAGTGCCTCGGACAGTGGCTCGGGGGCTGAGACGGTCGTTGACCGGCTCAGCCCCCTGGTCACTGTTCGCTCACCTGCAAGCAGATGAGCGAGTCGTGCAGAAGGTGATCGTCAGATCAGCGTGCTGGCGGTGCGTAGATGAGACCACCATCGGTCCACTGCGCATTCGCCGAACCCGCACGCTTGATGCCGAGCGGGGTGAGGTGACGATCGAAGATGTCACCGTAGTTACCGACCTGGCTGATGACCTGGTAGAACGCGTCGGACGGCAGACCCATAAGGCTCTGCAGTTCGCCTTCGCCACCGAGGAGACGGCCGATTTCGGCGGTCGGAGGATCAGCGAGAGCAGCGTCGACGTTGCTCTGGTCGATGCCATTCTCGTCAGCGATCATCGTTGCGTAGACGGTCCAGTTGACAGCATCGGCGAATGCCGAGTCGTTCTGGCCGTAGGTCGGGCCGAGAGGCTCCTTGGAGATTGGCGTACCTGGGAAGATCGCCCATTCCTGGTCAGCTGGCTGCTGCTCAGCCTTACGACCAACGAGGCCCGAACCATCGGTGGTGATGATGTCGCAACCACCGCTGATGAAGGTGTCGGTGACGATGTTGAAGTCTTCGAAGGTCTGGAGGTCGATCGAGACACCCGCTGCTGCAGCTGCGTCAGCGATGTTCTTCTCGGTCGTGGTACCAGCGTTGGTGCAAACCACGGCGCCGTCGATGTCAGCGACGGTGCTGTCGCTCGAGAAGCCGTCGCCAACGCGACCCATGAGCTGCTGACCATCGAAGTAGGTGGTCGGACCGAAGTCCATACCAACGTCGGTGTCACGGCTCTGGGTCCACGTGGTGTTGCGGAACAGCACGTCGACCTGGCCGGTCTGGACTGCGGTGAAGCGCTCGGCTGCGGTCAGCGGCACGAAGTTCACTGCGTCGGCGTCGCCGAGGATGGCGGCAGCCGTTGCACGGCAGTAGTCAGCGTCGAAGCCGACCTGCGAGCCGTCAGGCTGGGTCACCGAGAAGCCGATGCCAGCACCGGAGACACCGCAGTTGAGTTCGCCGCGCTCCTTGATGGCGTCGAGAACGCTGCCACCCTGGGTCAGCTCGACCTCTTCTTCGTCGTCCATTGCTTCTTCGTCGTCCATGGCTTCTTCGTCGTCGTCGCCGGTGACAGCGTCTTCGACCGCTTCGGCGGCGTCGCCAGCTGCATCAGTCGCAGCATCGGCGGCATCGCTCGCAGCATCCGTCACATCGTCCACGACGCTGTCGCTACCACATGCGGTGGCAATGAGAGCGACGGCGAAGATGAGCGAAAGCAGCTTGGTCAGCGTGCTCTTGTTCATGTTCCCTCCATAGGAAGACCCTCCCGGCAGGCACCGGGAAATCAAGGGCCGTTTGTTGGTGAAGCACTGTAACGGGGTTGTAATGCGATCGGAAGGGGTAGCCGCAAGGTCGGCTACGGTTTAACGATTGGGTCATTTCGCTGAAACATGCGAAAGTGAGGGGGTTCATATGCGGTTTGAGGACATGGCGGCCGTTGTCACTGGCGGTGGCAACGGCATTGGGCGCGCTTGCTGTGTGCGTTTCGCGTCGGAAGGTGCGGCGGTCGTGGTCGCTGATCGCGACGTCACGGGAGCCGACGCGACCGTGGCCCAGATCGTCGCGGCCGGCGGTCGAGCGGTCGCGTGCTCGCTCGATGCAACGAGTCGCATCGACAACGATGCAATGGCCCAGCTCTGCGTCGATACCTATGGCCGCCTCGACCATGTCGTCACGGCGGCTGGAGTCAGCCACGCCAAATACACCGGCGACGCCGAAGAAGAAGCGAAACGACTCATCGAACGAGTTGGCTATCGCGAACAGCCCCACCTCGAAGTCTTGGACTACGACGTCGATGAGTTCCGCACCGTGGTGGACATCAATCTGATCGGCAGTTTTCTGGCGGCCCAAGCATGTGCGGCACGCATGGTCGAGGGCATCGAAGCCGGGAAACAGTCCGGTGGAAGCATCGTGACGATCGCATCGATTGCGGCCAAGCATCCCGATGCTGGGCCGCTCGCGTATGTGTGTTCCAAGTCCGCGGTCTGGATGATGACCAAGAAGCTTGCCCGCATGCTGGCCAAGGCCGGGATCCGCGTGAACGCCATTGGGCCTGGCTTCATCGACACCAACATGACGCAAGTCATCGAAATGTTCCCGCCGGAGATCCTCGAGCCGTTCATGGCGCAGATCCCCATGGGCCGCAAAGGCCAGCCAGAGGACATCGCGGCAGCGGCAGCATTCCTGTGCAGCAACGACGCGTCGTACATGACCGGCGAAATCCTCCACCCCGACGGCGGCTACTTCACCGAGTAAGTGGTTCACCGAGTAACTGGTTGTCGGTGGTTGCGTCGCTCTGACACCCGCAACTTTCGCCGCCGCGGCCGCGCACCTAACCTCGAGGAATGACCCGACTCGAAGACGTGTGGACTGAACTCGTTGGTGGCCTTGACTTTGGGGAAGGGCCGCGCTGGCACGACGGCGAGCTCTGGTACAGCGACTTCTACCAACAACGGGTGTACCGAGTTGCCGCCGATGGAACTCGCACCACGGTCGTCGAGATCGACGACCGGCCCTCGGGCCTTGGCTGGATGCCCAACGGCGACTTGCTGATCGTGGCGATGACCTCGAAGCGACTCCTGCGCTTCGACGGTGCCACGGTCACCACCCACGCCGAGCTCGGCGAGTTCGCGCCTGCCAACTGCAACGACACGGTCGTCGACGGCGCCGGCAATGCCTATGTCGGCCATTTCGGCTTCGACCTCGAAGCCGGCGATGATTTCACGCCCGCGTCGGTCTTGCTCGTTCGCCCCGACGGGGCGGTGTCGGTAGCGGCCGACAACATGGCCTTTCCGAACGGTTCGGTCATCACCCCCGAGGGCGACACGCTGATCGTCGGCCAGTCCTTTGGCGGCGACTACATCGCCTTTGACATCGGCGCCGACGCGTCGCTGTCGAACCGGCGCCAATGGGCGGCGATTCCGGGCACCGCACCCGATGGATGCTCCCTCGATGCCGCCGGCGGCATCTGGTTCAGCGATGCCCGAGGTTCCCAAGTCGTTCGCGTCGTCGAAGGTGGTGAGGTCACCCACCGGCTTCCGACGCCCCAGCCGACCTTTGCGTGTGTGCTCGGTGGCGCCGATGGGCGCACGCTTCATGCGCTCTGCGCCGACGGCTCCCATCCGAACAAGGTCGCCGGTTCGCGCTCAGGCACGATCTTGACGACGCTCGTTGAGCACGCTCACGCCGGGTTGCCGTAACGGCGCTACAGATCCAAGATTCGCCGCGCATTGTCGCGGAGATACTTCCGCTCGACGGCCGCGGGTAGCTGCCACGACTCGACGATGCGACGAAGATCCGGCAATGGCCCGCAGTTGGGATAGACGCTGCCGAACAGCAGTTGGTCTTGGAGTAGGTGACGAAGTGCGGTGATGTAGTGCTCGCTGCCGGGAAAGCCGTAGTGGATGTACTGGCCGGGAACGACGGCGATGTTCGGCTGCTTGTATGCCGCACCGATTGCTTCGAGGGCATAGGGCCAACCGCCGTGCTGGATAACGATCGTCAAGTTCGGAAAGTCGGTGGCGACTCGGTCGGCGTACTCGGGTCGACAGTCATCCATGTAGGGGCCGAGCAGACTGCTCATCGTCGTGGTCACCACCAGCCCAAGGCGTGAGGCCTCGTCGAACAGCGGATAGAGCGAGCGATCGTCGAACCGACGATGGATCGTTGCGGTCGACGGATCGATTGTGACGCCGCGAAGCCCTGCCGCGGCGAGCTCGCCCAGGCGCCGCACGCCAGCGTCGATGTCACTCGGTTCGATCGATCCGAACCCGACAAACCGGTCGGGGTGCTCGGCGACGATGGCGGTGATTGCATCAGCCGACGTGGGGTCGAGCCCACGGTCCTTGGTGGGACCGGGCACGCCAATCACACCCATCTCGATATCGGCCGCGGCCATCTCCTCGAACATCAGTGGCAACGACTGCTCCTCGAACGAGGGGCACGGGTCGAGGTTCATGCGCTCGAGGTAGTGATAGGTGGTCTCCGGTGTCCAGCTGCGGGCCCCGATCGGGCGGAACCGGAAGTCGACGGCTTGTACTCGGGCGGCGTCGGGTGTCATGAGGTTGATCTTTGTCGGTCAAGCGTCGCGGCGACCAACGCGTTGGATCACACAAGCCGGAGAGCGCCAGCGACATCTCTGCTCCTCGACACGGCCACTAAACAGGGGCGATGAAGATCGGCGTGAACCTCATCAACTTCGGCCCGAGTGCAGACCCGGCATCACTCCAGGGTTGGGTCGACCTGACCCAAGACCTGGGTTACAACGGCCTGTTCACCTCGGACCACGTCACGATCACCGACGACGTGTCGGCGCGTTATCCGGCACCGTTCTACGAACCACACTCGTTGCTCGGCTGGCTCGCTTCGGCGACGAGCAACATCGCCATCGGCACGACCGTCAGCGTGCTTCCGTACCGCAGCCCGCTCGAGACCGCCCGAGCGTTCGCGGTCGTCGACCAGCTCAGCGGTGGCCGATGCGTGCTTGGTGTCGGAGCGGGTTGGGCTGAAGAAGAGTTCAAGGTGTTGGGCGTGCCGTTCGAACAACGCGGGCCGATGACGACCGAGTACCTGCTGGCGATCAAGGAGCTCTGGGCCAACGACGTGGCCAGCTTCGATGGCGAGTTCGTGACGTTCGACAAGGTGCACGCGACCCCGCGGCCACTCCAGCAACCGCATCCGCCGATCTGGGTCGGCGGTAACAGCGCACCGTCGATGCGGCGAGCGATCTTGCACGGCACGACATGGCACCCGATCCGACCGACTGCCACCGGCTTCGCCGCCGAGATGCTTCCCGCGATCCGGGAGATGGCCGAACGACTCGAACGACCAGTACCGGAGCTTGCGCCACGAATCCGACTACGCATCACCGCCGACGAGCGGCCCGATGACGAGCGCATCGCCGGCGAAGGAACGATCGATCAGATCCGTCGCGACGTCGAAACCTTTCGCGAGCTGGGTTGCGCTTGGCTCGTGCTCGACACGTACCACGACTATCTCGTCGACGAACTCCGCGACCCGGCATTCGCGTGGAACCAATTCGAGCGCTTCGCCGCCGAAATCTACGACCTCAGGTCAGGCGGCGAATGAGCTCGACGCGTTCCTGACGCGCCGCGCCGCGCCCGAGATCAGCCGACGTGTTGTGGCGAGTGATGCGGACGGCGTTCGGAATGCCAAAGGCCAGTTCGCGCTCGGTTTCGCTGTCGACTCGTGCGTCGTCGTCGGCGACCTGTAGTTGCCATGTCGCGTCGGCCCCCACACGCAACGCAGCAGCGAGCGACTTCGAAGCCAATCCGTCGATCTGCGCGTCGGCCTGGTCGGGATCGACCCGCAAGCGGAACCCGGCAGCGATGCCGTGGGGTGAATCGCGCAGGAACGCGGCCCGGTCGAGCAAGGAACCAGCGGCTACGACAACTCGACAACCAGGTGTGCGGGAACCGAGGTGTCCGGCCACTTCGCCACCCATGCCGCGTCCGAGCAGGGCCAGGTGGCCATCGGCCGCGTCGGCGCGACCAGTGATTGCGTGGATCGCGGCGGCCGTGGTCACGGCCAGAGCGTCGAAGGCGCGCAGGTGGTCGCGTGCGCCGATCGCTTCGCGAGCCTCGGGGCAGTCGATCGCGATGCCCATGACCCCTTTGGCCGCGAGCGCCTTGAGGTCCGGCAACAGACTCGATCGATCACCGTTCTCCTCATGGACGGCCACGACGACCGGTCGGACGTCGCCCGCGCGCCCATCATGGACCAAGTAGCCCTGGGCGGTGCCGTGTCCGACGACCTCGAAAGCGACTTCGTCGACGGCGATGCCGTTGCGGAGCGTCGAGGCGGTGATGTTGAGCTCAGCCATCGAGGATGAAGATACCGGCGCGAGCCCTCAGCAACCTTGTCGGTGCTGATACCTCTCGGGTGCCTATCCGGCGAGTGCGTCGACGAGCAGGTGCCCAACGGAGCAGATGCAGCCTCGACCATCGGACAACTCGGCCCGCTCGACGTCGGACAGCTGGCGGGCCGATAGGGCGGTGACCGAGGCTCGAGCTTCGGCGGGCACCGGATACCAGCGCCCCTCGTGCACCGTGGCGAGCACCGAGATCTTGTCGAGGTCCAACGGATCGACGCCAAGCGGGTCGGCGTCGACGATCGTCAGGTTGGCGATCTTGCCGGCGGTGATCGAGCCCAGTTCGTGTTCGCGTCGCCACGAGTGGGCGGCGTCGATCGTGACCGCCCGCAGCGCCTGCTCGGCCGTGATCCGCTGTTCGGGCCCGGCAACCCGACCCGACGGGGTGACCCGATTGACGGCACACGACATCATCACGAGTGGGTCGCTTCGTCCCATCGGTAGGTCACTGTGAAACGACAGCGGAATGTTGCGGGCCAAGACCGACGCATGACGCGTCATGACATCGGCACGTTCGGGTCCAAGCCCGACCTGGCCGAACTTGTCGGCGAAGCCGACCGGGTAATACGGGTTCGAACTCACGACGCAGCCAAGACGAGCGATCCGATCGATCTGGTCCTCGGTCGAGTTCGCAAAGTGGACGATGACGGTGCGGTGATCGGGTCGTGGGTTCTCACGCATTCGCCGTTCGACCGTGTCGAGCACCAACTCGAGCCCCAGGTCGCCGTTGACATGCACGTGGAGCTGGAACCCGTTGTCCCAGTACAGCTTCGCCCGTTCCTCGAACATGTCGGGCGGCATGATCCACTCGCCATGGTGATGCGGATTCGGGTTGCCGTCGGCGTCGAGGTACGGGTCCTTCATCTGCATGAGCTGGCTGATGATCGCACCGTCCGCGAACAGCTTGACCTGTTTCTCGAAGAAGCTGACCTTGCCGCTCGGGGCTCGGGCCAGGTCCCGCTCGGCGCGGGCGAGCGTCTCGTCGTGGGACACGCCCGACTCGGCCGGCCCGCGACCGTCGGTCAAGAAGTAGCTCGAGAACGGGGTGTCATCGTCGCCGAGGATCTCGGTGTACAACTCCCACGCGCCGGGCACCAGGATCGCCCCCGGCTCGTTGAACGCCGTCACCCCGTTGCGATGCAGATACTCGACCATCTGATGCAGACCGCGGCGCAGCCGTTCTTCGCTGAACAGATGCGCGGCGACCTGGCCGAAGACGTGGGCGAAGAACCCGCGTTCCCAGAAGTGGCCGCGCTCGACGTCATAGGTCGCGGCTACGTCGGGGTCGTCAGGGCGCGTCTGCTCACTG
Organism: uncultured Acidimicrobiales bacterium; assembly: GCA_938015575.1. Classification (GTDB taxonomy): domain Bacteria; phylum Actinomycetota; class Acidimicrobiia; order Acidimicrobiales; family UBA10347; genus UBA10347. Next base: position 33,385 of record CALLPT010000200.1, read on the forward strand.
ATGCCGAGCGCCTGCAGGCCGGCCGAGTTCAGGTAGAACTCGTGACACGACCGCTGCCAGATGCCGATCGGTCGCTCCGCGCTGATCGAGTCCAGGATCGACCGGTCGAGTTCGCCGTGCCACAGCGAGTGGTAGCCCCAGGAGAAGAGCCATTCATCCGCAGGTAGGCGCTCGTGTGCGGAACGCAGCGCGGCGAGATAGGAATCGTGGCTGTCGGCGGCGGGATAGGTGCGATGGGGAAGCACCCAGTCTTCGGTTGCGATGACCTCGGTCGCGAGCGTGCCGGCGCCCAGGATCGGATGCAGGTGCTGGTCGATGAGACCAGGCAGGATCACATCGTTGGCGTGGGTCGTGTCGATCTCGTACTCGGCATCGCCGAGCGCGGACCGGACCTCGTCGAGCGACCCGACGGCAACGATGCGGTCGCCGCGGATGGCCACGGCGGTCGCGCTCGGGCAGCGATCGTCGACGGTCACGATCTTTGCGGCGGTGAGCACCCGCAGTTCGCTCATTGATCGGAGCCCTTCCGCAACAGAACTTTTTGCACCTTGCCCATCGCGTTGCGAGGAAGCTCGGGCAATTCGTGGAACGACTTGGGGTGTTTGAATCGCGCGAGCGGAGCGAGTGCAGTGTCGAGCGGCAGGGCGTCGATCGTCGTTCCGACTTCGAGCACGAGGTACGCGGTCACGGCTTCGCCGAAGTCCGGGTGGGGCAGGCCGACGACGGCCGACTCGACCACGCCGTCGAGTTCGTCGAGCACCATCTCAATCTCCTTGGGGTAGATGTTGAGCCCCCCTGAAATGATCATGTCGCTCGATCGCCCTTCGAGTGTGATGCGTCCGGTTTCGTCGGCGAAGCCCACATCGCCGGTCGAGAACCAGCCATCGGCGGTGCGCGACTCGGCGTCGGCGTCGGGTCTTCCCCAATAGCCCCGGCACAGGCTCGGCCCGCGCACCTCGACGGTGCCAGTCTCATTCGCAGCGACCGGTGAGTGCGCATCGTCGACGACGCGTACCTCGTAGCCGGGCAGAGGATGACCGACCGAGCCGGCCAGCACGTTGTCCATCCGATTGCTGGTGATGACGCCCGCTTCGCTCATGCCATAGCGCTCGACGATCTGGCGACCGGTGCGTTCGGTGAACTCGGCGTGGGTGAGCTCGGTCATCGGTGCGGAGCCGCTGGTGAAGAGACGCATCGAGGCGCACACCTGGGGCCCGAAGCGATCGTCGGCGAGGAGTCGGTGGTAATAGGTGGGCACGCCCATGAGCACG
>CALLPT010000201.1 GCA_938015575.1 uncultured Acidimicrobiales bacterium
CGCCCGAGCTGACGCGTTGTCCCATGAGCTCCGGGTTGTTCGTGCCATGCAAGAAGTTTTGCGGCGGGTTGCCTCCACCGAACGTGCCGAGGATCTCCGAGAAGCTGGCGATGGTCAGAAGCGCGTCGCCGTACGCCGGGACCTGGGGGAAGATCTCAGTCAGCGAGCCCGCTTCGAGATAGGTCAGATGCTCGGGTGTCGGGCGCGAGTCCCGGCCCTGCACGATCGGTGCTTCCATCAGCGTCTCGTCGCCGTCGAAGACCGTCAGCTTGCCCGAGCCGGCCAGGTCGATCTCGATTCGCTTGGTTGTCTCGGCCCAGTCGAAGTCGGCTGCGTCGACCCACACGCTGGTGTCATGGGGACGTGTGGGTGCCTGCACGCGGATCCATGCATCGCCCGGCTCGCCTTCGACCACCCGCAGCACGGTTGGAGAGCCGCGGTCGTGCCAGTTGAACAGGGGGAGCGGCAACGCAACCCCATCGACCGAGTTGACTTCGAGCAACATCCGCTTCTCGCCGGCGGGCTCGTCGTACACGGGAAGCACCCGCGTTGCCGCCCCGTGACCCTGCCAGAGATCGCCGGCACCGGCTCGGGCGACGAGGTACCTCCCTAGCCCCACCAGGGTTGGCGTCGACGTCGGCCGAGGGTCAGGCGTCGAGGCGTCGGACGCGGTGCGCTCTGGCGGCGGAGAAGGCACCCTCGACTCCGGCGTTCTCGACGGAGCGTTGATGGCCTCGGGAATCGCCGTCGGCTCGACAGCAAACTCGGTGCCATTGCTTCCTGTGGAACAGCCGCCAGCCAACAGCACGAACAATGCAGCCACGACGGCAGGCAGAGGTGAGCGGCGCGACACGCATCTCACGTTGGCAACTCGATGTTGAGACCGAGTTGCGACGCCGTGTCAGCTCGGCATCACTGTCGCGAGTGGATTGTCACATGACGATTCGGTCAAGGCCCGAACCGCTGATCACCAGTCGTTCTTTGCGGTTCGACAACAACTGTTGCGTCCATGTGGTGGAGCCGCCGTCGCCGACTTCGATGAGTTCGTCACCTCGCCGGACGGCGAGCTTGAAACACAGGTGGTCGTAGTAGCCGACGCCATGGGTGCGTTCGGTGTCGATGCTCGACTCGGTATCGAGCGTGTCGACAATCGTCTGGGCTTCGTCGAGGCGGCCGCTGTGATCGGTGACGCGCACCACAACGTCGGCATCGGCGTCGATCGAGATGACAGCAGCGGTAAGTGCTCGGATGTGACGAAGCAGCTCGTCGACCTCAAATTGGCGATTACCGCGGTCGCGGCCAGCGGACACCATGCCCAGTAGCGAGAAGTGGGCGTAGGACCGCGGGCCATCGAATGTCTGGGCGCGCAGCACCCGGTGGGCAGCGGCGAGACGAACGATCTCCGAAGCGTTGGCTTGTCGTTCGAGGGCCGCTTCGAGTGCGAGGACATTCGTCGGATCCGAGAGCACCTCGGTCATGCGCATCGTTGTCACGACATTGTTCTGCGGTACCTCCGACATTGCCGAACTCGTTGCGAGCGGCGACACCGGCGACAGCTGGATTGGGCGGAAGTGGGGGCGAACCGCCTGTAACGCAGATGCCTCGGCCTGCGCGATAGCGACTGCATCGAGTGCCGACGGCTCGCAGAATCGGTCGGCTTTGTATTGCGTTAGGACGCCGGATGGCGTGCGTCGGGCTGCGCGCTGCGCGGCGACGTCGAGGAGCAGGGATCGCAGATCGGATCCGGCAAGCCCATCGGTCAGGAGTTCATGCGCATCATGGGTCTTGGGGTCAGAACGCAACCGACCAATCGGGCTCGACATAGCGCCACGCTAGGCAACTGCGGTGTCTGACACCCGCAGCTTTTTTATGGAGGAGCGCCTCGCTTCGCTAGATCTCTCGGAGGACGCCGGTTTCTTCCGCCCTGGCAATGATCTCGAGTCCGAGCACCGAAAAGGCGAAGTACACGACGGCGCCGCCGAGCAAGGCCCAACCCCAGGCAAAGCCGACGATCCCAAGGATTAATCCAACGACGGCAACGGCCGGCGCTGCGAGTCCGCTGAAGCCGAACCCAATCTTCACGAATGCGGCGACGACTTCGGAGCGACGAAGCAGGCCCACGGTCCACGTCAGCGTCGACGCGATGGCGAGGCCGACGGCGATCCAGCTCATTGTGTCGAACCACTTGTTCACGAGTGAGAAGACGGTGGAGCCAGCGAGCATCAGGACGGCGAGGACGTTCAGATCACCAGCTGCCGCGTCGCGAAGCTGTTCGTCGGTGAGCTCGTTCGACTCGTTCTCGGCCACCGGCGCACCGTAGCAAGCGGCCTGGATTCCTCGTGCCGCTGCGGGTGTCAGACACCGCAGTTAGGAGGGGCGGTCGCCTTTGACGGTGATGCGGCGCATGTGGCGGCGTTTGCCGGCGTAGTCGTGGAGGGCGAAGTGCTGCACGGCCCGGTTGTCCCACATCGTCAGGGTGCCCGGCTGCCACTTCACCCGGCACGTGAACGTCTCGTTCGTCGCGTGGTCGTACAAGAACTCGAGCAACGCAGCGCTCTCGTTCTGGCGCAGGCCGCGGATCCGTTCGGTGAACGCCCGGTTTACGAACAAACCCTTGCGCCCCGTCTCGGGATGCGTGCGCACAACCGGATGCTCGATCGATGTCGCCGCCGCGTCGGTGCCATGTGTCTGCATCGCCTTCGACTTGGTCGACAGCCCGCCTTCGCCGTACTGACGGCGGGCCGAGTGCACCGCGGTCAAGCCGTCGAGCATGCTCTGCATCGTCGGGCTGAGCGCGTCGTAGGCAGCCTGTTGGTCCGCGAACAAGGTGTCGCCGCCGGCAGCCGGCACATCAACCGCATACAAGATCGACCCGAGATCGGGTTCTTCCAAAAACGTGAGGTCCGAGTGCCAGCCGCCTCCGAAGTTCACGGTGTCGTCGGGTTCGGTCACGATGTCGAGGACTTCTTCGTACTCGCCGACGGCGTGCACGAACGGATGCGTGTCGAGTTCACCGAACCGGCGGCCGAATGCCATCTGCGCCTCTGGCGACAGCTCCTGGTCGCGGAAGACGAGCACATGATGCTTGTTGAAGGCGGCCCGAAGTTCGGCGATCGTCGTGTCGGTCAGTTCGTCCGAGAGATCCACGCCGTCGACCTCGGCACCGAAGATCCCGGATAACGGCGCAAGTTCCATCACACAGAACGGTAGCCGGGACCTGCCCATCGCAACGTACGCGTGAGGAGCTCGGCCGCCGGTCGGATCACAAGAGGATCGATGCCAGGTGCGACCGGCAAGAGCAGCATCGAGCGTGCCCAACGCGGCAGCGTCGCTGCGGACGCCGCGAAGATCACGCCATAGAACGGCAAAACCGTGATCGGCAAGTTGGGAGCGAAAAGCCACCGGGTTGTGTCCCGGCATTCCTGGGTCGGCTTGCACTCCTCGCGGTACATGTCGAGCGCTGCGGCCAACTCGGCCCGATTCGTCGGCAAGTCTTCGGCGCCGAGTGCGTGGCCCACGATGGCCATGTCGGCGACGTAGCGGTCCGCCTGTTCGTCGTCGAGCGGGGCGCGCCCGTATTTCTGGTGCGCCGTCAGGAAGCTGTCGACCTCGGTGACGTGGACCCATCCCAACAGGTGAGGATCGTCGGCCCGATAGAGCGATCCGTCGGGAAGCTGCCCGGTCACTCGCGAGTGGATTGCCGTGACGATGTCGACCGCCCGCTGCCCTTCGGTGCCGCTTCCGAACACCGTGGCGCCCAGAAATTGTGCTGTTCGGTTGAGGCGACCGAGCGGATCGTCTTCGTAGTTCGAGTGCTCGGAGACGGCGAACATCGTCGGAGGATGCAACGTCTGGAACAGCAGGGCGCGGACACCACCGATGAACATCGAGGTGTCTTGGTGCACGTGGCGAACCGGAGAATCGACCGGGATCATGCCCGGGTCGTCGGGGGTCGGTTCGGTGAACGGCCGGAAATCCTCGCCAACGACGAGCGTGTTCACCTGGGAGGCGATTCTGCGTCGGAGGAACTCGGCCATAAGCGCAAGGTAGGGCGTCCGGGCCGTCTCCGGCTGGCTCAGCCGCCGAAACCTGTCGACCCAGGACAGACGCCCTAGAAACGCCTTACACCGGCGTGGAGCCGAGGCAGTGCCCCGGCTCCACGATCGCATCTCTGGAGCGAGCTCGTCGGCCCGCTATGTGCGAGGTCGCCGCGCCTGCGCGGCTACCTCGGCGAAATCAGCCGCACCAGGCGAAGAGCTCCGGGTTGGACTTGTGGAGTGCGAACACCTGGTTGATCGGCAGGAACGATCCCGCGTCGAGGTCGAGGAAGATCGGGCCTTCTTCGGCGCTGGCGAAGGCGGAGTAATCGACTTCACCACGAGCGGCGGCGCTGAATGCGCCGAGGCTGCGGAGGGTTTCCTGGCCTGCCTTGAGGCAGGCGATGCCGTCGGGTGCCGGCTTGGCGTCGGCGGGTGCCGAGGTGCCGACGAGCATGCCGGTCAACATGGCGAGTGCGAGCAGCGCAGTAGCGAGCTTGGTCTTCATCGTGTCTCCTGTGGTCGTTTCGCCCGCGTGAGGGGTCCGCGGACATCCCGTACTACGACGGTCCGACGTGTCTGGATGCACCGTTCTCGAATTTCTCGACTTGGGCGCGTTCGCCAGCGGGCTAGTGGCCGAGCGCAGCGACCTGCACGACCGAGTGAAGGCCGTCGAGGTGCAAGACCCCACGGCCCGGCGGCATCTCGAGCCCGGGCCGCAGCTGATAGCGGCCGATGATGCCTTCGTCTTCGCCGCGCAGCGCGAGCTGGTTCGGCGTGCCCTTGAGCTCCTTGGCAACCGGCGACGAGGTCTGGAGCGCTCGCAATGCCGAGGTCGAGCCGATGAGGCGAACGCCACCTTCGACGATCTCCTTGAACGGGCCGTTGAGCGACATGTCGGTGAACCGGTCAAGGTCATCGAAGATCAGATAGCGCACCCCGTCGGGATCGGCCGACGCGACCTCGGCCAAGCGAGTCGCCATCGCGGCGACGACGTCGTTGCGGCCGAAGCCCCGCTCTTTGGCCTCGACCTGGGCGAGCGGCGAATCGGGCAGACCAGCGCACCAGACTTCACGTCCTTGGTCGATGAGCTGGCGGGCGATCGTGGCCAGCGCCGTCGACCGTCCGGACTTTCGGGGCCCCGCAACGACGAAGGGATACATCGAAACATCGACGTAAACGCTCTGATGGGTGAGATCGGCCGGGCCAAGGTCGACGACATCGACCTGCGAGGATCGTTCGACTGTCGAGACGAGATCAGGCAATGGCGGACAGCGATGCTGGGCCGCCACCGACCCGTTGACCGACTGAGCGAAGTGGGCGAACGCGGCTGTCATGTCGTCGACCCCAGCTCGCGAAGAGGTAACCACTCCGACCTGGGCAAGGTTGCCGGTGCGAGTCAGTGCCTGCCCAGGTTCAAGCTCGAAGCCACTTCCGACGACGGAACTCGGTATGCCGAAGGCGCGATAGCCCGTCTCGTCGGTTTGGCGCAGCACCAACCGGTTGCTGATGATGTTCATCAACCGGCCCGAGGCTCGGGTCGATTCTGCGCTGGCGATCGCGCAGTACATCTGTACCTGGCGGCCCTTGCTGATGATCTGGGACAGTCGATCGAGCCAGGGCTGCATCCGGACCACGGGCCCGCTGCCGAGCGACTCGGTGAGCTGGTCGTAGCCGTCGATCAGGATCAGCACGGTGTCATGAAGCGGGGGAGAGGTGCGGGCCTCGACTGCCGCTGCTGTCGCCGCAATACGTTCATCGAAGATCGATTCGAGGAGGGCGAGAAGTCGCGTGACGGCTTCGAAGTCGTCGGCCCCCGCAACCATCGAGCACTGAGGCAAGTCCCGGATCACACCCAACTGCTGCGAGCCGAAGTCGAGGCCGAAGATCGTCAGATGACCCCCGCCGCGTAGCGAGTCGTCGGCGGCCGCGGACGCAGCGAGCGTGCGCAGTGCCGTCGTCTTCCCCGACCCTCCGTTGCCGTAGATCAAGAGCCCGCCGCCATCGCCCAGGTCAACCTTGAGCGGGTACTGGGACTGCGCTGCGGGATCGTCGAGCATGCCGACCGTGATGACTCGTCCAGCTGGGACATCGGTGTCGATCTCGCCGAACACGGCGCCGAGCGAGAGCGGTCCGGTCAGCGGGGGCATCCACGGCGCACGCGACGGCGGCACAGAGGTGCGCTCGGCGGCGGCAACGACAGCGTCGAGCAGCTCCTGGAGTTGGTTCGAGACTTCGGCGCCGTCGTCGACGGCAACCGGAGCCGCGGTTGCTTCG
>CALLPT010000202.1 GCA_938015575.1 uncultured Acidimicrobiales bacterium
GCCCGTCGAGCCTGAGCCCGTCGAGAACGGTGTCGGCGAAGGTCCTGGCGAGCTCGTGATGTGACAGCGTCGAACGGTCGGGCGAGAACCAACGGTTTGTCCACCCGACCATGCCGATGATGCCAAAGGCCACGACATTGGCCGGGCCGGTGACGCGGAGCGAGCCTTCGTCGAAGCCCTGCTGCACCACGTCGATGACGGCGTCCTCGTACTGCTTGTTGAGCGAGCGCATGTAACGAGACCAGCCTTCACGAGGTCCCTTGACCTCGGCCAGGTTCTCTCGCATGTACACGTACAGCATCGGGTAGGTCTCGGCGTACGAGGCCATGAGCGCCTCGATCATCGAACGGAGTTTGACCGGCGCGGCATCGTCGCCGTCACGAATCGCCAGCGCGGTCGCCACGTTGGCTTCGGTGACTTCGCGGACGACATCGTCGAACAGTTCGTCTTTGCCCGAGATGTAGTAGTAGAGCGAGGCCCGATCTGTGCCGAGCACCTTGGCGACGGCGCCGATCGTGGTGCCCTTGTAGCCCTTGCGGTGGAAGACCTGGGCTGCGGCCCGAGTGATCTCGGCGCGCCGCTCCTGATACGCCTCGGTGCCGTCGGCTTGCGCATCGGCTCGTCGCTTGGCAATACCGGCGGGCGCATTCGCGGCGGATGGCGGCTCGCTGCCGTCGCCACTCATGTTCCGGTCCAGCGAGGCTTGCGTCGCTCGGCAAACGCGACCGCTCCTTCTCGGGCGTCGTTCGACGCCAGCACCTCGTCGACGAGGGGTCGTTGGCGGTCCCAGACCTCTTCGGCCGGCCACATTGGCGACTCGGACACGATCCGCTTGGTCATCTGGACAGCGAGGGGTCCGTTCGCCGCGATCGTTTCCGCGAGCCGTAGGGCTTCGTCGAGGGCCTGGCCCGCGCTGGTCAGACGATTGACCAAGCCCCACCCATGTGCATCGGCAGCCGAGAACCGGCGACCGGTGAGGGCCAGCTCCAGCGCGATCTGGCGAGGGATGCGCTGCGGCAGCCGGATCAACCCGCCGGACCCGGCGACGAGTCCGAGCGTCGCTTCGGGCAAGCCGAACTGGGCGGTTTCGCTGGCAACGATCAGGTCGCAGGCCAGGGCCAGCTCGCATCCGCCGGCGAGAGCGAAGCCTTCGACCGCCGCGATGACGGGCTTGGCAGGTGGCCGTTCCGTGATGGCCGCGAACCCGCGTCCCTCGATCTCGGGGCGTTCGCCGGCGGCAAAGGCTTTGAGGTCCATGCCGGCGCAAAAGTTGTCGCCCGCGCCGGTGATCACGGCCACGACGAGGTCGGGGTCAGCGTCGAGACGGTCCAACGCTTCGGCCATGGCCAACGACACCGCCCAGTTCACGGCGTTGCGGGCTTGGGGACGGTTGAGCGTGATGACGAGCGCGCTGGCTCGGCGCTCGGTGATGACGTGCTCAGACATGGAACGCCTTCAGAAGAATTGGAATCACTGTCAACACCTTTGTTGACGGAACCGTCGGTCGTCAACAATAGTGTTGACGATCGTTCGATCTGGGGGAGCCGACCGGTGCCACTGCCGCCCAATCAAACCGAAGCGCCCGCAAGTCCGGGGACTGTCGGTGTGGTCGGTGGCGGCACGATGGGCGTCGGCATTGCCTATGCGTTTGCCGTCTCGGGGCACTCGGTCACCGTCGTCGAGCCCAACGCCGACCAACGAGATGCCTTGGCCGCAGCGTTCGACGGCGCCCTCGCCGGTGCGCTCGAGCGGGCCAAGATCACGAGCGACGAGGCCGAAGCGGCCCGGGCCCGGCTCTGCGTGGTGCCTGCACTCGACGACCTGGCGACCCGCGCGTCGCTGGTGATCGAAACCGTGCCGGAGCAGCTCGACCTCAAGCGCCAGGTACTGCGCGAGATCGAGCGCCGCGGTCCCGCGGTCATCGCCACGAACACGAGCGCCATCTCGATCGACCTGCTGGCCCAGGCCCTTGACGATCCGAGCCGATTCTTGGGCATGCACTTCTTCAACCCCGTGTGGTCGCTGCCGCTCGTCGAGCTGATTCGTGGCGCGGCCACCACCGACGAGACCATCGCCACCGGCCGGGCTGTCGTCGAACGCTTGGGCAAGCAGAGCATCGTGGTCGCCGACGTTGCCGGTTTCGCCACGTCTCGGCTCGACATGTCCGCGGCGCTCGAAGCCATGCGCATGCTCGAGGATCGCGTCGCCAGCGCAGAAGACATCGACCAGGCGGTCGTGCTGGCGTATCGCCACCCGGTCGGCCCACTTCGCCTCAGCGACATCGTCGGGCTCGATGTGCGCCTCGACATCGCCCGCTCGATGCAGGCCAGCCACGGCGACCGCTTCGCCCCACCCCAACTACTCATCGACAAAGTCGCCGCCGGCGACCTCGGCCAAAAGACCGGCCGAGGCTTCTACGACTGGACCGACGAGTAACCCCTAACGCAGCCGCGACGAAGAGGAGGAGCTGATGGCTCCAACCATGTTCACATCCCAACTGGTCGACACCAAGGAGCACCACCCGGAGCTACGCCGTTCGGTCTCCGGGCTCGTCGGCCAGTTCGGGCGCCGATACTTCCAAGACGTCGTCGAGCGCGACGACAAGCCGACCGAGCTGTGGGCTGCACTGGCCGAGGCTGGCTTCTTGGGTGTTCACATCCCGGTCGAAGACGGCGGTGGTGGCGGCGGCCTGGCCGACTACAACGTCGTGATCGAGGAGACCGCCGCGCAAGGATGCCCGCTGCTCTCGCTCGTGATCGGCTCGATCACCGCACCGATCATCACCCAACACGGGTCGCCCGAGATGCGTCGGAAATGGCTGCCGGGCATTGCCGACGGGTCACTGCGCATGTCGTTCGCCATCACCGAGCCCGACGCAGGAACCAACACCCATCGCATCACGACGACCGCCAAGGCCAACGGAGACGGCTGGCTGCTGAGCGGCACCAAGTACTACACGTCGGGCGTCGACGAGGCCGACTCGATCCTGGTCGTGGCCAGGAGCGGCGAGCCCGATGCGAGCGGCCGCCATCGACTATCGCTGTTTGTGGTCGACGCCGAAGCGCCCGGCATCACCACGCAAGACATCCCGTGTGCGGTGCAAGCCGCCGAGAAGCAGTTCACCGTTTTCTTCGACGATGTCGAACTTGGGCCCGACGCGCTGATCGGCATCGAAGGCAATGGCTTGCGCCAAGTGTTCGCGGGGCTCAATCCCGAGCGGGTGTCTGCGGCGGCGATCAACAACGGGATCGCTCGCTTCGGTCTCGAGACCGCGGCCGCCTATGCGTCGGACCGGGTCGTCTGGAACGAGCCGATCGGGTCGCACCAGGGCGTCGCCCACCCGCTGGCGTCGGCCTACATCGGCGTGCAACAGGCCCGGCTCATGACCGCCCGGGCCGCAGAACTGTTCGATGCCGGCTCCGAAGAAGCGGGCGAGGTCGCGAACATGGCCAAGTTTGCGGCGGCCGACTCGTCGCTGGTCGCACTCGACCAGTCGATCCAAACACTGGGCGGCAACGGTCTCGCTCTCGAATACGGGCTCGCGGACCTGTGGTTCGTGGCCCGGCTCCACAAGACCGCGCCGGTCAGCCGAGAGATGATCCTGAACTTCGTCGCCCAGCACAGCCTCGGCCTCCCCAAGAGCTACTGATGACCTCGAACGCTTCGCCACGACCAGACCTGCCGCTCCCGGCGTCGCTGGCCGAGGTCATCGCGCACCAGGCCAACGAGCGCGCAGACGCGGTCGCGCTGACCTATGTCGATGCGCACGGTGCAACCACGTCGCAGACCTACGGCGAGCTCGAGCAGCGAAGCGTGCGGGCGGCCAATGCTTTGCTCGCCGCTGGAATCGGGCGCGGCGATCGCGTGGCGGTGCTGGCCCAGAACTCGCCGATGTACTTCGAACTCGCCTTTGCTGCCTCGAAGATCGGCGCCGCACTGGTCGGCCTCAACTGGCGCCTTGCCGCCCCCGAGATTGCGACGATCCTGGGCGATGCCGACCCGGGCTTGGTCATCGTCGACGACGAACTGGCTCACCTGGTGTCCGAAGCAGGCGACCTGGCCCGGGTGTCGGCCGATGCGTGGCATCGGTCCGTCGAGGAAGCGGCGAGCGACGACCCATTCGCCGACGGAAGGGTGTCGGCGCCAAACCACGATGACATCGTCTTCATCCTGTACACGTCTGGCACCACAGGGGTGCCCAAGGGCGCGCAGCTCACGAACCACAACATGGCGCACTCCGCCTGGATCTCGGGGTCGGCGTATGGGTTCGGTGCGACGAGCACGAATCTGGTCGCGATGCCACTGTTCCATGTCGGCGGTATGGGCTACGGCCTGTCGGCGTTCTTTCACGGAGGACACACGGTCCTGCGCCGCGACGCGGACCCAGCCGCGATCGTCGCGAACATCGAGAACCACGGCGTCACCCATGCCTTTTTCGTGCCCGCGGTGATCCAAGCGATTCTGGCCGTCGACGGGGTCGAGCAGGCGAACCTCGACAGCCTCGAGCTGCTGGTGTACGGAGCGGCGCCGATTGGCGACGCGGTGCTGCGCCGCGCGCTCGACGTGCTTGACTGCCAGTTCTTGCAGGCGTACGGCATGACCGAAACCGCCGGGACCATCGTGACGCTTCCGCCCGAAGCCCACGACCCCGACGGCGACCACGCCGCGCTGCTGCGCTCATGTGGCCGCGCCCTTCCGTGGGTCGAACTGCGGATCGTGGATCCGGACAGCATCGCGACCGGCCACCCGACCGATGCCGCGACCGGCGAGGTCGGTGAGATCTGGACCCGTTCGGACCAGAACACCCCCGGCTATCGCAACAAGCCCGAAGCGACCGCCGAGGCCATCACGCCCGACGGCTGGCTTCGTACCGGCGATGCCGCGTATGCCGACGAAGACGGCTACCTGTTCTTGTTCGACCGATTCAAGGACATGATCATTTCCGGCGGTGAGAACGTGTACCCGGCCGAGGTCGAGAACGTGCTCTACGACCACGCCGCCATCGCCGAAGTCGCCGTGATCGGCGTGCCCGACGAACGCTGGGGCGAGACCGTCAAGGCCGTCGTCGTCGCGAAACCCGGCGCCCAACTGGATATCGGCGAACTCGCCGACTTGTGTCGTAGCCGGCTCGCAGGATTCAAGTGCCCGACCTCGTTCGACCTCGCCGAGTCATTACCTCGCAATGCTTCGGGCAAGGTCCTCAAGACCGAACTGCGGGCGCCCTATTGGGTCGGCCACGATCGGAGGATCTCGTGAGCGCCAACGCATCGCACCCGCTGGTCGGGCTCATCCGCCGCTACGTGCTCGACTACCTGGCCTGTGGCGATCCCGCCGTCTGCGCCGAAATCATGGATCCCAACTACATGCTCTATATGGGCGGCCACGAGCTCGGCCCCCGCGACACCGTGTACGTGCCGGCGGTTGCCAAACAGATGGAGCAGTTTCCCGGCCTGTGCATGACGGCGCACGAGGTCCTGTGCAACGGCGATCGGCTCGCGTTGCGGTTCAGCCAACACGGGGCGTCACAACGCCACGATGGGCGCCGGGCCGCATGGTCGGGCATCGGCCTGTACTTCTGGGACAGCACGCGACTCACCGCCAACTGGGCGCTCGAAGACTATTACGCGCGGCGCCGCCAGCTCGCCGACGGGACCACGAATCGCCTCGAGCCGCCCGCCGTCGCCCCGTGGGATGAACCGGTCGTCGCCCCCGATCCAGCGGCCGAGGAGACCGTGCGGGCCTGGCTACTCGCCGGCTCGATTCATGGCACCGCCGGTGTGGACTTCGACGATGAGTGGGACGATCAGCCGTGCGGCCCGCTGGTCGAGGTCGTCGACACGGTCGTCGATGATCTGTTCGGCGCCGGCGACCGGGTTGCCTTTCACATGACCCAGACCGGCCGCTATCTGGGCGGCGCTGGCAAGAGCGAGCGAGAAGGTTCGCCGGCGACGCTTCGCAGCGCCGGCATCGTGCGCGTCGCCGACGGCCAAGTGACCGGTGGGCGAGTCGTGCGGGACCGGTCAGGACTGTTCGCATGACCGGGACACGTTTCGTCGCGACGCTCATGAGCAGCGATCAACCGCCTGGTGCGTGGGCGCGGGCACGAGAAGCTGAGGGCTGGCACGGACTGGCTGTTCCCGACCACGTCTTCATCGAGACCCAACCGGTCGCACACATGTGGGTCACCGCAACCGAGCTTGCGCTGGCCACCGAATCGGTCACGATCGCCACGTCGTTCGCCAACAACCTGTTGCGCTCGCCGGTCGAGTTCGCCCAAGCTTCGCTCGCCGTGCAGCGGGCCAGCGGTGGCCGGTTCGAAGCCGGGCTCGGCGCGGGTTGGGACCAAACCGAACTCGAAGCGACCGGCGTGCGGTTCCCGCCGAGGGCGGGGGAGCGCGCTGGTCGCTACATCGAAGCAGCGACCATCGTCCGTCAACTGTTCGACGAAGGGTCGGCGAACTTCGACGGTGACTGGTACCAGGTCGCTGCACCGACGATCGGCCCGACTCACTTGAGCGCTCCACCGCTCGTCGTGTCGGTTGGTGGGCCCCGCACGACGCGAGCGCTCGCACCGATCGCCGACTTGGTCGAAGTCAAACTGCCGGGCTTCGCCACGACCGGCAAAGGGTCGTTTCACACCCGCAGTCTGCGAGCGGTGACGCCCGACGACATCGTCGCCCGGCTCGACACGGTGCGATCGCTTCGTCCCGATGTGCCGCTTGGACTTTTCGTCGCCGCCGGATGTGGCGACCATCCCGTGGTCGAGATCCTGCGAGGCCAACTCGAAGGAAGCCCGTTCGGTGACCTCTTCGGCGCGCCCGACGCGGTCGCGGCCGGGCTGCGGAGCCTCGCCGACCTGGGCATCGATCGCATCACGATCGGCGCCGTGAGCGCCAACACGTACGAACTGCTGGCCCCAGCCCTGTTCGAGAACGCCTGAGGACGACTTGTGCAATAGGGTTCGGCGATGGCGAAGGACCGCCCGCACATTCCGCAGACCGAAGCTGAGCTCACCGCGACGTGGTTCAGTCAGGCGCTCGCTGGATCCGGCCGCGTCGAGACCGTGCGCACCGAAGAGATCGGCGCCGACATCGGCTTCATCGGCAAGGTGTACCGCTGCCACCTGACCTGGAGCGACGACGCGCCCGGCGACCGACCCGCATCGGTGATCGTCAAGATGCCGACGGACAACGACGTCAACTTCGCCCTGGGCGAAGCCGCCCAGTTCTACGAGCGCGAGATCACCGTCTATCGCCACCTTCGCAACGAGCTCGGCGTGAGCGTGCCACAGCACCTGTACTCCGAGATGGATCCCGACCCGGCCCCCTGGATCGAGCGCCCTCTCTTGTTCTTGATCGACAAGCTCCCACTCGGGGGCGTGAACCGGACCCTTGACTTCCTGCTGAAGCTGGGGTTGCGCGACAAACGTCGCTATGTGCTCATCATCAGCGACATCGACGATGCCCGACCACCGACCCAAGCCGACGGCGGTTCGCTCGAGGATGCCCACGCGGCGCTCAAGGTCTTAGCCACGTGGCACGCGAAGAACTGGATGTGTACCGATCTCGTCGCCGAGCACCACCGGCTCTGGCCGGTCGATCGGGCGCATCGTGTCTTTCAGGCCCGCTATGTCAAGAATCTGCCCGGCTTCGTCACCCACACCGCCGGCGTGGTCGAACCGCGCACACTTGCTCGGCTCGACGACATCCAGGAACGTCTCCCATCGATTGTGGCCAAGCTGAGCGAAGGACCCTGGACGCTGCTCCACGGCGACTACCGACTCGACAATGTGCTGTTCCGTGACAACGGCGAACTCGTCGTACTCGATCTCCAGGCGCTGTTGTACGGACGCCCCGCAGTCGACGTGTCGTACTTCATCACCACCGCGCTCGAACCAGAGCACGTCACCGAAGAAGCCGCGCTGCTACGGACCTATCACGATGCGCTCGTGGCCCAAGGAGTGACCGACCTCGACTACGACACGCTCGTCGCCGACTGCGAGCTGGCCAAGGAACTGTTCGCCCACCGATTCGTGAGTGCCTCGGACATCCTTGACACCGAAGTGTCTGGTGACCGCGACGACCTGCTCGATGTCATGCTGATCCGCATGTTCGGCTGGCTCAACTAGCCGACTGGTCGATCCCTAGCGGTGTGGTCTCGCGCGTAGTCTCAGCCGTCGAGCGGGACAGGTGGGACGTTCTCGCTCATGCGCTCCAGGACATCTTCGTCGGACATCGAGATGATGGCTTCGTAGAGCTTGCGCGGGAAGCCTCGTTGCCACGGCAGCTCGGGATCGAACTCGGGTTGAGGCACTGGCGAGTCCGGTGTCTCGAACACCTCAGGATTGCGATATCGGTCGAGCTCGTCGGCCGTGATCCCGGCCAGCCCGACGACCTCGGGATCGATCCACTGACGGCCATCGATTGGTTGGGCGGAGGTCGCCACCTCGAGGCTCAGGTCCTCGGGCCCGGCGAAGTAGATCGAGTGGCACATGCCGTGATCGATTGGTCCGAACACGGTGATGTTGCGTGATCGGATCCGGTCCCGCATGGCGTACAGGTCCTCGAGCGTGTCGACGTTGAACGCGAGATGCTGCATCGCTCCGCCCGCACACGGGCCACCGCCGCTGCC
>CALLPT010000203.1 GCA_938015575.1 uncultured Acidimicrobiales bacterium
CGCGAACGATTTCACCACGCGAGTGCCATTGACGTTCTCGTCGACGATCGTCGCGAGTTCGGCCTGACGCGCCTGACCGACCCACGTCAACGGGAACACGTTGTTGCGCAGTTTCTGGCCGAAGACATAGACCCCGGGCAATGTCGACAGGGCCACAAAGGTCAGCGGCACGTGGATCGTCAACATCACGATGAACGCAAAGACAAACGCCAAGACGCTCATCGACACCAGCGGCCCGAACGCCAACAACACCTGGATCGACCGGATGTCGCTGTTGGCGCGCGAGATCACCTCGCCCGACTGGGTGCGGTCGAAGTAGCTGAACGGCAGCCGCGTCAGGTGGCGATAGAGGAGCGCGCGCAGGTCGGTTTCGACACCCCAAGCGACCTGGAACAGCGAGTAGCGATAGGTCATCGCGGTGAATAAGCGCCCGACGCCGAGCCCTAGCAGCACGAACACCCATTGCCACAAGTCGTCGCTGTTGCGCGCCTCGGCCGCGTCGATTGCCGCTCGTGCTGTCGCTGGCGCGGCGACCTGAATGATGAGCGCGATTGCGCCGGCCGTCAGACCGATGATGAGCGGGCGCCGATGCTGGCGCACGACCGGCAGGAGCCGTCGGAACCACCCGAGTTCGGTGTTCGGATCGATCCCAGCGCCTGGTGGTGCCTGGGTAGCGGCGACCGCGATCGGTTCGAACCGTGTCGCCGTCATCTCCGCCTGTGGTGCCTGCACTGCGGCTAAGTGTCGCAGAGCGGAGGACGATCACCTCAGCCAGCCACGATGGGTCGCCTCAGGTGGGCTTTGGTCGCATGATCTCGACTGCCCGCTTTGCGGTCTGGGCCGGGGTGCTCCCGGGAGGCGTGCCCTCCGCCTTGCCGATGAAGGCTTCGAACGCGGCAACAAAGACGCTTCGGCTGATGGGCTCGGTCGACCATCCTCCGTCGGGGTCAAGGTGCGGCGCCATCGTCCAAAAGGTGTTGATTGCCTTCGCCGCGTAGATCACGCCGTTCGGGTGCAGCGTGTCCTCGACAAACGCGGCCTGCCAGTTGTCGACGTACTCGGTGATGACCTTGTACTGGTCGATCAGCACGAGCCGGCGAGAAGCAGCGACTTCGTGTTGGGCCGCCATGAACTCCAGGAAACGGGTGACCTTGTCGGCATCGCTCGCGTAGACCGTTCCGTACACATTCGACACCGGGTTCGGTGTTTCGATGACGAAGAGGCGGCCATGGTTCGCCGCCGTCTGTGCGAGCTCGTGGTACCACTGCTTGAACGTGGCCTTTGAGACTGGCGCCGGCGCAAGCACGATGTCGTTGATCAGTGTGTTGTTGATGACCCAGTGCGCATTCGTGCCGCATTGCACGTGGGTCATCTCGGTCCCGTAGACGGCGCACCTGCGGGTGGCGCCGTGGGCCATCTCGGTTTCCCACGAGCAGGCCTCTGGCCCCGATGCTCGCCCGTGCAGTCGCCCGTTGGTATCGAGTCCGGGCGCGCCGTGGTTCTCGAGCACGACGATGATGCCCGCTGCCCAGAACAACCGATCGGCGAGTGCGACGGCATTCGTTTCCTCAAGCTGATGTTTATTTCGTGACCCCCATTGGGTGGAGTCGCCATAGAACGCAAGACGCGTCAAATCATTCGTTGGTGTGGTCACGAGGTTCCCGCCTTCGTGTAGTGAAGTACCCACGCTACGTGATGCCTGCCCCTAAATCGAAATGTTCAAGTTTTCTGGGAATGTGCCGTAGGGGCTTGTGGTTGCAACGCCATGTCACCGTACGCTTCCTCCGGTTGCGGCGGTCCCAAAACCGCAACGGGGTTTCCCCCGTTACCCCCCGAAACCACCACACACCCCACCTGAACACACAGGAGTCAGAACATGGGTAAGGCCGTTGGCATCGACCTCGGAACCACCAACTCAGTCGTCGCTGTCCTCGAAGGTGGCGATCCCATCGTCATCGCAAACGCCGAAGGCGCCCGCACCACGCCATCGGTTGTCGCATTCTCCAAGAGCGGCGAAGTCCTCGTTGGCGAGGTCGCCAAGCGCCAGGCAATCACCAACCCCGAGCGCACGCTTCGCTCGGTGAAGCGCCACGTCGGTACCAACTGGACGATCGACATCGACGGCAAGGACTACACCTCACAAGAGGTGTCGGCTCGTACGTTGCAGAAGCTCAAGCGTGACGCCGAGGCCTATCTCGGCGAACCCGTCACCCAGGCCGTTGTCACCGTGCCCGCCTACTTCGACGATGCCCAGCGCACCGCCACCAAAGAGGCGGGCCAGATCGCGGGCCTCGAAGTACTCCGCATCATCAACGAGCCAACGGCCGCCGCCCTGGCCTATGGCCTCGACAAGGACAATGACCAGACGGTCCTCGTCTTCGACCTCGGTGGCGGCACGTTCGACGTGTCCGTGCTCGAGATCGGCGATGGCGTGTTCGAGGTGAAGTCGACCAGCGGCGACACCAAGCTTGGTGGCGACGACTGGGACGAGGCCGTCATCGAATGGCTCGTGATCTCGTTCAACAACGACCACGGTGTCGACCTGTCGAGCGACAACATGGCCATGCAGCGCCTCAAGGAAGCCGCCGAAAACGCCAAGATCGACCTCTCGGCCAAGCAGGAGACTCAGGTCAACCTGCCGTTCATCACGGCAACCAACGACGGCCCGCTGCACCTCGACTACACGCTGAGCCGCAGCCGCTTCCAAGAGATGACCTCGGCACTGCTCGACCGTTGCCGCGGCCCGTTCGAACAGGCAATCACCGATGCTGGCTTGCAAAAGGGCGACATCGACCACGTGATTCTCGTCGGCGGCTCCACCCGTATGCCCGCGGTCTCGCAGTTGGTCTTCGACATGACCGGCCGGGACCCACACAAGGGCGTGAACCCCGACGAGGTCGTCGCCATCGGTGCTGCCGTTCAGGCCGGCGTCATCAAGGGCGACGTCACCGACGTGCTGCTGCTCGATGTCACGCCACTGTCGCTCGGCATCGAGACCAAAGGTGGCGTGATGACCAAGCTCATCGAACGTAACACCACCATCCCGACCAAGCGGACCGAGGTCTTCACGACCGCCGACGACAACCAGCCTTCGGTTGAGATCCATGTGCTCCAGGGCGAGCGCGAGATGGCCCAGTTCAACAAGACGCTGGGCAAGTTCCAGCTCGTCGACCTGCCACCCGCTCCACGTGGCGTTCCTCAGATCGAGGTCGCGTTCGACATCGACGTGAACGGCATCGTGCACGTGGCTGCCAAGGACCGTGCCACCGGCAAGGAACAGTCGATCACGATCACCGGCCAGTCCTCGCTCGACTCCGATGCGATCGACCAGATGATCCGCGACGCCGAAGCCCACGCCGACGAGGACAAGCGTCGCCGCGACGAGGCCGAGGTTCGCAACACCGCAGACACGCTCGTCTACCAGACCGAGAAGTTGCTGCGTGATCACGGTGACAAGATCACCCCCGACGAGCGAGTTGACGTCGACGAGAAGCTGGCGACCCTCAAAACGACGCTCGAAGGCAACGACCTCGACGTCATCAAGGGCGCCACCGAGTCGCTGATGAACGCGAGCCAGCAGTTCAGCCAGCGCCTGTATGAAAACGCCAGTGTCAACACCGATATGGGTGGCGAGGCGGCGGCCGGCGGTGGCGACGATGACATCGTCGATGCCGAAATCGTCGAGGACTGAATCGCTCGGGCGACCGAGAACGGAGAGCAACGATGAGCAGCGACGTGGATCCTGAAGAGTCCGAGAACGTCGGATCCGACGATGCAACCACCGAGACCCCCGCGGACTCAGGCGAAGCAACCGACCCCGAGGTCGTGAGCGAGCCTGACGCTGCCGGCGAGGACTCGGTCGCATCAGAATCAGATGGCCAGGTGACCTCGGTCGAGATGACCGAGGAAGCCGTCGTCGCCCTCATCGCTGAACGCGATGAGTATCTCGACGCGTTGCAACGACTCAAGGCCGAGTTCGCAAATGCCCGGCGACGCGCGGACGAACAGGCGTCAGCGCAACGCCAACAAGCTGCCGCGGACCTGGTCGGGCGCCTCTTGCCCGTGCTCGACAGCGCCCAGGCGGCGCTTCAGCAAGGCGTCGAAGAAGTCCGCCCGCTCAACGAAGCGCTGCTCGAGGTGCTCACCAGTCAAGGTCTCTCCGAGCTGGATCCGGTCGGCGACCCGTTCGATCCCGAGATTCACGAGGCCGTGCTCTTTGAGTCTGGCGAAGGTGACCAGGTTGTCATCGAGACGATGCGCCTGGGTTATCGCTGGAACGACCGCGTGCTGCGCGCCGCCATGGTGAAGGTGCGGGGCTGAATTGGTGATGCGATGAGCGGCGAGATCAAGCGCGAGTGGCTCGAGGCCGACTACTACCGCGTGCTCGGCGTCGCCGAGGATGCGTCGCAAGCCGAGATCACCAAGGCGTACCGCAAACTTGCCCGCGAGTTCCACCCCGACAAGAACCCCGGCGATACCGCAGCCGAGGATCGGTTCAAGGAGATCTCTGCGGCCTACGACGTGGTCGGTGACGAGAAGACGCGCGCCGAATACGACCAGGTCCGTCGACTCGGTCCCATGGCCGGGGGCTTCGGTGGCGGCGGCCAAGGCGGCTTCGATTTCAACATGTCCGACGTCGGTGACCTTGGCGACATTCTCGGTTCGATGTTTGGCGGCGGTGGCGGCGGAGGTTTCTTCGGCGCCGGAAGTCCTCGCGGTCCACGCCAGATGCGCGGTCGAGATCAAGAAGCGCGCCTTCGCATCTCGTTCGACGAAGCTGTCCGCGGCACAACGACGACATTGAGTTTGAGTGACCAGGCCGGCCGGCGCTCCATGAAGGTGCGCATCCCGTCTGGCGTCGACTCGGGTCAACGAATTCGTCTACGTGGCAAGGGCGGCCCGGGCACACCACCCGGCGATCTTTATGTGATTGTCGAAGTTGATGACCATCAGCTCTACGGGCGCGACGGCGATCGTTTGACGATGGATGTGCCAATCACGTTCGCCGAAGCTGCCCTGGGCGCAGACATCGAAGTGCCGACCTACCGCGGTGAAACGGTCAAGGTGCGAATTCCCGCCGGCACGCAGACGGGCCGAACCTTGCGGGTGCGCGGCGCCGGCGCACCGACCGGCGACGACACCTACGGTGATCTGCTCGTGACGGTGTCGGTCGCCGTGCCTCAGAATCTCAGCGGCAAAGAGCGCTCGGCGCTCGAAGCATTCGCCGAGCTCAGCGACGAGTCGCCGCGTCGTCATCTGTTCGCTTCCACGGATCCGGTTGGGTAGAGCGATGGACACCTCGGGTCATCATCGAGCCGTCTACATCATCTCGGTGGCCGCCGAACTCACCGGAGTGCATCCCCAAACGCTGCGCGTCTATGAGCGCAAAGGATTGATCGCCCCCGCGCGCACGGGCGGCATGTCTCGCCGATTCAGCGAGGCTGATCTCGAACGCATCCGACGGGTACAAGAACTCACGAACGAGGGACTCAATCTGGCAGGTGTCGCGCGCGTCCTCGAACTCGAAGCCGAGGTCGACCGTTTGCGGGCGAATCTGGCCCAGCACGAGTCCCGGCCCACGACGAGCACGGCGCTCGTGCCGCTCCGGCACGCCAGGATTGTTGTCGACCCTTCGAGCGTCGATTCTCAGACGGCCGATTGAGCAGCAATCCCGTCAGCATTGCGTGAGCTGATCTCACGCAACGTGGTCGAAGCGCGGGGAAATACACCTGAAACGTGCTCCCCAAGAAAGCCGTGAGCTACAGTCCCGTCTGATTGTCGACACATCTGTGAGAGATGGCATTTGAGACGCGCGCTGCTACTTGGTCGCTAAGCGCGCTGTCGAGCCATGCGAATCCGCTCGCATACCACCACAGGGCTACCGCCACACACGGCAGCCCATCAGAAACGGAGAACATCGGGATGAGCTACGTAGAAGGGTCCGCCGTGCGGTCCTTTTCCAAACGATCGCGAACTGCGATCGTCGCGTTGGTCGCCACGGCGATGCTTGCGTCGGGCCTCTTCCTGGGCTTGTCGTCGGACAACGCCCAGGCGGCGCCACAAGCGGCGATCGTCGACCAGACCTATTGCTACGGCCTTGATGAAGGCACCGGCGATGCGACGCAGGATCAGCAGTGGCTGCACGAGATCGTCATGGATGCTGGTGCCGCGACCGTAACCAAGCTTCAGCCTGGTGGCGGCGAGCTCCCGCTCGACGACGCCGGCAACATCGAGAGCATTGCGCTGCGTAACGACGCATCTGAGCTCTATACCTATGACCCCTTCGATGGGTCGATGTTCGTTATCGATACCGACACGGCGAGCGAAGTCGCTGCGACGGACTTTGCCCTCGTGGGTCTCGGCGACGTCGATGCGATGTTCTTCCAGAACGACACCGATGGCGATCCGAGCAACGACATCCTTTGGGTCCTGACCGATGTCGATGACGGCATCGCAGGCAACGTCGACGAAGACATCTTGACTGGATACAACACAGCTGGCGTGGTGGTCGGCGGTCCTGTATCGATCACACTTCCGGTTGACACCACGGTCGAGGGCGCGACCTGGGTTCCGGACACCGGTGAGTTCCTCATCACCTACACCCAGACGGCCGCGGCACTCGACTCGACGCTCGCCAGCTTGGGAACCGGCGCAGAGCCCTCGGGCACGCCGACCGTCATTGGCACGACCCAGATCGACGTCGAAGGTCTCGGCACCGACGGTGGCGGCCAGGTCTTCATCACGACGGGTGAAGACGGCCTCGACGCCAACAACTTCTACCACGTCGACGAAGCCGGCCCGACGAGCACGCTCCTGCTCGACATGGGCGCCGGCGCACCTGCCGGCGGCGAGACCGACTTCGAGTCCGTCGACTGCGCCTACGCAGGCATCACGATGACCAAGGACGCGACGAGCGCCGTGCGCAACGCCGACGGCACGACCGAGCTGACCTACACGTTCACCATCACCAACACCGGCCTCCTCCAGCTCGCTGGCGTGACGCTGACCGACCCGTTCGACTCCTTTAACCGTCTCGCGGGCCCGACGCCAGACGACCTTGCGGGTGACTGCTCGACCGGCGTTGCTGCCGGCACGCAGGTCTTGAACATCGGTGAGACCTGTACTGCGGTGTGGATCTACACCGTCGACGATGTCCCCGGCGATTTCGACAACACCGGCTTCGTTGTTGGTACCCCGCCGAACGGCCTGGCTTCCCAGGTCAGCGACAGCGACATGGCCACGGTGACGATTCCGGCCGCAGCCTCGCCGTCACTCGACGTCGTCAAGACCGTGGTCGCCGACGCTGGCGATTGCCCGGCGACGTTCGCCGCCGGCGTTGATGGCCTCGACACGATTGCTGCTGCAACCGGGTCGACCGTCGTCTACTGCATCAACGTGATCAACAACGGTCCCGGCACCGCCGAGAACGTGTCGGTCGCTGACAATCTCGACGCAGCGAGCCCCCGTGACCTCGGCACGCTCGCTTCCGGCGCCGAAAGCTCCTACAACTACACGGTGACGGTTGGGGCCAACCCCGAAACCAACACCGCCGTGGTAAGCGGCACTGATGTCGATGGCGTCCCCGCCGCCACGGCGAGTGACCAGGCGGGCACCATCGACCCGACCCAGGCTCCCGATCTTCAGATCGTCAAGACGGCCGTGCTCGACGCAGCCGACTGCCCGACGACCTTCGCCGGTGGTATCGAAGGCCTCGACACTGTCGAAGTCGCCGAAGGTGTCGTCGTTGTCTACTGCATCAATGTGATCAACAACGGTCCGGGCGACGCCACGTCGGTCACCGTGACCGATGCCCAAGATGCTGCTTCTCCCCGTGATCTCGGGAACCTGGCTGCAGGCGCTGAAACCCGCTTCGACTATGTCGTGAATGCACCGGCTGCTTCTTCCACGAACACGGCAACCGTGACCGGCAACGATGCCGACGGCATCCCGGCTCCGAGCGACAGCGATCAGGCCGGCTCCACGCCGGCACCTCCAGTGCTGGAGATCGTCAAGACAGTCGTTGTTGCCGGTGACCCGTGCCCTGCACCGGTCGACGGACTGGACACGATTGCCGTCGCAACCGGCGACCAGGTCAAGTACTGCATCACCGTGACCAACACCGGTACGGGCAATGCATACAACGTGTCGGTCGCCGATGACCTCGATCCGGCAAGCCCTCGCGATCTCGGGAGCCTTGCTCCTAGCGCTGCTTCTTCCTACGACTACACCGTGACGGTCGGGGCCAACCCCGAGACCAACACGGCTGTCGTCAGCGGCGAGGACGGCGATGGCGCTGCGGTTCCCACCGATAGCGACCAGGCCGGTACCACCCAGCCGCCACCAGATCCGTCGTCGATCTCGAACTTCGTGTTCGAAGACACGAACGGCAATGGCATCCAAGATGCTGGCGAGCCCGGTGTTCCCGGTGTGACGGTGAACTTGTGGACCAGCGATGGTGCCGGCAACCCGGTCACCCAGCTGACCAGCACGACCACCGATGCAAACGGTGAGTACATCTTCAGCAATCTCGACGCTGGCGACTACGTCGTCGAATTCATCCCGCCAGGCGACCGCGACTTCAGCCCGCTCGATGCTGGTGCTGACGACGCCGTCGACTCCGACGCTGATCCACTCTCTGGCATCACGGGCAACATCGCTCTGGGTGCTGGCGAAGACAACGCCGACGTCGATGCGGGCTTGCTGCCAATTCCGTCTCCTGGTTCGATCTCGAACTTCGTGTTCGAAGACACCAACGGCAACGGCATCCAAGATGCTGGCGAGCCCGGTATCCAGGGTGTGACGGTGAACCTGTGGACCAGCGATGGTGCCGGCAACCCGGTCACCCAGCTGTCGACCACGACCACCGATGCAAACGGTGAGTACATCTTCAACAACCTCGCTGCTGGCGACTACGTCGTTGAGTTCGTCCCCGCAGGTGGCCGTGACTTCAGCCCGGTCGATGCTGGTGCTGACGATGCCGTCGACTCCGACGCTGATCCACTCTCTGGCATCACGGGCAACATCGCTCTGGGTGCTGGCGAAGACAACGTCGATGTCGACGCAGGCATCCTGCCGCTCGTCGGTCTCGGTTCGATCTCGAACTTCGTCTTCGAAGACACCAACCAGAACGATCTCCAAGATGCTGGCGAGCCCGGTATCCAGGGTGTGACGGTGAACCTGTGGAGCAGCGATGGTGCCGGTACGCCGGTGACGCAGCTGTCGACCACGACCACCGATGCAAACGGTGAGTACATCTTCAACAACCTCGCCGCCGGCGACTACGTCGTTGAGTTCATCGCCCCTGGCGGACGCACCTTTGTGACCGCAGACGCCGGCGATGACACGCTCGACTCCGATCCCGATCCGATGACCGGTATTACCGGCAACATCGCTTTGGGTGCTGGCGAAGACAATGTCGATATCGATGCTGGTATCGATCCGATTGCGCCGCTTGGTTCGATCTCGAACTTCGTGTTCGAAGACACCAACGGCAATGACCTGCAAGACGCCGGCGAGCCGGGTGTCCAGGGTGTGACGGTGAATCTGTGGAGCAGCGATGGTGCCGGTACGCCGGTGACGCAGCTGTCCAGCACGACCACCGATGCAAACGGTGAGTACATCTTCAGCAACCTCGCTGCTGGCGACTACGTCGTTCAGTTCGTGACGCCACGTGACTTGGTCCCAGCGAACGCGGGTGATGACACGCTCGACTCCGATCCGGATCCAGTGACCGGTATTACCGGCAACATCGCCCTCGGCGCTGGCGAAGACAATGTCGACGTCGATGCTGGTGTCGAACCGATTGCGCCGCTTGGTTCGATCTCGAACTTCGTGTTCGAAGACACCAACGGCAATGACCTGCAAGACGCCGGCGAGCCCGGTGTTCCCGGTGTGACGGTGAACCTGTGGACCAGCGATGGTGCCGGTACGCCGGTCACGCAGCTGTCCAGCACGACCACCGACGCAAACGGTGAGTACATCTTCAACAACCTCAGCGAGGGCGATTACGTCGTCGAGTTCATTGATCCAACCGGCCGCGGCTTCGTTGACGCCAACGCGGGTGATGACACGCTCGACTCCGACCCAGATCCGGTAACGGGTGTCACGGGCAACATCGCGCTCGGCGCTGGCGAGAACAACACCACGGTCGACGCAGGTATCAACCCGCCGATCAACCTCGCCACGATTGGTAACTTCGTCTGGCACGATGTGAACCGCAATGGTGTCCAAGATGCCGGTGAGCCCGGCATCGAAGGGGTGACCATCAACGTCTGGGAGACCGACGCTGCTGGCAACATCCCGATGGGTGGCACCGCAACGGTCGTGACGACTGACGTCAACGGTCAGTGGACACTCGATGTGACGCCGGGCAACTACCGGACCAACGTCGTTGTTCCGTCCGGCTTCATCGGATTCACGACGCAGAACGTGGGCGACGACGCCCTCGACTCCGACACCATCGTCGACGGTGGAGAATTCGCCTTCAGCCCGGTGTACACCGTTGCTGCCGGTGAGACGAACCTCACCATCGACTCTGGTCTCGTGACCGAATTCGTTACCGCTGAACTGGGCAACTTCGTGTTCGAAGATCTGAACAACAACGGTGTGCAAGATGCGGGCGAGCCCGGCATCGAAAACATCGTCGTTCAGGTCCTCGACGGTGGCGGCAACGTCGTTGGAACGGATACGACCGACGTCAACGGTGAGTACCTGGTGACCGACCTTGCGCCGGGCACCTACACGGTCAGCTTCATCAACACGACCACGGGCACGTTCACGGCGCAGAACGCCGGCGCCGACGACGTAGACAGTGACGCCGACGCTTCGGGTCAGACGGCTCCAGTGACCCTCGGCGAGGCCGAGTCGAACCTGACCATCGATGCTGGCATCGTGTTCCCACCAGAGCTTGGCTCGATCGCAAACTTCGTCTTCGAAGACACGAACGAGAACGGCATCCAGGATGGCGGCGAACCAGGTATCGAGGGCATCCTCGTCCAGGTGTTCAACGGCGCCAGCTTGGTCGGGACCGACACGACCGACGCCGACGGCCTGTACGTGGTGGGCAACCTGCCTGCCGGTGACTACACCGTTCAGTTCAACCTGCCGACCGGGCGTCAGTTCACGACCCAGAACGTGGGCGTTGACGACACGGTTGACAGCGATCCCGACGCCACCGGCCGTACTGCGGTGATTCCGCTGGCCGCGGGCGAAGACAACATCGATGTCGACGCCGGTGTCGTGCCGATTCCGGTCGTTGAACTCGGTTCGATCGCGAACTTCGTGTTCGAGGACACGAACCAGAACGGCCTCCAGGACGCGGGCGAGCCCGGCGTTGGCGGAGTGCTCGTGACGGTCCGCAACTCGTTGGGTGCCGATGTCGGTTCCGCCACGACCGATGCCGATGGCTTCTACTTGGTGGACAACCTGCCGGCGGATACCTACCGGGTCGAGTTCACGATCGCTGGCGGCCGTACCTTCACCGCACAAGATGCGGGCGACGACACGCTTGACAGTGATGTAAACCCGGCAACGGGCATCACCGGTGATATCCCGCTCAGCGCAGGCGAAGACAACGTCGACGTCGACGCAGGTCTCCTGCCGCTCGTCGCCCCGGAGCTTGGTTCGATCTCGAACCTGGTCTTCCTCGACAGCAATGGCAATGGCCTCCAAGACGCCGGTGAGCCCGGCGTCAGCGGTGTCACGGTCACGGTCTTGACGAGCGGCGGCGGCGTCGAAGTCGGTTCCGACATGACCGATGCTGCTGGCGAGTACCTCGTCGACAACCTCCCTGCTGGCGACTACGTCGTGCAGTTCGAGTTGCCTGGTGCACTCAGCTTCACGACCCAAAACGCTGGCGATGACACCCTCGACAGTGACCCGAACCCGGCAACCGGCGTGACGGCAACGATCACGCTCGGCGCCGGCGAAGACAATGTCGACGTCGATGCTGGTGTTGCTCCAAACGTCGAAGAGGAACCGGGTTCGATCTCGAACATCGTCTTCCAGGACACCAACGGCAACGGCATCCAAGATGCTGGTGAACCTGGTGTCCAGGGTGTCACGGTGACCGTGATCGACATCAACGGCTTGGCCGTTGGCAGCGACGTCACCGACGCCGCTGGCGAGTACCTCATCGACAATCTGCCTCCGGGTGACTACACCGTGCGGTTCGATCTGCCTGGCGACCTCACCTTCACCACGCAGAATGCTGGCGATGGCTCCAACGACTCGGATCCTGCACCGGACACGGGTCTCACCGGGACCATCACGCTCGCCGCTGGCGAGAACAACGTCGACATCGACGCTGGTGTGCTGATTCCTGACAACCCGGCAATCGGTTTGGCCAAGACGGTCGTCGGTACGCCAACGACCGTCGCGGGCAACACGACGGTGACCTACAGCTTCATCATCGAGAACCTCGGTGATGTCACGCTGAGCAACATCGTGCTGACCGATGACTTCGATACCACGTTTGCTGGTGCGACGGTCGTCAGCGGCCCGACGCCGAATGGCGGCAGCTGTTCGACTGAGGTTGCTGCGGCTCCGGGTCACACCCTCGCTTCCGGCACAACCTGTGTTGCTGTCTGGGAGGTCGTGGTGAGTGGCATGGTGCCCGGCACCGTGTACGACAACACCGCAACGGTGGTTGGTACCTCACCTCGTGGCACGCAGGTGACCGACATCAGCGACGACGGCGTTGTGCCCGACAGTGATGATGACGGCAACGCCAACGAAGAAGGCGAAAACGATCCGACCCCAGTCTCGATTCCGGCACCAACGCCGGTAATCGGTTTGGCCAAGACCGTTGTCGGCGAACCCGTCTTCGACGGCCCGGACATGACCGTGACCTACAGCTTCATCATCACCAACCTTGGTGAGACAAGCCTGAGCGGCATCACCCTGGCCGACGACTTCGGCGCCACCTTCACCGGTGCAACCGTGGTCGACGGCCCGACGCCGAATGGCGGCACCTGTTCGGCTGAGGTTGCTGCGGCTCCTGGCCACACGCTGGCTTCTGGCGAAAGCTGTGTTGCCGTGTGGGACGTCGTGGTCCAGGGCTGGCCTCTGACCGACGAAGCCACCTACATCAACACGGCGACCGTGACCGGTACCGCTCCTGACGGCGCAACCGTCACCGACATCTCCGATGACGGTGTCGATGTCGACGCTGACAACGACGGCAACCCGAATGAGCCGGGCGAAAACGACCCGACGCCTCTGACCATCAACCCAGGTGGCGGTGGCGACGGCGGTGAGCCCAGCGGCTGTGTGGCCAACAGCGGCCGGGTCTTGGCTGCCTCCTTGTGTGTGCAGTACCCAGATCCGGGCACCTTCGGTGCAGCCCCGACGATGACGCCGGAACCGGTTGCACCTGCCACCCAGGAACCGCTCGCCTTCACCGGTAGCAGCGCCAACCTGCTGGCAACGCTGGCCCTCGCCCTCATGGGCGCTGGTGGCGCCCTCATGATCGGCGCTCGCCGCCGCAACGAGGACGACTGACTCATCGGTCGGCCGGGCAATCGGCTGACCGCACCAAATTTCGGACCGGACCCGGGGCACTGCCCCGGGTTCGGCCCGTTTTCGGCTGCACTAATTCAGCGAAGGACCGGGTGCCCAGCCGATAGCATTGCCGGGTAACGGCAGCAACTGAAAGAGAGTCGTGCCGTGCCAGCGACCGTCGTCGTCGGTACCCAGTGGGGAGATGAAGGCAAGGGAAAGGTCACCGACCTCCTTGCCGAAGATATGCAATGTGTCGTCCGCTATCAGGGCGGTCACAATGCAGGCCACACGCTCGTCGTCAACGGCGAGTCGTTCAAGCTGCAACTGATGCCGAGTGGTGTGCTCTATCCGCACATCACCCCAGTCATCGGTAACGGTGTGGTCGTTGACCCCTTGGTACTGCTGAATGAGATCGACATGCTCGAGAGCCGGGGCATTGACTGTTCCCGGCTGCGCGTTTCGGGCAATGCGCACCTGATCCTGCCGTATCACCAGATGCTCGATGCCGTGTTCGAGCGCCACTTGGGCAAGAACAAGCTGGGTACCACCAAGCGAGGCATTGGACCGGCCTATGCCGACAAGGCCGCTCGCGTCGGTCTGCGCATGCAGGACCTCTTCGACGAGGAGATCTTCCGGGCAAAGCTCAAGGTCGTTCTCCATCAAACGAACCCGTTGCTGGCCAAGGTCTACAACAAGCTCGGCTACGAGATCGACGACCTGGTTGCCACCTACATCGGTGAGTACGCCCCCAAGCTCGAGCCCTACATCGGTGACGCGATCGACGTCGTGCACAACGCGCTCGAGGCCGGCGAAAATGTCTTGATGGAGGG
>CALLPT010000204.1 GCA_938015575.1 uncultured Acidimicrobiales bacterium
CCCGGCGATGCCTCGTTCGTGTCGCTGCAGTTCACCCCGGTCGAAGAAGCCGAGAAGTTCCGCGCCATCCTGGCCGACGGCGGCATCGACCTGACCACCGGTGAAGAGGGCCCGACGATCGACCAGATCCTGGCCGGCGCCGGCGAGATCGACGTCCTCGGCGCGCTCCACGGCACCTTCCCGCCGCTCGGACGCGAAGACGCGCTGATGAACATGGTCGACGTGCTCGACGACCTGTCCGGCGACCGCGACTTCGCCGAGGCCTTCGTGCAGTCGGGCCTGCTCGGCACCGACGACTTCCTGCACTACGTGCCGTGGGCACAGGCCACCTACATCATGGCCGCCAACAACGACGCACTCGCCTACCTGCCCGACGGCGCCGACGTGCAAGCCATCACCTGGCAGGAACTCGCCGAATGGTGCCAGAACATCCTCGACGGCGAAGGCACCCAGAAGTGCGGCCTGCCCAAGGCCGGCCTGTTCCACCGCTTCCTCGAGGGCTACCTGTTCCCATCGTTCACCGGTGGCATGGCCAGCAACTTCCGCAGCACCGAAGCCATCGAGATGATGGCCTGGATGCGCGACGACCTGTGGCCGACCATGCACCCCGAGTCGATCAACTACGAGTTCATGCAGGAACCGCTACTGGCCGGTGAAGTGTGGGTCGCCTTCGACCACACCGCCCGCCTGATCAACGCCTTCGAAGAACAGCCCGACCAGTTCATCGGCTTCCCGGCACCCGCCGGCCCGGCCGGTCGCGGCTTCATGCCCGTCATCCTCGGCCTCGGCATCCCCGCCGACTCCCCGAACCCTGAGGCGGCCGAAGCCGTCATCGAATACCTGACCCGACCTGAGGTCCAGGGCGAGGTCCTGGCCCAGCTCGGCTTCTACCCCGTCGTCGACGGTGTCGACTTCTCGGGTCTCTCGGCCGGCGTCCAGATCGAAGCCGACACGGTGACCGCACAGGCCAACTCTCCCGACGCACTCCCAGCCCTGCTGCCGGTCGGCCTCGGCGATCGCGGCGGTGAGATCAACCAGATCTTCCGCAACGCCTTCGACCGCATCGTGCTCGACGGTGAAGACATCGCCTCGGCCCTCGACGCCGAAGGCGACAACCTGCAGACCCTCTTCGACGAGACCGGAGCCCCGTGCTGGGACCCGGACCCGATCACCGACGGCCCCTGCATCGTCAACGACCTCGGTGACGCCAGCGCTTCGAGCGCCGGTGCCGCTGCGGCCGGCGACATCGACGCCTCATTCGTCTCGCTGCAGTTCACCCCGGTCGAAGAGGCCGAGAAGTTCCGCGCCATCCTGGCCGAGGGCGGCATCGACCTGACGACGGGTGAAGAGGGCCCGACGATCGACCAGATCCTGGCCGGCGCCGGCGAGATCGACGTGCTCGGTGCGCTCCACGGGACCTTCCCGCCGCTCGGACGCGAGAGCGCCATGACGAACATGATCGACGTCTACGAGGACCTCGCAGACGATCGCGAGTTCGCCGAGGCGTTCGTGCAGTCGGGCCTGCTCGGCACCGACGACTTCCTGCACTACGTGCCGTGGGCTCAAGCCACCTACATCATGGCCGCCAACAACGACGCACTCGCCTACCTGCCCGACGGCGCCGACGTCCAGGCCATCACCTGGGAAGAACTCGCCGAATGGTGCCAGAACATCCTCGACGGCGAAGGCACCCAGAAGTGCGGTCTACCCAAGGCCGGCCTGTTCCACCGCTTCCTCGAGGGCTACCTGTTCCCGTCATTCACCGGCGGCATGGTCTCAGAGTTCCGCTCCGACGAAGCAGTCGACATGATGGTGTGGGCCCGTGACGTGCTCTGGCCGACCATGCACCCCGAGTCGATCAACTACGAGTTCATGCAGGAACCCCTGCAGTCCGGTGAGGTCTGGGTTGCCTTCGACCACACCGCCCGTCTGATCGACGCCTTCGAGAGTGACCCGGAGCAGTTCATCGGCTTCCCGGCTCCCGCCGGCCCGGCCGGTCGCGGCTTCATGCCCGTCATCCTCGGCCTCGGCGTCCCCGCCGATGCACCGAACCCCGATGGCGCGGTTGCGGTGATCGAGTACCTGACCCGTCCCGAGGTCCAGGGAGAGGTCTTGGCCCAGCTCGGCTTCTATCCCGTCGTCAGCGGCGTGGACTTCTCCGACCTGCCAGCTGGCGTGCAGATCGAAGCGGACACCGTGACGGCCCAGGCGGCATCGCCCGACGCCCTACCGGCACTACTTCCGGTCGGCCTCGGCGACCGTGGCGGCGAGATCAACCAGATCTTCCGCAACGCGTTTGACCGCATCGTCATCGACGGCGAGGATCCAGCGGCTGCGCTCGACGCCGAAGGCGACAACCTGCAGACCCTCTTCGACGAGACCGGTGCCCCGTGTTGGGACCCGGACCCGATCACCGACGGCCCCTGCATCGTCAACCCTCGTCCCTGATCACCTGAGCCCTCCAGCGTGACGCCTGGACCCGTCCCCGCCGCCATCCAGCGGCGGGGATGGGTGCCATGCGCCATCATGGACACCCGACATGGTTGCTCCCACGGTCAAGCGGCGTCGGCCGCTCACGCCCTACCTACTCATCGCTCCGGCCCTGCTGTTCCTTGCCGCGTTCTTCGGCTATCCGATGGTGCAGGGCCTAATCCTCGCCGTCTACGACGACGAGGCCGTGTTGCCGTTGCTGAGCGATCCCGGCATCGAAGCCGACTCCGTGGGCACGCTGCCCCAGGGCACGGGCCTGACCGTGCTCGACCAACGGGCGAACCTGATCGAGGATGAGATCACCAGCGACCTGCTGACCGAGGATTGGTTCCGGGTCAGCGCCCTCGACAACAACGACCAGACCGTCGAGGGCTGGGCGCCTGAAACACGCATCCGCATCCGCGAGGAAGCCGAAGATGGCACCCCGCTGGCCGGCACCGTGCGCACCAAGCTCGCGGCGGGCGCAGATCCACAAACGACCCTGTTCGCCGAGGCCAGCGAGTCCGCCGACGTTGCGGCCAAGCTCGACGCCCGCACCCGCGTGCGCATCGAAGAAATCGCCACGCTCGAACTTTGGTTCCTCGTCACCCCGCAAGCCGACGAAACCGAGGTTGACCAGTCGCTCGAAGGCTGGGCGCCGTCGCGTTTCATCCAGGTCTTTGGCGAAGGCGAGAACGGGCGCATCGACCGCGGCACCGACGGCGAGTTCACCTGGCGCTTCGTCGAGAAGATGACCGAAGACCGCTTCTTCGGCCCAGCCTGGCGCACCACGTTGCTCCTCATGGTGTTGATCCTGCCGATCCAGTTTGTGCTCGCCACGCTGATGGCGCTCATCATCCACGCCCGCCTCAAGGCGACGTCGATCTTCCTCTACATCTATTCGATCCCGATGGGCATGTCCGACCTGGCGGTCGGGATCCTGTTCTTCTCGCTGTTCACGGGCAACGGGTTCATCAACTCGTTCCTCGAAGGCATCGGAGTGCTAGACGGACCCAAGTCGTTTCTGAGCGCCGACACCCGCAACTGGATCATCGCCGCGATCGTGTTGGCCGAGCTGTGGCGCGCGACATCGATCGTGATGGTGATCATCGTGTCGGGCCTGCAGGCGATCCCCGATGAGACGCTCGAGGCCGCGGAACTGTTCGGCGCCAGCTACTGGCAGCGGGTCCGCCACATCATGCTGCCGCTTCTGCGACCCAGCATCCAGGTTGCCCTGATCCTGCGCACGATCCTGGCGTTCCAGGTGTTCGCTGTGGTGATCGCCCTCGGGGGCGGCGAGGTCGTGACCGTGCTGGCCAACGAGACCTATCGCCAGTACTTCACGCTGCGCAACACCAACGTGGCCTCGGCCTACGCCGTCTTCATCCTGTTGTTGTCGATCGCCAGCGCCTTCTTCTACCTCCGGGCGGTGCGCACCCAAGACGAGCTGAGCAAGACATGAGCGCCTCCGAGATGCAGCCCAGTACGCCCACACCACCCGAGGGCCCTTCACTCGACGTCGCTGAGCGTCGAGCGCCAATCACCTGGGGCCGCATCGGGACCTACGTGGGCGCCGTCTTCGTGGCCCTGTGGATCCTGGTGCCGATGTACTTCCTGTTCTCCATGGCCTTCACCGACCAGGAGACCGTGCGCTCATACCCGAAGAACGTGCTGCCGTTCGTACCGTTCTCGACCAGCACGATGCGATTCTTCCTTGAGTCCGAGGGGGTCGCCTCTGGCTTGGCCAACAGCCTGATCGTGGCCCTGCTGTCGCTGATCCTGTCCACGGCGCTCGGCGCCCCCGCTGGATATGCCGTCGCCCGCTACTTGTTCACCGGCCGAGACGTCTTCCGCCTGGCGATCCTGGCGACCCGAGCGTTCCCGATCGTCGTGTTGTCCATTCCGCTCGCCGTGCTGTTCATTCGCTTCGACATGTTCGACAGCCTGATCAGCGTCGCCCTGATGCACACGGTCCTGGCCTTGCCCACGTCGATCCTGGTCATTGCGAGCGTTTTTGCCAGCGTGCCCTACGAACTCGAAGAGGCAGGCCAGGTCTTCGGCGCGTCCCCACTGCAGAGCTTCCGCCATATCGTCTTGCCGCTGGTGCTGCCCGGCATCGCAGCATCGGGCGTATTCGCTTTCGTATTGTCGTGGAACGAGGTGTTCGCCGCCAGCGTGCTCACCCTCGAGAACCGGACACTGCCTGCGCTGTTACTGAACTCGCTGTCGGAATCGTCCGACGCCTATCAATTCGCCGGTGGGTTCTTTCTGATGGTGCCGTCGCTGATCTTCATGTTCTTCATCCGCAAGTACCTCTTCAACATGTGGGGCCAGGTATCAAAGTGAGCGTTCATGGCTGAGATCCGAATTGAAGGCGTCTCCAAGCTCTTCGGCGACAACTACGCAGTGCGCGACGCGAATCTGACGATTCGCGACCAGGAATTCCTGGTGCTGCTCGGACCGAGTGGCTGCGGCAAGACCACGCTGCTGCGAGCCGTCGCCGGCCTCGGCATGGCCGACGCGGGCCAGATCCTGATCGATGGGCGAGACGTGACCTATCTGCCGCCTGGCGAGCGCAAGATCTCGATGGTCTTCCAGAGTTATGCGATCTTTCCGCACATGACGGTGCGGGACAACATCGGCTTCGGACTGCGCATGAACAAGACCCCGAAGGCCGAGATCACCCGACGCGTCGACGAAGCCGCCGAGCTGTTGCACATCGAGGACTTGCTCGAACGCCGCCCCTCTGACATGAGTGGCGGTCAGCGCCAGCGTGTCGCCGTCGCCCGAGCGCTCGCCATGCAAGCCCAAGTGCTCCTTATGGACGAACCGCTGTCGAACCTCGACGCGCTGCTTCGCCTGGAGATGCGCGCCGAACTCAAGCGCCTGCTCAGCGAAGTTCAGGCGACGACGATCTATGTCACCCACGACCAGATCGAGGCACTCAGCATGGGCGATCGCATCGCCGTCATGCGCGATGGCGTGATCCAGCAGTGCGACCAGCCTTCGACCGTCTACAGCGAGCCGGCCAACCAGTTCGTCGGCAGCTTCATCGGCAATCCGCCGATGAACTTCATCGACGGCACCGTGCACGGCAGCGGCGGCGACCTCGTGGCCGAGTTCGACGGCAACCGGCTCGCGCCGACCGCCGAGACGAGCCAGGCGCTCGAGCGACTCTCGGGCGCAGCTGTGCGGTTAGGTATTCGCGCCGAGAACATGCAGACCCTCAGCGAACCCGCCGATGGCGCCATCGAAGTGACGGTCTCGGTGGTTGAGCCCCTGGGTTCGCAGAACCTGCTCACGATCGACCTGGGCGGCAACCGCCTCAAGGTCTCGACCCACCCGACCTTCTCGGTCAGCCCCGGCGATCGCGTGTGGCTGCGCCTACCGGAGAACCACGTGCGCTGGATCGATCCCGAGACCGAGCTCGTCGTCGCCTGATGAGCCGGCCGACTCTGCGCGATGTCGCGGCCCGGGCGGGCCTGTCGGTCACACAGGTTTCTCGCGCCCTCAACGACCACGACGACGTGGCCGAGTCCACCAAGGAACTCGCCCGCAAGGTCGCCGCCGAGCTGCGCTACACGCCCAACCTCGAAGCTCGTCGCCTGAAGGACCCCGGCGCCCGCAGCAATGCGATCGGGATCATCCTGCCGAGCGACTCGCTGCGCTTCAACGACCCCTTCTTTGGTGACATGGTCGCGTCGATGGTCGCCGAAGCGGCCTCGTCGGGCTACCAGCTCAACCTGTCCACCCATCCGGCCGGCACCAATGTCACCGACCCCTACGACATGGCGATTCGACGCAAACAAGTCGACGGTTTTGTGTTGTTGCGTAGCACCATCGACGACCCACGGATCGCGTTCTTGTTACAGGCGCAGGTGCCCTTCGTCGTGCTGGGCCGCCCGAGCGGCGCTCAGGGGTTCGCTGCGGTCGAGGTCGATGACGCATGCTTTCTTCCCGTCGTCGATCATCTGCTCTCGCACGGCCATTCTCGGATCGCCTGCCTGGCAGAACCGGCGCAGTTCACGCTGGGCACCGCTCGCCTCGATGCCTTTCGCAGCGCTGCACACGCTCGCGGCCTCGTGCTCGACGATGCGAACGTCGTCGAAGCCGGCTTCCACGAAGGTACGGGTCGCGAGGCCGCCCGAACGATGCTCGAAGCGGCGACACGGCCCACGGCCATCGTTGCCATGAACGACCTGCTGGCGCTTGGCGCACTCGAAGCCGCGACTGATCTCGGCTTGTCGATCCCGGGTGACATCAGCATCATCGGGTTCGATGACATCCGGGCGGCCCGTCAGGTGCGGCCGGCGCTCACGACCGTGCGCCAGTCCGCGACCGACGTTGGCGCCGCGCTGGTGCAACTACTCGTGCGCCAGGTGGAGTCGAACGACCTGCTGCATGCCGAACACCGCATCGAAACATCGCTTGTACTTCGTGAATCTTCGGGCCCCGCTGCCGATTGACTTCCAAACCATCATCTGGGAAACGGATCACCATGACCGACGTCCATCTGATCAACCACACCCACTGGGATCGCGAGTGGTTCCTCACGCATGAGTACACGACCGCGTGGGTGCCCGCACTGATCGAGTCGCTGACCAAGCTCGCCGAACAGAACCCGGCCTATGAGTACCTGTTCGATGGCCAGACGCTGGCGATCGAAGACCTGCTGGGCAATCACCCCGGTGATCGCGAACGTGTCCGGCGTCTAATCGCCGCTGGCAACGTAACGATCGGCCCCTGCTACTCCCAGCCCGATTGGCGCATGGTCAGCGGCGAGCTGCATGTGCGCAACCTGCAACACGGGTTGGCCGACGCCGCTTCGCTCGGAGGCCGTCCCGACGTCGCCTGGCTCGTCGACACGTTCGGTCACATCTCCCAAGCGCCGCAGCTGCTCGCCCAGATCGGCCTGCGTGCCGCCTACGTCTGGCGAGGCGTACCGGTCATGCATCCCGTCTTTCGCTGGACCGGATCCGACGGCACCGAGCTCACGACGATCGACCTGTTCGGCGGCTACCGGAACCTGTACGGCATCACGAACACACCCGACATTGCCGTCCACCGACTCGTGGCCGAAACCGACAAGCTCGCGCCGCACTACAACGGCCTACCCGTGCCGCTTTTCGACGGCTACGACCTCGACACTGAACCCGAGGATCCGGCTCGCTACTACGAGGATCTCGACGTGCCGTCGACGATCAACCTGATCGCGTCGTCGCCCAGTTCCTATGTCGATGCAATCCAGTCGCACGTTGCGACTGCGCCGGCACTGCACGGCGAGCTCATCTCGGGCAAGTACGGCTCGACGTTTCCGGGCTCGCTCTCGGCCCGCACCTATCTCAAGGTCCAACACCACGACTGCGAGCTGAGCCTGCACCGCCGAGTCGAACCCGTGCTCGCGATCGCGGCAACCGTCGGCCACCGGGTCGACCGCGAGGAGCTTGAACGAGCCAGTCGGACCCTGTTGCAGAACGGCGTGCACGACTGCATCTGCGGGGTCAGCATCGACCAGGTCCACGAACGCATGGAACGCTCGTACCGAGCGATCCTGGCCCGCGGCAACGAGTTGGTCGAAAGCGCCGCTTCAGCAATCTTCGACGGGTTCGCGCCCGGTCGGTACGCGCTGTCGACTTCGACGGTCGCCTCCTCGAGCGTGCAACGCGTCGCCGGCGACGCCGCGCTCGTCGAGACGAACGGTTACGAAATCACGCGAGTCGAACGTTCCGACAGCGTGCGATCGATCGAACGCCCCGTCGAGGTGTTCAGCTGGCACAACGACCACTTCGATCTCGTCGTGGATCGGACGGGCTTCCACGTAGCCGGCTCGGCGGACCCGCTGCTCCGGCTCGTCGTGCGTCGCGATGACGGCGACACCTATTCGAGCGAGCCCGGCGACATGCTGGGCGAGCTTCACCTCGATGGCGAGGTCGTGCACGTCGATGAGAGCGACCTGGACGCGACCGTTCGCACCACATGGCGCTTCGAGAGCGACGAGCTCTCCGTCTCGGCCGTCGTGGACGCACGGTTCGATTCCGGCCCCTTGGTCGACCTGACCATGGCCCTCGACTCGACCGGTGTGGGCTTCCGACTCGATGCCCACGTGGCGACCGGCCTTGCTTCTCCAACGGTGCACGCCGGCATGCCGTTCGATGTCGTCGAACGAACCCACGACGACGACGACCTGTTCGAGTTCGACATCGACCCTGCGCTCGCCGCCGTGCTCATGGGTCAGCGCGAAGTCGACTGGGTGACCGAGTTCCCGTTCCACGACTTCGTGGCGATGCACGACGACGCCGCCACTCGAGCGGTCCTGGCCAAGGGCCCTCGCGCCTATCGAAGCCAAGCCGACGGCACGATCTCGATTGCGCTGCGTCGTTCGGTCGAGTGGCTCGCCAAGACCGGCCTGCGGCTGCGAAGCGGTGACGCCGGCCCCGCCATGTACGTGCCCGGCGCCCGGTGCGAACGCACGGTCACCCACCGCCTGGCCGTCGCGTTCTTGTCGGGTCCGCTCGAGAAGTCGGGCCTCGCTGCGCTCAACGATGCGTGGCAGAACCCGCCGATGCTCGTCGACGTCGACGGCGGCGCCGGATCCGGAACGGACTGGTCGCTGGCCTCCTTCGGCGCGCCGACCACGGCAACGGTGCCCCAGCCCGACGGCCGGTTCGCACTGCGGGTCTTCAACCCGTCGAACATCGACCACGAGCTCGGGCACCAGATCGAGCGCGTGGCGCTCTCGGGCGAACCACTTCCGCCGACAGATCGGCTGAGCCCCAAGGAAATCGCGACCTTGCCCGTGAGCGTCCCGAGCCTGCCGACCAGCGACGGGACCGCACGGGTCACGGTGCTCAACCCCTTCGTCGAACGAGTACCTCGCACCCGGGTCGTCCCGACCGACGGCCCAATGCAGACGTTGCGGGAGCGGATCGCTGAACTCGAAGGCGAACTGGTCGACACCCGGGCGACGCTGGCCGAGAACGAGGATCGCACCGAGCGCTACTTCCTGCAGCACCGCGAGTATGTGCTCGACCGCGAGCGCCTGGAGATGGCCCTATCGCTCGAGCTGAACGAGCGACGCGCCGCCACCGACGACGAGGTCAGCATCCCCGATGACCCCGATCCCGTGATCGCCGAGCTCGGCGCGGACCTCAACGACCTACGGGTCAAGCGACGCATCTTCGACTACGTCGTGCAGGCGCTGGCCGACTGATACCCCTACCCCATTAGGTCGAACGGCCCGTTCGGAAACCGCGCCCAGTGCTCGCAGCTCACGGCCCGTACCGTTTACGCCATGGATCTCTTGGCTTCGGCCGTCCAGGACTATGGATGGGGTGACCCCTCGTTCATCCCGGAGCTGCAGCAGCGCACCCCCACCGGGCAGCCCGAAGCGGAACTGTGGATGGGAGCCCACCCCAAGGCTCCCAGCCGTCTGCGGTCGGGTGACATCGGCCTCGACGAGCACATCGCGCACGACCTCGAAGCCTCGCTCGGCCCGGCTGCGGCGTTCGGCCAGCTGCCATTTTTGAAGAAGGTGCTCGCAGCGGCCCAACCACTGTCCATCCAAACGCACCCGAACCTCGCCCAAGCCCAGGTCGGCTTCGCTCGCGAGAACGACGCCGGAGTTCCCCTCGATGCACCAACGCGGACCTACCGCGATGCGAACCACAAGCCCGAACTGATCTGCGCGCTCACCCCCTTTGATGCGAAGTGTGGGTTTCGGCCGGTCGAGCAGAGCCGAGATCTGATGGCTTGCCTGCACTCCTCCGAAACGGCACCGCTCACCGAGCGACTCGCACAAGAGGGCGACGACGCCGACGTGCTGGCCGACGTGCTGCAGTGGCTGCTCACGCTCGACGCCGACGACGCGATCCGCCTGACGAGCGGCGTCGTGCATGCGGCCACGACCGCGAGCGACGGTCCTTGGCTGACAGAAATCATGTGGACGCATCGCCTCCAGGCGCTCTATCCCGGCGATCCGGGTGTCGTCGTGGCGCTACTCCTCAATCACTTCACTCTCGAGCCGGGCGAGGCCCTGTTCCTCGAAGCTGGTGTGCTGCACGCCTATGTGCAGGGCGCGGGAATCGAGATCATGGCGAATAGCGACAACGTGATCCGAGGCGGGCTCACGCCGAAGCACGTCGATGTCGCCGAGCTGTCTGCGGTCGTCGACACGACACCGATCGATCCTCCGGTGCAGCGACCGACGAGCAATGCTCACACGTTCGATTCACCGGTGCGCGAATTCTCGCTGACCCGCCTCGTCGTCGACGAGGGCTACACGGCAACGAGTACGGGCCCCGAGATTCTGATCGCGACGTCGGGCGGATTCCGGATCAGCTCAGGTGATGCTGCGTTCGGCATCGAGACCGGCACTCCGGTGTGGATCGATGCCAGCGACAGCGAATGGAGCGTCGAGGGCGACGGCACCTTGTTCCGGACCACTGTTCCGAGCTGGGCGGGCTAGCGGCCGAATCAGCCGAACACGAGGCCCAGCAAGACCGCGACCACACCGAGCGCAGCGATCGCCCAGATCACGACGACAACCTTGAACACCACATCGGGACGAAGCCAAGTGTCGGACGACGTATTGGACACGAGCTCGTCGACGGTGAAGAACTCGTGGTCATCGGAGTCGCGTAGCTCGGCGCCATTTGGGTGCCGTTCGTCACCGACGCCGCGATGCTTTGGCCCGTCGTGTTTCTGCTTGGTGCGATTCGGTGCGCTCAACGCACCGGGTTCCCGATCGACCGCGTCGCGACCACGGGGTTCTGCCGAGAAGAAGTTGTCCTCGTCGACAAGGTCTTGGTCGTGGTCGCCCGCAGGTCGATCGCCGACCATGGGAGCCATCGCGGCGGCGCCATCGCTATCGCGTCTACCTGGCGAGGCGCCCCGAGGATCCGACACATTGTCAGACCCATTGCCCCCGCGTTCGCTCACACCGCTTGGCGAAGATGGCCGTTTCGTGTCGACAGACGAAGCGGACGGATCCACTCGATCCGCCGTCGCCGGCGAGAACGGGGTGCTCGGTGAGGCTTCGCGCGCGGCCACTCGACGCTGGCGAGCAGCACGCGCTTCCGCGGCTTGGCGACGGTGGGATTCTTCGCGCCGGGCCTGGGCCCAGACCCGTGCTTCTTCGACGACTTTGCGGTCCGCATCGTCGAGTGCGGCGAGCTCAGGCGCATCGAAGTCATCGATCGCGACGCCGAGCAACCGCATGTCGAGCACGATTCGAGCGGCGCGATCAAGCGCATCTTGGTCGGCACCATAGGGCCGCGCCTCGATCCAACCCCCGAGGGCGCCGACAAGTTGAGTCAAGTTGTTCTCAGTCATCGACCCTCGGAAGGAACTGCTCGCCGCCGTTCACGCTACCGGTGTCGCTCCCACGCCCCGACCGTCCTTGTTCGTTGGCAATGTTGGGGATGGTTCCCTCTGGCTCGCAACCCACGTTTCGACGACACTACGTTGGGCGGTCGTAGCGGCGGCCGGCGTCACCCACAGGAGCGACGCCAAGCGAGAAGAACACCGAGGTGGGAGACATGACCGACGAGGCGCGGACCTCACTCGAACGAGCGCTACCTGCCTATGAGATCGCGGGCCAACTCGGCGAAGGGGCGTTCGGCGTCGTCTACGAAGCCCGCCATGCCCAGCTCGGGCGCCTGGTCGCGATCAAGCAGCTCCCGCAGAGCTATGCCTCTGACGAGAGCGTTCGTGACCG
>CALLPT010000205.1 GCA_938015575.1 uncultured Acidimicrobiales bacterium
ACAGCGCGGCCAGCTACGGCATCGCGCAGTTCTTCCTGAACGGTGGCTCGAGCGCGTGGGTGGTTCGCATCGCCGGCACAAATGCCGTCGCGGCAAGCGTCTCGACGACCCATGTCGACCTCGTCGCCAACGGTCCGGGAACCTGGGGCAATCAGCTCCAAGCGGCCACCCAACCAAGCGCCGACGCGAGTGACTTGTTCGACCTGGTGGTCCGCGAGCTGGCAACGTCGACCGCCGCCGGCATCCGACAGATCGAGGTCTTTCGCGGCCTGAGCTCGGACCCCGCGCACCCACAGTTTGTCGACGATGTGCTCCAGCAACAGTCCTCGCTGGCGCGAGTGCACACGGGATCTGCGTCAGCCGGTGCAGACGCGAGCGACGTCTGCGTCGACATCGACGACGCCATGTCGATCACGGCGAGCGCGAACACCAACGATCCAGACTTCCCGGCGTTTCGCGGCGGCACGTTCGCTGGAGGAGTCGATGATTACAGCATCGACGGACCGAGTGCCTTGGGTATCCAAGGCGATCCGGGCCGTGGGCGCCCAAGCACCGGCTTGTACACGCTCGCTTCGGAATCAATCCCCTTCAACCTGCTGTGTCTTCCGGCGATGAGCACATTCAGCGCCGCCGCCTGGCTCGAGGCCTACGCGACGGCAACTGAGCTCTGCGAGCGGCAGCGAGCGTTCTTCATTGCGGACCCACCGAGCGAAGTCATCGATGCCACACAACCGCTCGAATCTCAGATAGACCAACTCACCACATGGTTCGACGCTGTCGGCGACAAGTCCGAGAACTCGGCCGTGTACTTCCCGAGCCTCGAGATCCCTGACCCGACCGCCGGCGAACCGATGACCACCGAGGCGTCGGGAACCATCGCCGGCGTGTATGCACGAACGGACTCGAATCGCGGCGTGTGGAAGGCGCCGGCTGGCACCGAGTCGTCGCTGACGAACGTGCTTCGACCAACCGAGCGTCTCAACGACGCGCACAACGGAGCCCTCGGTCAGCTGGGCATCAACGCGATCCGAGTCTTCCCGATCCAAGGATCGGTTGTCTGGGGTGCCCGAACCATGGTCGGCGCCGACCTACACAACAGCGAGTGGAAGTACGTCAACGTCCGGCGGCTCGCCCTGTTCATCGAATCGTCGATCATCGAGGGCGTGCGATGGGCCGTCTTCGAGCCGAACGACGAGGCGACATGGTCGCGGCTGCGCCACAGCATCACGAGCTTCTTGGCATCGTTGTACCAACAGGGAGCGTTCAGCGGCACGGCCGCATCGGACTCGTTCTTCGTCCGCTGCGACCCGACCACGACGACCCCAGCGGACCAGCAGCAAGGTCGCATCAACGTGTTCGTCGGCTTCGCGCCACTGACGCCGACCGAGTTCATCACGATCCACATCCAACTGACCTCGGCTGCCTAGCCGGTCGCATCGGAAGTCTCCACGCTGCGCTGGGGTTGTCGCCTGACTAGCTTCACGACGGTCACGACGCTTTGGCCGCCAGGATGGAAGACGATGGATGACGCCACAACCGCACCGATTGTTTCGACTC
Source organism: uncultured Acidimicrobiales bacterium (assembly GCA_938015575.1). Lineage (GTDB taxonomy): Bacteria > Actinomycetota > Acidimicrobiia > Acidimicrobiales > UBA10347 > UBA10347. The sequence goes on from CALLPT010000205.1 coordinate 1,558, forward strand.
CGCTGCGCGGGCGGGGGTTGCTCGCTGACCCGGGGCTGAACAAGGGCACTGCCTTTACTGACGACGAGCGGACAGCGCTCGGGCTCGTCGGACTGCTTCCTGACAGTGTCGAGACGATCGACGAGCAGCTGGCGCGCACTCGTAACGAGTTTGATCGCATGCACGACGACCTGGAACGCCACGTGTACTTGCGGGCGCTCCAGGACCACAACGAGACCCTGTTCTACGCGTTCCTGCGGGCGAACCTGCGCGACACGATGCCGATCGTGTACACGCCGACGGTGGGCACGGCCACCCAGCAGTTCAGCCGCATTTACCGGCGCTCGCAGGGGCTCTTCCTGTCCTACCGGAACCGCGACACGATGGCCGAACAACTCGACAATGTCGATCATCCCGTCGACGTCGTTGTCGTGACCGACGGCGAACGGATCCTGGGGCTAGGCGATCAAGGTGTCGGCGGCATCGGCATTCCCAACGGCAAGCTCGCGCTGTATTCCGCCTTCGGTGGCATCGACCCCACCCGCACGCTGCCCATCGTTCTCGACGTCGGCACGAACAACGAAGACCGCCTGGCGGATCCCGAGTATCTGGGCTGGCGTCACGAGCGGGTCAGCGGCGCCGAGTACGACGCGTTCATCGACCAGTTCGTGACCGAACTCGGCCGGCGATTCCCTGGTGTGCTGTTGCAGTGGGAAGACTTCGCCTCGCACAACGCGGCCCGACTGGTGGACGCCTATCGGGATCGGATCCTGAGCTTCAACGATGACATCGAAGGCACGGCCGCGGTTGCGCTCGCCGCGATCTGGTCCGCCATTGCCGGCACCGGGCGCGACTTGGCAGACCAGCAGTTCTGCATCGTGGGCGCAGGGTCAGCGGGGACCGGCATCGCCGACATGTTGGTCGAGGCACTGCGCGCCGAAGGCGTCGACCGGCCGTTGGAACACCTGTGGATCCTCGATCGTCACGGCCTTTTGCACGACGGCCGAGACGACCTCGCGCCCTACCAAACCGATCTCGCGCATCCGCGATCCCACCTGGACAGCAATGACCTGGGCGATTGGCCCGACGGAGCCGTGCCGATCGACAAGGTCATCCGACGCAGCCGGGCGACGGTGCTGATCGGGGTATCGGGCCAGCCGGGCCTGTTCCCCGAACCGGCGATCAAGGCGCTGATGGACAACACCGACCGGCCGGTTGTCATGCCGCTGTCGAACCCGACAAGCCGGATCGAGGCGACGCCTGCCGACATCATTCGCTGGACCGATGGACACGCACTCGTCGCCACCGGCAGCCCGTTCGACCCGGTCGAGCACAACGGAACCACTCACCACATTTCTCAGGCGAACAACGTGTACGTGTTTCCGGGCCTGGGGCTCGGCGCAGTCGCCGTCGGCGCGACGAGCATCACCCCTCGCCTGTTGATGACCGCTGCCAAGGCCGTCTATGGATCAGAACAAGGTGGTGTCGCCGACGGCGTGCTTCCACCCCTCGATTCGGTTCCCGAGGTCAGCGTTCGGATCGCGCGCGCCGTCGCCCGACAAGCCCGTGACGACGGGCTCACGCCACCGATGACCGACGAAGAAATCGATAGCGCGATCGACCGTCGCATGTGGCGACCCGTCTATCCCACGGTTGTGCCGAGCTAGTCGACCTCGGCGTTGACGGCCTGCACCAGGTCCATGAGCCGCGCAAGATCGTCGAGACGGTCGCGGCTTTCATCGCCGCCCATAGCGACACGGATCGTCGCCACGCCGGCATCACGATGCTTCCGCAAGCGGTCGAGAATCTCCGCGTCGCCGCCGAGCAGGTTGGTGCCCAAGCCGATCTCGATCGGCACCGCCGCGGCTGCACCCTCGCGATCTCCCGATTGCCACAGCTCCTGCACCTTTTCGACCGCTTCGCCGAAACCCTGACGGTCAAAGGCTCGGTTGTAGAAGTTGGTCGATGACGAACCCATCGCGCCGATGGTGAACGCGTACCCGTCGGCGTGGCGGCGCCCAGCCGACTCGGGATCATCCGCGAACTCGAGCGTTGCCGCGACCGTCAGCTCCACATCGTCGAGCGAACGGCCAGCTCCTTCGGCACCCTCGCGAATCGGGTCGATGAAGACATCGGCTGACTCGGGCAGAAATGCCGTGCCAATCCAGCCGTCAGAAGCAGCGCCGGTCAGCTTGAGATTCGCCGGGCCCATCGAGGCGACATAGATCGGCACCTCGCCCTCGGCCACCGGCGAACGCAGCGAGCGCCCCTGGCTATCCGGCAACGGCAGCTGGTACTCGCTGCCGTCGTAGCTCAGCCGCTCGCCCGAAACGATCGTGCGAATGATGTCGATCGTCTCACGAGTCCTGGTCACCGGCTTGTCGAAGCGCACGCCATGCCACCCCTCCATCACCTGCGGCCCACTCGTGCCGACGCCGAGCACGAACCGACCCTCGGACATCTTCTGCAACGCGAGGGCCGACATCGCCAACATCGCGGGGGAACGGGCGCCGAGCTGAACACATCCGGTCGCAAGCCGCATCGTCTTGGTCGCCGACGCAAAGAACGCGAGCGGGGTGAGCGCGTCGTACATCCAGGCCTCGGGCGCCCACAACGAATCGACGCCAAGCCGCTCGGCGTCACGCACAAACGAAAGGGCGCTCGGCTCGAGCGACGGTGGGAAGATCCCGATCTTGAGCATGCATCGTTCCTAGCGACAGACCGGCACGAGGTCAAAGTTGACGCTTACACCGTGCTCTCACGGCGGCCGCTTTCGTGCCAGACTCGGCGCCGCCGGGAAGTGTCCGAACACAAAGCGGGTTCATGCTGCATGTCTGCCATCTCTGATACCGATCCACGGGTTGCCGCCCGCAACGCGAGGGCCGAGGCCATCGAGCACACCGGCGACGCCGGCGCCTGGGTCTACGAACCGTCACCGCCGGCGATCACGGCCGAACCGTTCGCCGACGACCCGGTCGCGACGGACAACCCGATCGACTGGGCCGCGTGGCTCGCAGCGAATCCCGACAACGACGCATGGGCCGCAGACCGGATGCTCGCCGGTGACCGTTCACTGGGATCAGTCCCCGCCAACCTGTCCTCGACACGTATTGCCTTGCACCGCTTGGCGACCTATGTGATCGCGCCCGCGCGCCATGGGCAGAACGGCAAGTTCGGGTTGCGGTCGACGCTGCATGGTTTCGGCACACCCTTCTTCGGTAATGACCGCCAGATCCGGGTGGTCGGCGATCGCCTGGTTGACCAGATCGGCGACACCGCCCGCTCGACACCAATCACGACGCTGCGCGCGGCCGCTTCGTTCTTGGACGTCGGCATCGATACCGAGACTGCGGCGGAACACGACTCACCCCCGGTCGGCGATATCGACCAGGAGCTCGCCGTCGATGCCGAGGCATCGCTGTTCCTGGGCCGCTGGTTCGCGATGGCGTTCGCCGCGCTCGAGGCGGTGCGAGCCGATGCAGCCTCTGTTGACCCGAGCCGGCCCCAACTCTGGCCCGGCCACTTCGACCCGGCGATCGAAGTCGGCGACGAAGACCACCGAGGCAGCTACGGCGCCTCGCCCGGAGACGACGCCATCGACGAGCCCTACCTGTACGTGAGTGTTTGGTGGCCCGATCGGATCGGCCTCGACACGAGCGATGCCCGGTGGAATGCTCCGAGCTTCCCCGGCGCCCTGCTGCGGCTATCCGACTTCGGCGGCGACGCATCGACCTTCGACCCCGTAGAAATAGCCACACAGTTCTGGTCCGACACCCGCGACGCACTCGGCTGAGGAGGCCACCCAATGGAAACGAACGCAACTCGCCCGATCGCGATCGCGAACTTCGCCGAGCTCGGCGACCGTGAACCAGCCGGCGCGCTCGTCGGCAACGTCGATCTCGTCATCGTGCGCCAAGACGACGACGTGACCGTGCTCTACGGGCGCTGCCTGCACCGTGGCGCACTCATGTCCGATGGTCACGTCAGCGGCGAAGACTTGATCTGTGGTGTGCACGGATGGGACTACCGGGTGACGACCGGCATCTCGGCCTACAACAATGCCGAGCGCCTGCCGGTCTTCGGATCATGGATCGAAGAAGGCCAGGTCATGGTCGACGCGGCCGAAATCGCCGCGTGGGAAGCAGACAATCCGCAGCCGTACGACCGCGAAAGCTACCAGGGCGCCTACCAGGATCACCATGGCGCGCCCGAGGAACCGCACGTCAACCTGATCCGCCAACTCGCCACCGAGGGTTTGTCGAAGCTCGGCCACCACGGTCCCGTGAGCGCGATGGGCGTGCCTCGAGACGAGCTACCCAAGTGGGATGCGATCCAGTTCGTCACCGCCCAGCTCGCCAAGCGACCCCTGCTCGACGAGGTGCCTGTTGCGACGTCAGTGACCATCGGCCCCAAGGCCGCAAAGCCGCTGCAACTCGACATTCCGCTCTTCGTCTCGGACATGAGCTTTGGCGCGCTGTCCGAAGAAGCCAAGACGGCACTCGCCATGGGCGCCGACCGAGCCGGTACCGGTATCTGTTCGGGCGAGGGCGGCATGTTGCCCGAGGAACAGGCGGCGAATCGCCGTTACTTCTACGAACTGGCCTCGGGTCGCTTCGGCTGGGATCTGGCCAAGGTCCGCAACGTGCAGGCGTTCCACTTCAAGTTCGGCCAAGGCGCCAAGACCGGCACCGGCGGCCATCTTCCCGGCCACAAAGTAAAAGGACGTATCGCCGAGGTGCGCGGGCTGAACGAAGGCGAATCCGCCATCTCGCCCGCGACGTTCACCGATCTGCACTCGCTCCAAGACTTCCGCGACGTGGCCGAGGCGGTCCGCGCCGAGTCGGGTGGCATCCCGATCGGCGCCAAGTTGTCGGCCCAACACATCGAAGCCGACATCGACGCCGCGCTCGAGATCGGCGTCGACTACATCATCCTCGACGGTCGTGGAGGTGGCACCGGCGCCGCTCCCACCATCTTCCGTGACCATATTTCGGTCCCGACAATCGCCGCCCTCGCTCGCGCTCGACGCCACCTCGACAGCCTGGGCTGCAGCGATGTCACCCTCGTCATCACCGGCGGTCTGCGGGTCCATACCGACTTCGCCAAAGCGCTCGCCCTCGGTGCCGACGCGATTGCTGTGTCGAACTCAGCAATGCAGGCGATCGGCTGTATCGGCATGCGCGCCTGCCACACCGACAACTGTCCGGTTGGTATTGCAACCCAGCAAAAGGACCTTCGGCTGCGCCTGATCGTCGACGATGCTGCGGATCGCCTCGCTCGCTTCTTCGAGTCCAGTGTCGACCTGATGTCGGTGCTGGCTCGGGCCTGCGGACACGACGATCTGTCGAATTTTGTGCTCGACGACCTGACCACCTTTGACCCGGTTCTTCGCGACCTCGCGGGTATCCCCTGGGGCGGTGTCCGCGGGTAATCCGCAGCACTTGGCCGCTACCGGCTACTAGGCCATACCCCAGCGGGGCCGGACGGCCCAGGACCCTCTAGGTCGGAGGTCACGTACACCACTGGGCCCCCGACACCAGACCGCTCGCTTCAATCAGCGACCGACGCCTGCCATGCCATGAGCGCGGGCCGAACGGTTGCACATGATTCAGCGATCATTCACCCAGCGAGCACGCCGAGGACTCGGCATACTTGCGATCCTTGCGGCACTGTTCACGGTGACCGCCACCGCGGCAGTTGCCATCGAATCTCTCACCGAGATCGAATCGGCATCGGGCGACATGGGCTCGGGGGCAACCGAGTTCTCCGGCGCCACCTATAACGCCGACCGCAACGTTCTTCTTGTCGTCGACGACGAGATCAACGCCTATGAGTTCGCGCTCAATACCGACGGCTCGATCGACCACAGCCAATCGGTCCGGGTACTCACCCTCTCGCTCGGCAGCCTTGCCGACTGGGAAGGCGTTGCTTGGATGAGCGGCGACCGCTACGCATTCCTGAGCGAAGGAACCGGCGTCGCCTACATCATCGATGTGCCGACGTCGAGCAACACGATCACCAGCTCCGACGTCGTCGAGCAGATCACGGTCGGTGGCCCACAGGGCAACTCGGGCACCGAAGGCATCGCCATTGGTTCCGACGGTTCGTTCTTCGTGGTCGACGAGATGCCGGCCAGCATCACCAAGTACACCTCGACCGGCGGCTTCCTCGGCCAGGTCATGTTGCCGGCCCTGAGCGACGCCAGCGGCGTCGTTGCCGCCCAGGACGACAGCCTGATCGTGGTCAGCCACCAGGAGAAGAAGGCCCTGCACATCGATGTGACCTGGGGCCCCAGCGGCAGCACCTACGAGCTGATCAGCGAGATCCGTCTCCGCAACTTCAGCCAGGTCGAAGGCGTCGCCATCATCGGCAACGAGCAGCTGCACTTCTTCGGCGAAGACAAGGGTGGCCAGACCTACTCGCATCAGGTCGGCACGATCGCCGCCCTCCCCACCTATGAGCTCATGGACGTCAACTGCTCTGGCACCACCGACGTGGTCGACGCACTCATGATCACCCAGATCGAAGTCGGTACCTCGCAGCCCATGGTCGGTTGCGGTTCTGGCGACACGAACAATGACGGCATGACCAATGTCGTCGACGCTCTTCTCATCACCCAGTGCGAGGTCGGCATCCCCAACGTCGCCTGCCCCGCTCTGTAGAGCTGAACCTCTAGAAGGCCTGCTGCACTCAATGGGACGCAGCGCAAGGGCGTACTACCCAGCCGCCATTCGGTGGAATCGCTGAATACCCGATGTCCGAGGCCTTGTGCCTCGGACATCGAGGTTTTGGCCTGTTCCTCGCGTTCGCGAGCCGTTCATGGCAACGTCATCAAGCGATCTCGGCGATGAACTAGGTTCGCGTGCATCCGACGCAAGGAGAGACGCGTGAAACGAGCGGCCGTACTACTCAGTGTGATCTCGGCAGTCCTGATGTTGGCGACGCTGGTAGCCCCGGTGTCCGCCGACGCGCAGGACGGCACGACGATCACGATCCTGCACAACAACGACGGGGAATCGAATCTGCTTCCGGGCGACGAGGACCCGGGCATCGCCCGATTCGTGGCCCGGATGAAACAGCTCCAGGCTGACGCACCCGGCGACGGCGTCGTCACGCTTACCTCAGGTGACAACTTCCTTGCGTCAAAGGAGTTCAGCGCGGCCGTCGCCAACGGCGTGCCGTACTACGACTCGATTGCCCTCAGCGGCCTCTACGACGCCATGGCGCTCGGTAACCACGACTTCGACTTCGGCCCGGAAACCGCGGCCGAGTTCGTGCGTGGGTTCGACCCGGCGATTCCGTTCCTGAGCGCCAACGCCGACTTCAGCGGCGAGCCCGCGTTGCAAGCGCTGGTCGACGAGGGCCGCATTGCCGCTTCGACGATCATCGAGACCGACGGCGGCCCTGTGGGTGTCATCGGTGCGATCACGCCGCGGCTACCAAACATCTCCAGCCCGCGCAACGTGAGCATCAGCGCTGACGTCGCAGCAGCCGTCAACACCGAGGCCGACGTGCTCACGGCGGCCGGTGTCGACATGATCATCCTCATCAGCCACCTCCAAGGTCTGACCCAGGATCGCGAGCTTGTACCGCAGCTCAACGGTGTCGATGTCGTCATCGCCGGCGGCGGCGACGAGCTCCTCAAGAACGACGGCGACACCTGTCTGCCCGACGAAGACGCAGCCGCGTCCTACCCGCTGTTCATCGGCGAGACACCAGTCGTGACCGGGCCTGGCGGATACCGATGCATCGGCCAGCTCGACGTGACCTTCGACGCCAACGGCGTCGTCACCGGCGTCAACGGCTCGGCGCATGGGGTCGGCGACATCGAACCCGATGCCGATGTCCAAGCCGGCGTGGTCGATCCTCTCACCGCCGACCTCGCGGACCTGGCAGGCACGATCGTTGGCACGAGCGAGGTTGCCCTCGACGGGCAGCGCGCATCGGTTCGCACGATGAGCTCCAACGAGGGGTCACTGCTCGCTGATGCCCTGCTCAGTGCCGGCCGCCAGCTGGCGCCAGTGTTCGGTGCGCCGGTTCCCAACGTGGCAATTCAAAACGGCGGCGGCATTCGCAACGACGCGGTGATCCCTGCCGGCGACGTCTCGCTCGCCGACACGTTCGACATTGCGCCGTTCCCGAACTTCGTCGTCACGATGGAAGTCCCGCGCGAGCGCTTCAAGGAGCTGCTCGAAAACGCCGTCTCGGGCTTGCCCGACGCTGAGGGCCGCTTCGCTCAGGTCGCTGGGTTCACCATGAACGTGAATGTCGCCAACCCAGGTCGTGCCATCGACCACGAAGGCGACTGCAGCCTGATTGGCGACCCGGGTTCACGAGTCACCGATGTCACGCTGAGCGATGGCACCGCCATCGTCCAAGACGGTGCGGTGGTCCCGGGCGACCCGGTAGTGCTCGCCACTGCCGACTTCTTGGCCCGCGGCGGCGACTGCTACCCGCTCGGCGACATCGACTTCGCTCGGGTCGGCACCAGCTACCAACGGGCGCTGGCTGATCACATCGCCAACGAGCTTGGCGGCACCGTGAGCGCAGCCGACTACCCCGAGACCGACAGCCGGATCACGATCGTCGACGAAGCCGTCGGTGGCACTGATGGGGGCACCGACGAAGGCACCGACGAAGAGCTGCCCGTCACGGGCACGACGACGGCACCCCTGGTCATCGCCGGGTCGGCCATCCTCGCCGCGGGCGCACTCTTCGCTCGCGAAGCCCGTCGCTTCCGGAACTGATCCCGCCGCCGGTCCCCGGCGACACGAGAACCAAGGCCCCCGGCATTCCGGTCGAAAGATCCGACTGCCGGGGGCTTTCTCTCTCCCGAGCACCAATTCCCGAGGATCGGGGCGCGTCTGCGATCATCGGCACCTGACGCAACCCCAGGGGGAAACATGGGTCGTTCCATCAACACCGGCACAGACGCGCTGACCGGCGAAGTCACCGACGGCATCGGCATCATCACGATGAACCGGCCCGAACGCCGCAACGCATTGACCGGCGCCATGCTCGACGGCATCGCCACGTGCCTCGACGACTTCGAGACCGCAGCCGATGTGAAGTGCGTCGTGCTCACCGGTGCGGGCGGCGCTTTTTGCGCGGGCGGCGATGTCAAGGGATTCGCCGAGGGCGGCGGCGCGGGATCGACCGAAGGCACCAGCTGGGACGAAGGCGTGCATCAGCAGCGGTTGAACCACAAGGCGACCTCGGGCAAGTTGTTCGAGATGCCGAAACCCACGCTTGCGGCGATCGGCGGCGCGGCGGCCGGCGCCGGCCTGTCGATGGCGTTGGCGTGCGACATGCGCATCGCGCTCGACACGGCCATTCTGACCACCGCGTTTGCCCGGGTTGGCCTGGCCGGCGACTACGGCGGCACCTGGTTCTTGACACAACTGGTCGGACCGGCGAAAGCCAAGGAGCTCTACTTCCTGCCCGAGCGCATGACGATGGACACCGCGCTCGACCTGGGCATCGTGAACTGGACCGCGACCGCAGACACGTTCGAAGACGAGTGGCGTTCGACGGCCTCGAAGCTCGCCGCAGGGCCACCGATCGCGTATCGGTACATGAAGGAGAACATCAACCGGTCGGTCACCGGCGACCTCATGACCACGCTCGAACTCGAGGCGACCCATCACCGCCATTCCGGCACGACCGAGGATCACCTCGAAGCAAGCAAGGCGTTCGTCGAAAAGCGCGAGCCCGAGTTCAAGGGTCGCTGAGGAGGCCGGCGCATGGACATCGGTGTTCACCTTCCCCAACTCGGACGCGGCGCAACCCGCAGCGCGCTCAAGACCTTTTGTGCCGAAGCCGAGCGCCTCGGCGTGCATTCCGGCTGGGTCAGCGATCACATTGCTTGGCCGGCCGACATCGAGTCGAAGTACCCGTACACCGACGACGGCAGCTTCCCCGCGCCGAACTCGATGGCGTGGCTGGATCCGATTGGCACGCTCCTGTTCGTTGCCGGGATCACCGAGACGATGATGCTCGGCCAGACCGTGCTGATCATGGGCTATCGGCCACCGGTGCAGACGGCGAAGCTCATGGCCACCCTCGACGTCGTCAGCGACGGCCGAGCGATCCTGGGCGCCGGGATTGGCTGGATGCGCGAAGAGTTCGAGGTGCTCGGCATGCCCTACGACAACCGGGGCAAACGGGCCGACGAACAGCTCGAGATCTTCCACGAGCTGTTCACGGCCGAGACGCCGAGCTATGACGGCGAGTTCTACTCGTTCCCCGAGATCAAGTTCGAACCCAAGCCGATCCAGGACCATCTGCCGGTGTGGATCGGCGGCGCCAGCGAACCGGCGTTTCGGCGAACGGCTCGCTTCGGCGATTGCTTCCACGCGGCCTTCGAGCCGATCGAGACCGTCGAGTCCGAGTGGAAGCGGGTGCAAGAGCTCACGGTCGAGGCCGGACGCAGCCTCGACGAGATGCAGCTGTCGATCCGCCTCTACCTCGATCCGGCGAGCGCGATGCGCCCCGAATTGTCCATCGCCGGATCAACCGAGCAGATGATCGAGACCGCATCGAAGTGGAGCGCCATCGGGGTCGACCACATCTTGGTCGACATCACCGCGCCGGGCGGGCCCGATGCTCGCCTCGAAGCAATGCAGGCGTTCATGACCGACGTCGTGCCGCACATCACCTAGGAGCACCATGAACGAGACCTGGAAAATCGGCGACTACACGGTGACCCGAGTGGTCGAGATGGAAGTGCCGGGCGGCACCAAGTTCATCCTCCCCGACGCCACCAAAGAAGCCGCGCTCGAACTCGAGTGGATGCAGCCGCACTTCGCCACCCCCGAGGGCCGCCTCATCATGAGCATCCACGCGCTCGTGATCGACACCGGCGACAAGCGGATCATCGTCGACACCTGCATCGGCAACGACAAGCAGCGC
>CALLPT010000206.1 GCA_938015575.1 uncultured Acidimicrobiales bacterium
CTCACAGGACGATGGCCCGTTCTTCTTGTGCGCGTCATTCATTCACCCACACGACCCGTATGTCGCGCGACCGGAGTGGTGGGAGCGGTACCGCGCCGAGGACATCGACATGCCCGATGTCCCCGACATCGATGAGATGGACCCGCACACTCGCCGCATCCGCCAGGCGATCCAGGCCGAGTCGCTGGGCTACAACGACGATCACGTGCGCAACTCGCGTCGCGGCTACTACGCCAACACGACCTACTTCGATGACTGGATCGGCCAACTCGTGCGCGTGCTCGACGAGACAGGGCTGGCCGACAACACCGTCGTGATGGTCACGGCCGACCACGGCGACATGCTCGGCGACCGCGGCGCCTGGTTCAAGATGAGCTTTCACGAACGCTCGGCGCGAGTACCACTCGTGATGGCGGGACCTGGGGTTGCTGCTGGTGCGACGGTCGCCGAGGCGAGCACGCATCTCGACTTCCTCCCGACGATGCTCGACATCGCGACCGATGGCGGCGATTGGCCAGAGCTTGGCGCAGATCTTCCTGGACGATCCCTCTGGGAGTCAGCGACTGGCGGGACCGATCCGGTCGACGAGGCAATCGGCGAATACACCGCCGAGATGACGTCGCGCCCGATCTACATGATCCGACGGGGCAACCTGAAGTACATCCACTGCGACACCGATCCCCCGCAGCTCTACGACATCGCGGCCGACCCGCTGGAACGGACGAACCTGGCCGACGACCCTGCACACGCTGGTGTGGCTGCAGCGTTCGCGGATGAGGTCGCCGAGCGTTGGGACTCAGATGCGATCACCGATCGGGTGCTGGCGAGCCAGCGCGCCCGTCGTGTTCTGCACGCGGCCATGACCAGCGGCGAACTCGTGTCGTGGGACCACGCGCCGCACCAAGATGTGGCCAATGTCTATGTGCGCAACCACATGGACTGGGAAACCGCCGGTCCCCGATTCCGCTTCCCGCCGATCTAGGCCCTCGCGCTAACCACCCGAGCTGAGGACGCAGAACTCGTTGCCCTCGGGGTCGGCGAGCACAATCCAGCTGGCTTCGCCTTGGCCGATATCGATGCGTTCGGCGCCGAGGGCTATGAGCCGCTCGACCTCGGCCGCCTGGTCATCTGGGCGGAAGTCCAAGTGAAGTCGGTTCTTCGACATCTTTTCGTCCGGCACAAGCAAGAAGAGGAGCCCTGGGATTTCGTCGGCCGACGGCCGGATCTCGAAGGTCTCTGAACTGTCGTCGACGATGACCCAGCCCAGCGCCTCGCGCCACCACCGGCCCAAGCTCGCCGGGTCTGCTGCGGCGACGATCACTTGTTCCCAGGCGAGGCTCATGGCCGGGATCGTAGGCCACACCCCACGGGATCAGACAGACTGGCTCGGTGCGAGGCCGCGGCTATACCGAGCTTGATCGGCAAGAGCGGCGCGCCGTGTGGGACCAGTTCAACGAGCGATTCGACTTCCGGCCCGACTACTACGAACGCGTGCGCCCGGCGATCATCGAGCCGGCGCCGTCCATCGTCTTCGACCTCGATGTCGAGTGGAGCGAGGAGTTCGTCGCCATGGTGAGCGCCGCGTTCCGCCATGCATTCGAGTCGTTGATTCCAGCAGGTGACCATCTGTACTTCCTCGACTGGCAACACCCGGCGTATCGATACGAGCCGCACGCAGACAACGACTCGCCGCTACCAGCCCTGCCGGTGCTGCCAGACGGCGACTACTACATCTTTGTGAGCCAAGATTTCTCGTTCGGGACCTTTGGCCACCCCTGGCAGCAATCTCTTCTGGTCTTTGGCGAGGCCCTCTTGGCAGCGCTCGCCCAGGGACCAGCGCTGCCGATGGATCAGCTTCGCCGCCAGACCTAACGGTCGCGACTCAAGGTTGCCGAAGCAGCGATGCAACGATTCGCGTTCGGCGCCGATGTGCCCGTTGACATCGATCCGTACGACATCGACAAACGCTGCGAGCTGATCGACGGCACACCGCTGCACCCCCGACTGGCCATCGCCGTCCTCGGCGTCGCCACACTCCAACGGGCAGTACTCGATGCCAAGTCGCGGCCATTAGATGCGTCCCACGCCAGCCGCAGTTTCCCGAAATGGTTGAAACACATCCTCGCCCTACGGTCACGAGGGCGGTGCGAAACCGACGGCTGTGACGCCCCCTACGCCTGGCTCCAAGCCGACCGCAACCTCGCCCACAGCACAGGCGGACCCACCAGCTACCCCAACGCCAACCACTACTGCGCCCCCGACAACCTCGCCAAAGGCAACCAATGAGCGAGTAGACGCGCAGCACACCGGCGCGGTCAGCCTCCGTAGTGACTGACCTCGTTGTTCTGCTCGCGCATCTCGTCGATCGCTCGTTGCACGTCGGCGACGGCATGTTCGAGCTCAGCGGCAACCGCCTCGTAATCCGAGGTGAAATCAAGTTCGTCCAACAACGTCCCGAGGCGACCTTGCGCGCGCCAGGCGGCGTACTTGGCCCACTCGGTATAGAGCACCGTCGGATCGTCGACGACGATGAGGTCGCGGGAGCGGCTCTGCTCATCTCTGGCCGTATCGGTCGCGACGTAGCCATTGACCATCGAGATGCGCTCGCACTGCGAGAACAATGGACCGGCCCGGTGCACGACCATGTCGCCGTGCAAGGCAATGGCGTAGCCCGGGCCGGCGAATTGGGGGGCGACGGTGCGCTCGGGTGGCGGCGTTTCACCGCGGGCCGCAATCTCGGCCATCTCGTGTTTGGTGCCCAAGAAATACTCGAACCGGCCGCCATCGACCTTGGCCGGATCGGTGACGGTCATCACGAAGTCGAGGGGCAACGTGTCGTGATGCCACTTGTCGATCGACGTATTGATGTCTCGGGGCTCGAAGTTCATGTGGCCGAGATGCACGGGCATCGGATGCGGGGCAACCTCGATGCCGTAGATCTTCTGCAAGTGATCGCAGACTTCTTGGCTCATGCAGAGGTCTCGTAGCCATTGGGACTGATAGCAGCCGCCGCGCACCACATTCTCAATGCGGTCGCCGGCCGGCTTGGCGTGCACCTTCAGCGTTCGTGCGACATCGAGCATGATTTCGGCACCTTCGTCGCTCAGCAACCGGAATGGCGTCGACGCGGCGACCGGTGTGGCCTTGGTGGCGATCTCTTCATCCGCATAGCCCAAGTCGGCCAACATCAGGATCTCGGCCGGCTCTTCGAGTGCCAGGTGCCGCTCGGGGTCGAACACCGGATCGTTCGCGATTCGCTCGTAGCCCGGTGGCGCCGTCGTTGGGAAGGGAACAGCGATAGCCATGCGCGTATCGTCGCGGATCGAACGGCGCGAAACAACCGTCGCCGCCGCGATCAACGACATGACGCGAGTAGCTTCCGCTTGTGCCTGCCGCTGTCCAGCGATCTATCACGGGGATCGATCTCCGGGCGACACTGCGATTCCAGGCCCTCCTCGCCGGGGACCCCTGCACGCGATTGGGCGTGGCATCCTATGAGCGGGCTACGTGGACCCCCGAAGGAGCGGCAAGCCTGAGGATCAGCTGGACGCACCGCGACGAACCCGTTGCGACCGTCGAGGCTTGGGGTGACGGAGCCGAATGGTTGCTGGGCCGAACCGACAGCCTCCTCGGTCTCGACGACGACCTCACCGGTTTCGATCCAGACACACCCGCGTTGCGAGCCGTCTGGGAACGCAACACCGGCCTACGCCTGTGCAGCACCGGGACGGTGTGGCATGACACGGCCTGGTTGATCCTGCAGCAACGGGTGCGTTTCATCGACGCGTCCAACGGCTGGCGCGCCCTGGTCCGAGCCCACGGGACACCAGCCCCTGGGCCTGTCGAGCTCCTGGTGCCGCCGAGCGCAGCCGTCGTCGCGCGACTCCCGTACGAAGCGTTCCACCCGTTCGGCATCGAACGTTCGCGGGCCGACAACCTCATCCGCTCTGCCCGTGAGATGCCCAGAATCGAGCCGAAGACCGATCATGGCTTCGACGCACTCGCTCCCCGGTTGCAGTCGATCCGAGGCATCGGACCCTGGACGCTCGCAGGGCTTGCGGCCATGACCTGGGGATCGAGCGATGCGGTGATCGTGGGCGACGTTGGGCTGCCCGGACTGGTGTGCTGGTTCTTGGGGCGCGAGGAACGCGGGAACGACGAGCGCATGCTCGAGCTGCTGGAGCCGTACCGACCGCATCGGTACCGCATCATCCAGCTCGCATTCGCGAGCGGTGTCCGCGTGCCGCGGCGAAGCCCGAATCCTTACGGGACCCAGGACATCCGCCGTCGCTGATTAGGCGGGCGTGAACTCGGCGTCGAGGTGCTTGACGCCGTGGATGAAGCTCGCTTCGAGTGCATCGGCTTCGCCGGCGGCATGAATGTCGGGCAGCGTGGCGAAGAGCTCGCGGTACATGACCGTGATCTCACGTCGCGCCAAATGCGCTCCGAGACAGAAGTGCGGCCCCGGGCCCCCGAAGCCGAGATGGTTGTTTTCGGCCCGCTGAATGTCGAACCGGTACGGATCGGTGAACACGTCTTCGTCACGGTTTGCGGCCAAGTAGTTCATGAGCACCTTCTCGCCTTGTGCGATGGGAACCCCACTGAGCTCGGTGTCCTCGGTCGCGGTGCGACGCATATAGGTGACCGGGCTGGCCAACCGCACGATCTCTTCGACGGCACCGTTTGCGTGGCGATCGAAGTCGGACTGCCAAAGGTTGCGCTGGTCCGGGTTGTCGGTCAGGTAGGTAAGCCCCCAGCTAATGGCATTGCGCGTCGTCTCGTTGCCGGCGACAACCAACAAGATGAAGAACGATGCAATGTCGGCATCGGTGAGCTTCTCGCCCTCGACCTCGGCATTGACCAACACGGTGGTCAGATCGTCGGAGCTGCCGCCTTCTTTGGACTTGGCGACCTCTTTCATCAGATCGCTGAGCGCACCCCCAGCCATGAGCAGAGCGGTCAGCATGTCGATGCCCTCGGGCGGATGGAACTCGGGGTCGCTGATACCCAGGATCGTGTTCGTGTGCTCGAAGACGAAGTCGAGTTCCGAGTGGGGAATGCCCATCAGGTCGCACACGATCTTGAGCGGCAAGCGGGCCGCCACATCGACCACGAAGTCCACCTTGCCCTTGTCGCGGATCTCGGCGACGATGCCCTTGGCCTGTTCGGTCACGCCATCTTCGAGCTTGGCCAGCATCCGAGGGGTGAAGCCGGCCGACACGAGCTTGCGCAGGCGGGCGTGGCGAGGATCGTCCATCGCGATCATCGACCCGAAGAACTCGTTGAACTCAGGGGGTGAGTCAAGCACCGTGATCCCTGCCGCCGAACTCCAGACTGCCGGGTTGCGCGACATCTCGATGATGTCGGCGTAGCGCGTCGCGACGTAGGCCCCACTGCCCGCCAGCGCCAGGGTGGGATCGTCGGGATTGATCGGGTTCTTCGGTCGCTCGGCGAACTTCGTCAGCGGCTGCGCTCGCAGCGTCGCAAGCTTCTCTTCGATCACGGGCTGCGGCTGGCTCCAGAATCCCGACATGATCGGGTTGTCCAGATCGTCGACATCGACGGCCGCTGCTTCGCTCAGACTCATGATTCCCCCTGCTGTTGGAGCCACAAGCCTAGGCACCGGACCTCGCCGCCAGTGAGTCCAACCGTTACAGGACCTCGCCGAAGATCTCGGCCTGTTTGGCGCGGTAGGCGTCCATCGACATTGCGCCCTCGACCGAACCGAACTCTTCATCGAGGGCGGCCAAGATCTCGTCGTCGCTGAGGCTTGGATCCCACTTGCCGATCACCGGCTGGGGAACGTGGAGCGGGGTGTCACAGAAGATCTCGATGCCGTTGCCTTCGGGGTCGGCGAAGTAGACCGACACCGCATTGCCGTGTGTGACCGGCACGGCGTAGCGCACATCGGGATGCTCGCTCATCTGCGCAAGCATGGACTTGACCTCGGCGATCGAGTCAACCCGAAAGGCGTTGTGGTCCACGTTGGTGTCGTCGCTGTCGGTGCGTGAGTTCGTCAGCCCCATCTGGTGGTGATCCGATGAGCTTCCGCTCAAGAAGACGATGTCGGCGTCGGGCCCAAGTGCGCCGCGATCAGCGACCTGCCAGCCGAACGCGTCGCAATAGAACTGCGCCATCTTGTCGAGTTCTCGGACCTTGAGCACGCAGTGCGACCAACGAACGTTCATCTGCTCAGTCCACCACACTCGCAACCGGAGCGCCACGTGCGTCATCGGTTGCCGCGAGCAGCGCGTCGACAAGTCGCGACTCGGCGCGGCTACGAGCCGCAGGATCGCGATGTCCGATCTCGTCGAGTTCATGAGCGTCTGCCTTCAGGTCGAACAGCATCGACTCACCGCTGCTGAAGCGCGTGTACTTGAGGCCGTCATCGGAGATCACCGAACGAATCCGGCTCGGCAGGCGCGCGTGGGTAGCGAACTCAGAGCGAATGTCGTCCTCGACCAACACATGATCGCGGACTGAGGCGGTCGCGTCACCGAGCACAGGCGCCAGCGATGCGCCTTGGATCCCGTCGTGGACCGCTACGCCGCAGAGGTCCATCAAGGTCGGACCGAGATCGATACTGCTCGCCAGCGACGTAGTTCGATCGGCCTCCTGACGAGGATCAGCGATCACCATCGGCACGCGCATCGTGCCGGAGAACGGCATGAAACCCTTCAGCATCAAGCCGTGATCACCCATCATGTCGCCGTGGTCCGAGGTGAAGACCACGATGGTGTCCTCGGTCTGGCCCAGCGCCTCGATGGACGCCATGATGCGCCCGACGCCGTCATCGATGAACTCGATCGTTCCGTAGTTGGCGGCCATGCATTCCTGCAGCAGATCGTGGTCGGTTGCCCCGCACGGCGCCACCCACTGTCGCTGGCCCTGCGGGGCGCGAGTCTGGAATCGACGCAGATACTCGGGCGCATGGGTGAGCGGATCCGCGAGCGACGCGGACAACTCCATGTCGACTGGGTCGTGCCGGTCGAACCATTGCCCCGGCGGCGTGTAGGGGTGATGCGGATCCGGGAACGACGCCCAGGCGTACCATGGCTCCCCTGCCTGAACGGCGTCTTCGATGAACGCAATCGTGCGCTCAGTGACGAAGTTCGTGCTGTGGATCTCTTCGTCATACGGCGGCTCATACACCTGCCACCAGCGGTCACTGCGACGCCGATACGGCGACTCGTCGCTCATGGGAACGACGAGGTCTTCGTACCGAGCGCCCTTGTCCAGCGCCCAATGCAGGTGGTGACCCGTCACCCGGGCACCGTGGTCGATGGCGAGCTCAACGTGGCCGAACCCGTAGAAGTCATCGGGCCATTCGGGTACGCCAGCGTCGTACTCCTCGAAGTGCTCCAGGGCATCCCAGCCGTCCGGATACCCGTGGTCGACGGTCGGGGCTCGGTCGACCTCGACGACCGAGTTGCGGCTCATGCCATGTTGCAGGTGCGACTTCCCGAATAGTGCGGTCCGCCAGCCGGCGTTGCGGAACTGACGCACATGTGTGGCCGCGCCAAGTTCCAGGGAGCGGTCGTTGAAGATCACGCCGTGGGCCGACGGCATGCGGCCGGTCATGATCGTCGACCGGTTCGGCATGCACACCGGGTTGGATACCCAGGCGTTCTCGAAGACCGTGCCGCGAGCGGCAATCGCATCGAGGTTGGGCGTACGCACCGTCTCGTTGCCCATGAAGCCGACATGATCTGCCCGATGCTGGTCGGTGATCACGAACAGAACGTTTGGCTTGCGCACGCGCCAATGATGGCTGGCGTCAGGCCGCCTCGCCAATGACGATCCGCAAGATGTTCGCGACCGCGTCGGTGTCCTTGGTACCGGCCCCCATGCCGATGCGGTCGATCTGCATGGCCGGCATTGGGCCCCAGGCGTCGGCGATCGTGACCAGCAGTGCGGCGCCCGTGGGTGTCGTGCTTTCGTAGGGCGCTGGCCCGGCCTGGACCGGGGCGACTCCCCTGGTCAGCTCGAGCACTGCGGGGACCGGCACGGGAAGCGGGCCGTGTGCACCTCGCGCATGACCGGAACCGAGGCTGAGCGTCGAGCAGACGATGCGATCCAGGTCCAGGTGCACGATCGACGCCGCCGAGCCGACGATGTCGGCGATCGAGTCGAGGGCGCCAACTTCGTGGAAGTGGACCTGCTCCAAAGGCATCTGATGTACGGCCGCCTCGGCCTGAGCCAAGCGGGTGAACACGGCTCCGGCGAGCTCGGCCACCGCAGTTGGCAGCGCTTCGAACATCGTCAGAATCTCGGGCAGGTGGCGCACGGTTCGGGTCTCGGGCACCTCGACGTGCACCTTGAGCGAACCAAGGCTGCCGCGTTGCACCGCTTCTTCGCGCAAGCGGACACCGATGTCGAGTGCGTCGATCGCGGTTTGGGGCACATCGAGCGGCACGCCGGCGGACACGAGTGCGCCGAGCATCATGTCGCCGCTCGCTCCCGCCTCGGCGTCGAACCAGCCAATCGTCGTCATGTGCGCAACGAGAGCATGCGGACCGCGGCACAGGCGGCCCCGAACCCGTTGTCGATGTTCACGACGGTCACCCCTTGGGCGCAGCTCGCCAAGGCGCTGTTGAGCGCCGTCGACCCTCCCGCAGCAACGCCGTAGCCGACCGACGTCGGCACCGCGATTACGGGCGCTGCGACGAGGCCACCGAGCACACTGACCAGCGCTGCATCCATACCGGCGACGGCGATCACGATGTCGGCCGCGAGGATGTCGTCGAGCCGCTCCTGCAACCGCCAGATTCCGGCAACACCTACGTCGACGATGCGTTCCGCGTGAACGCCGGAGAAGGCAAGCGTGCGCTCTGCTTCGGCGGCGACCCGCAGATCGGAGGTTCCCGCAGCAACGACGGCGACACGGCCGTCGCGGGCTGGTAGGTGCCCGCCGAGGACCGCCGTCTCGGATTCGGCATCGTGCACGAGCGGGTCGCGCAGCTCGTCCGGCAGGGCGCCATGGCGTTCCTCTGAAAGGCGAGTGAACAGCGTCGGCCCGCCGTGTTCGATGAGGTCGGCCGCGATGACGCGAAGCTGCGCGTCGGTCTTCTCGGAGCACAGCACGGCTTCGGGCATGCCCAGCCGTTCGGGTCGCTGATGGTCGTGGACATGCACTAGGCGACACCCAAGATGGCTTGGCCGGACCGGTACGGCCGGGTGTCAAGGGCAACCGACGCAATACCGGGGAGCACGGCACGCATCGCCGCGGCAACGTCGCCCAACAAGTCGTCGCCGCAACGGTCGCGGTCGAGCTCGGGCAGTTCGACGAGAACGTCGTCACCACGCATGCGGCAGCGATTCACGACGAAGCCAGCCTCGGCCAGCACGGCTTCGCCCATCTCGATCGAACGGAGGCGCTCTGCGGTTACCCGAGTGCCCGTGTACAAGCGGCTCGCCAGGCACGGTGATGCGGGCAGGTCAGCCTCGACCAGTCCCAGGTCCGCCGCGAGTGCGCGAATCCCCGCCTTGCCGATGTTTGCTTCGACATAAGGATGGCGGACGTCATGCTCGTCGGCCGCGATGAGACCGGGGCGGTACTCCCCCAGGTCATCGATGTTCGCGCCGCTCAGAATTGTCGCCTCGCCGAGGTCGCCGGCCGCGAGGGCACTGACGGCGTCGTACAAGTTCGTCTTGCAGTAGTAGCAACGATCGGTCGGGTTGCTCAGATAACGCTCATCATCGAACTCGTTCGACGTGACCAGCTCCAGGTTCCAGTCATTGCGCCGAGCGTGCGCAAGCACCCGTGCGGTACCGGCGCTCGGCACCGCGGGCGTAACCGTGTGCGCGATCGTGGTGATGTCCGGGGCGTCGGCATGGGCCACGGTCGCAAGCACCAGGCTGTCAATGCCTCCGCTGCACGCGACGATGCGAGGACCGATGTCACTCAGCAGCTCACCGAGTGCGTTTCGAAGCGTGGACACGGCCAACAGTGTGGCGGAGCCCGGACCCACTTACTCGGCTTCGAGCAGCGAGGCTTGCTCGCTCGCTGCTTGCGCTACCCGCTTGGCTGGCCAACCCAACGCCGATGCGGCCGAAAGCACGTGGTCCCACTCGACGCTGCGGTTCACGATGATCCCACCGTCGAACGCGAGCTTGACCCCGATCGGGTGACCTTCGACCTCGACGGTCGCTTCGGTCCGGTCCAGGACGTGTTTGCGGATCGCGGTCTCGCGAATACCGATCGTTGTCGTCTCGGCGAAGATCGCCGCCCGGACGGCGTCGGCCGTTGTGGCATCGCACAGCGCACTGAGTGTGTGCGCTGGTCGGCCCTTCTTCATCAAGATCGGCGTGAGCCAGGCATCGTGAGCTCCGGCCTGAAGCAGACAATCGATGACATGAGGCCACAGTCGCGGGTCCATGTCATCGACATTCGTTTCGAGCTGGATCGCATCTTCGATCACGCGGCCATTCTGCCCGCGAAGAGTGCGGCGACGCACCCGGCCGCGTCGCGCTACACCCCGCCGGGATTGGCCGCCAGGTGATCGAATACGCCCTCAGGCCGAGTCAATCGATACTCGTCCACGATCGGCGCGAGGTCACTCGGAGATGCCCCATGCAAGATCACACCGTCGCACCCCAGCGCGAATTGTCCTCGGATCGCGTCGATGCATTGCCGGGGAGAACCGGTCGCAGCGGACGAGAGCCAGCTCTCGGGGATGATCCGGGCGATGTGTTCGAGCTGCTCGGTGGTGCCGATCTGGTCGATCGCACCCGGAACCGACCGAACAACCTCGTCGGCGCGGAATCGTTCCAGCACCGCCGGATCCCAGTCGTTGGTCCGCACCATCAGATCGCCGTAGGCCTGCAAGTAGGTGGCCATGCGCCCGACCGTCTTCTTGAGCCGCACCGGCTCGGGCAGGTGGTCGCCGATCGTGGCAAAGCATGACCAGACTCGCACCGCCGCCGGATCACGGCCGGCCTCTTCCGCCGCTTGCTTGACCGTTCCGACGACCCGCTCGGTCGTCTCGTCGGTGAAGAACGTGTGCAACACCACCGCATCGAAGCACCGGCCGCCAAGCGCGAGCGAGTTCGGCCCAAAGGCGGTGAGGGTCATGGGTATGTGCGCGGGCTCGACGCCGCGCATGGCTAGGGCCGGAAACGCGCCGATGGGTCCGTCGTGGCCGAGGACCGTCTCGCCGGCCCAAATGCGCCGCATGACGCCGACGAAATCTTCCATCTGTGCCGTCGTGATCGGCGACAATCCATAGGCCAGATCACGCCGGGCGATGCCGCGACCCAGCCCCAGGGAGAAGCGCCCGCCCGTGAGCTGATGCATCGTCATCGCGTAGGCCGCCGTCACCATCGGATGTCGTGTGTTGTGATTCGTGGCAGCGGTGGCGATGCCAATCCGTTCCGAGATCGCTCCAGCCGCACCGGACAGCGTCGCTGCCTCCTTGATGTTGAACCGTTCGCTGATGAACGCCGCGCCGATGCCCATGGCTTCGGCGTCGGCAACCTCGGCAATGAGGTCACGAGGCGATTCGGGAGCGCCGGCAAGCGTGTAGAAACCCAGCTCATTCATCGCAGCGATAGGCACAACGCCATCTTCGCACCGCCGAAGCGTCGCTTGGCCATACTTGGGCGCATGCCTGTGCGCGAAATCATCGAAGGCAATCCGGTTTTGATCGTCGTCGACATCCAGGGCGGCGAAGAGGCCGCGGGCGACGGACCGCAGGACATACCGCTGATGGAGGGCTATGACGAGCGCTTGCGTCGGGCTCCCGAGCTCGTGCGCGTCGCCCGCGAGTGCAATGTGCCGGTGATCTTCTTCCAAGAAGCCCACCGCCGCGACCTGGTCGACTTCGGCCGGGAACTCGACGGCGTCGAAGACATCCACTTGCTCGAGGGCGATCCCGGGACCGAGGTCGCTCCGGCGCTGGGCATGCGCCCCGACGACTACTTCATCCGCAAGCGCCGCTACAGCTGCTTTTTCGGTACCGAGCTCGAAATCCTGTTGAAAGGGCTGCGGGCGGACACGCTGATCCTCATCGGCGGTCACACCGACGTTTGCGTGCACTACACCTTTGTCGACGCACATCAGCACGACTATTTCTGCCGCGTGGTCGAAGACTGTGTCGCCGGGTCGAGCACAGCTGCCCACGAGGCCGCGCTCAACGCGATGGAGTACCTCCAGACTGGTGCCCGACGACGCACCGACGAAATGATCGATGCCTTCCTGGCGCATAGCAAGCTATGAGCATGGAACCCACCTACGACGTCGTCTGGCCGAGTGCACCCCAAGGAGTGCAACAACAACGCCAAGCACCACGGCTACCCGACCTCGCCAACCGCACAGTCGCATTCTTGTGGGACTACGTGTTCCGTGGAGACGAGCTGTTTCCCGTGCTCGAGCAGGCCCTGATTGAACGCTTCGACGGCATCAAGATCGTCAGCTTCGAAACATTCGGCAACCTCCACGGCGCCGACGAAAAGGAACGGGTCGGTCGACTACCAGACGATCTCCGCAGCCGCGGCGTTGACGCAGTGGTGTCCGGGATGGGCTGTTGAGGTAGCTGCACGCCCGCCGTGATGCGGGCCGCTATGGCCGCCGAATCCGCCGGCATCCCGTCCGTGTCGATCGTGTGCGAAGGATTCGAAGGGCAAGCCGCCGCCACTGCTCGAGGACACGGCTACGACGGCTTGCCGCTTGCGGTGACGATCGGCCACGTCGACGCGCAGTCCTACGAAGAGATGGTCGCCAACTTCGTCGGCCGGACCGTCGACCTGGTCATCAAGGGACTGACGGCATCGGCAGACGCGGTGATCGAGTCGAACGACGAGCCCGCGGCGCTCGACATCGTTGCGTCAGGTTCAATCGATGAAATCAATCAGGCCTTTATCGACCGCGGCTGGACCGAAGGGCATCCGATCGTTCCGCCGACCCGCGACCGGGTCGAGGCCTACTTGGCCGACTCGGGTCACGATCCGTGGAAGACGGTGGGCGTCGCCACTTCGTCGGGCCGAGACGTCACGATCTGGTCGATCGCCGTCAATGCCGTGATGGCGGGCTGCCGGGCTGAGCACCTACCGGTGTTGATTGCGCTCGCCGAAATCCTGGTCGACCCGAGCTACGGCGCCGAGCACTCGGGCAACACGACCGGCGCCGATGCCCAGATCATCCTGAGTGGTCCCAACATCGACGCGCTCGGCTTCAATCATGGGGCGGGCGCGCTGCGCGAAGGAGCGCACGCCAATACCGCAGTGGCCAGGTGGCTCCGTCTGTATCAGCGCAATGTGCTTGGATTCACCGCGGACCAACACGACAAGGCGACGTTCGGCAACGCCTCCCGCATCGTTTTGGCCGAGGACATGGGCTGCCTGAACGAGATCGGGTGGGCGCCGCTGAGTGCCGATCTCGGCGCACCGACCTCCTCCGACGCGGTCGTGCTCGCCCGGCTTAACAGCGGCACGATCATCGGGTCGGTGTTCGGCAGCGAACCCGAAGAAATCGTTGCCTACCTTGGCAACGGCATCGCTCGCACCGCGGCGTGGGACCTGACCCACGTCTACGGCCTTGGCCACGATCAGTTCCAGCCACTTCTCGTGTTGTCGCCGATCCTTGCCCGCACGTTCGCAAACGCAGGCTGGTCGAAAGCCGACGTGCAAGCGGCTCTGTTCGAGCATGCGCGGATTCCCGCGATCACGTTCGAGCGAATGATCGGCCAGTGGAGCAACCTGACTGCCGGACGCCGTCGACTCAAGGAACTCGCTGACTCGGGCCAGCTGCCCGAGGTCTACGGGGAGTCGGACGATCCCGACCGATTGGTGCCGGTCGCGACTCGGCCCGAGCGATTCCTCATCGCGGTCGCAGGCGATCCGAATCGAACCAATGCCTACGCCTTTAGCAATGACGGCCCCCATGGCTGGTGGACGGCGCACTCAATCGATCACACACCGGCGAGCGATCTCGTGTGCTCGATCGGCGGAGACTGCGCCACTTGACACAACCATAAGTAGTGACTAATCATTAGTCATGGCTGATGTTGCCGAAGTGCTCCAGGCGATCCAGGACCCCACTCGTCGACGACTGCTCGAACTGTTGCGCCCTCAGGAGCAGAGCGTTCGACAATTGACCGATGCGATCGACGTGAGCCAATCCGCGGTATCCCAGCACCTCAAGGTGCTGCGATCGGCCGGGCTTGTGGCCGTGCGACCAGAGGGCACGCGGCGTCTGTACTCGGTCGACACGTCCGGCCTCGCCTCGGTCCGGGCCTGGGTCGACTCATTCTGGGACGACGCGCTCGAGGCCTTCGTCCAACACGCCTCTCGCACCGACGCCGCACCGGCCGAACACCGACCTAGCGAAAGCGACGCAGATCCCACAGGAGCGCAATGAATACTCCCCCCATTCTCCGAGCTGCCTGGGTCCCTCGCGACCCCGAAGCGGCCTTCGCGATCTTCACCCAAGAAATCGGTGCCTGGTGGCCGTTACCGTCGCACGGCATGTTCGGCGGCGAAGCCGGTGGCCTTTGTTTCCGCAACGGCCAACTCGTCGAGCACGCAACCGATGGCCGCGAGACCGTCTGGGGCCAGGTGCTGGCGTGGGAACCGCCGGAACGGCTGGTGATCACCTGGTACCCAGGACAGGACCACGATGATGCTTCGCAGGTCACGGTGACGTTCTCCGCCGACGGCGACGGCACCCAAGTGCTGCTTCGACACGACGGGTGGGAGGCATTCGGCGACGCTGCAATGGCTCGCCGACGGGGCTATGCGGGACCCGGCGCTTGGGGTTCGGTCCTCGACCACTATTGCGACATCACCGAACCGCCGCTCGAGCTGCTCGACCTCACCGAGCTTGCCGACGCCTACGACGCGTTCTTCGCCGAAGCCGAACGCGGTGGTTTCGGCGACCCGCTCGACGAGGCATGGAATGC
Organism: uncultured Acidimicrobiales bacterium; assembly: GCA_938015575.1. Classification (GTDB taxonomy): domain Bacteria; phylum Actinomycetota; class Acidimicrobiia; order Acidimicrobiales; family UBA10347; genus UBA10347. The sequence continues at coordinate 14,898 of CALLPT010000206.1, forward strand.
CGACGAAGTACTCGCCCATGTCGCCCTCAACGATGCCGCCATGGTCGCCGTCTGCCAGGCGTTGGCGCACGGTCGACCAGCGCGATTCGACAACGTCATCTGCCAAGACCGCGCTGTGCTCGCTGGCTGGATCGACCGAGCAGGAAGCCGCGAGGCCCTCGTCGACCGGTGCCGCGTCTCGGCCCGTCAGGTACAAGCCGCGCTGCGGAGGTTGTCGCCGCAGCAGCTGGCAACCGAGGTCCACTGCCAGCTGCTCCACGACGGCGAAGTAATGGTCGACGCTCCACGCCCCTGGCACGCCGTTGCCGTCGAAGTGCAGGCGACACGGCATCTTCCGGCCCACATCGAGCAGCTCGCGGAACTTCGCGCCACGTAACAAGCTCGCCGAGCGTTCAGGTCCTACGATGCGGGGCGCATGTACCGGATCGACTGTCTGCAATTCGCCAACTGGTCTGAGCGGATCTTCCGCGAGATGCGCGACGGCGGTGTCGACGCCGTGCACGTCACCATCGTTTACCACGAGACGTTCCAAGAGACCGTGGCCAAGTTCAGCCAATGGAATCGCTGGTTCGTCGACTACGACGAGTTGATACTGCGGGGGGAAACCGCCGCCGATATCGACACGGCGCGAGCCACGAACCGCACCGCGATCTTCTTCGGCTTCCAGAACCCTTCGCCAATCGAGGCAGACATCGATCTCGTCGAGATCGTGCACAAGCTCGGCGCTCGGTTCATGCAGCTGAGCTACAACAACCAATCGCTGCTCGCGACAGGTTGCTACGAAGACGAAGATCCCGGCATCACCCGCATGGGCCGCGAGGTCATTCGGGAAATGAATCGCGTCGGTCTCGTCGTCGACATGAGCCACTCGGCCGACCGATCGACGATCGAGGCAGCCGAGATCAGTGATCGCCCGATCGCGATTACCCATGCCAACCCGCACGTTTGGCATCCGGCGCTTCGCAACAAGCGGCCAGAGGTGATCAAGGCCGTCGTGGACAACGGCGGCATGATGGGCTTCTCGCTCTACCCACACCACCTGGCCGGCAAGAGCGACTGCACACTCGAGAGCTTCTGCCAGATGGTCGCCGATGCGGCCGAGACCTACGGCGTCGCGCACTTCGGTATCGGCAGCGACCTCTGCCAGGACCAACCAGACAGCATCGTCGAGTACATGCGGGTTGGCCGTTGGACCAAGGGCATCGACTACGGCGAAGGCTCCGCGTCAGCGCCGGGGTTTCCTCCGCAACCGACCTGGTTCGAGACCAACCTGCATTTCACCAACATCGAGCAAGGTCTGCGCGACGTCGGCTTCGACGAGACCGAGGTCGGCGCCATCATGGGCGACAACTGGTACCGCTTCTTCGCCGAGAACTTCGGACCCCAGACCTCGTGACGCTCCAGATGGCCGACCCCGTGGCGCTTCGGCCGCCGGACCAGGTCATGCGCCTGGAGCGCATGGGCTCGTTTCACCAATGCCGACTGTCGTTCATGCGCACGTTGCTTCGACGCATGAAGCGCGAGGCATGGCGCTTCGAGCGGCCGATGTTCGATGTCGACGCCAACGGCGTCGGCACGGCGCTCTACACCGCGACCACGCCGACGCGGACCTACACGCTCGTGGCGTTCGCTCACGACCTGCCGGACGAACTGCGTTCCGACCGGGTCATCGCGACCGCGTGGGACACCACCTTCGCCCTTCACGACGGGGAACCGACCGAGGCCGACATCGAGCGGCTTCGAGCCAACGTGCCGTTGCAAGAAGCGGGTCGCGTTTCGGGAAGCGAGCTGACGCTGTCGCGGGCCAACCGCTCGGTCCGCCTGTGGTCGACGGTCATCGACACGCTCGCGGCGGGGCACCAACCCGACGCGGAGGCGATCGAATCGGTCGGCTATCTGATGAGGACGACCGCCGTCTACGGGAGCGGCAAGTTCGGTGCCGCCGATCGACAGTCCATCGCTGACCGCCCCGAGCTCCTCGCCCCATTCCAGGCCGAGATGCTCACGGTGTACCTCATCAGGACCTTCGTCATGGACCTGGTCGAACACCTCGCCGCCGCAGCGTCACCGGCCGCCGTCGCCCTCGACCCAGCGCTCCGACGACGTTTCGGCATCGGCAACTCGACCGGGTTGGGCATGGCTCCGTTCCTCTTGACCCACCCCCGCCTGATCAGCAACTGGGTGGCGGCGAGGGAAGAGGCACTGTTCCGGGTCCGGGCGGTCGAAGCGCCGTCCGAGGACGAGACCGAAACGTTCCGACGATTCGTCGCACGCGCCTGGCGCGGTGTCGACACCTGGCACTCGGATCACCCGCTCCAACAGGCGAAGATCGCATCGCTCACCGAGGACCTCCGTCTCCTCACCGATCACCTCAGTACCCATCACCTCAGCACCCATCACCGCAGTACCGATCACCGCAGTACCGGAGCGCACGACGACGACCCGCTCGCCGTGTCGCACCCCTGGGACGCCCTGATCCGCTGGGCCGAGGCATCGCTGTCGGTCGAGGGACAGGAGTTGGTCGTCTCGCTGCTGTTGGAGCCATACGGCCACCTCGTCGACGATCTCACCGCCACCATGCACGCAGACGAATCGGCGCCGACCCCGATCGACGGCACGCTGCCGATCGCCGAGGTCAAGGCCCGCCTCGCCAGCCACTACGCCTGGGCCATCGACATCGACTGGGGACGCCCGGCGGCGGACGCCCGTGCGTGGTACGTCTCGGAAGAGAAGCTCGAACCTCGACTCGGCGAACGCCACGACGAGCCCGTT
>CALLPT010000207.1 GCA_938015575.1 uncultured Acidimicrobiales bacterium
GTTCCCGAACGGCGAGACTGACGTCGTGAATCGGCTCGACGAGCTCATGCTGGCTGCCCGCGATGGCAACCGCTTGGCGCTTGATCGCCTGACCCGCGAGACGCTGCCCGCGGTACAGAAGCTGTGCTGGCATCTCGGTGATCCCGACACAGCCGAGGATCTCGTGCAAGAAACCTACGCCCGCATGATGCGCTCGCTACCTAGCTATCGCGGCGATGGTTCAGCTCGCTCGTGGCTGCTCCGCATCGCTCGTAATACCTGTGCCGATGCCACCCGGGCCCGTCGTCGGGCACGCACGCGGACCTCGTTCGAGGAGCTGCCCGATGTGCCGGGCCAGCCCGCATCGGGTTGGAGCGAGGTCAACTCGGTGCTCGCCGGCCTCGATCCCGATCGGCGCCACGCGTTTGTGCTCACGCAGATCCTCAATCTTGCGTACCAAGAAGCTGCCGAGGTGCTCGGCTGTCCTATCGGCACCGTCCGGTCGCGCGTCGCCCGGGCTCGCAATGACCTGCTCGCCGCCGAACGCAACGAGCAGCTCGGTGACGGAGCGGCGATTGCGGGTGTCGGAGTACCGCACCAGCGTTGACTAGCGATACAGCTCGTCGAGGAGTTGTTCGAGTTCGGCCTCGGTGAGTTCGCCGTTGTGCACCTGGAGCACCTCGCCCGCAGCGTCGACGAAGATCGTCGCCGGCATACCGGTGATCTTGAGTGCCCGCTGTACCGCGGCGTTGGGGTCGAGCACCTGGTCGAAGCTCAACCCAAGCTCATCGACGAGCTCAGCGGCGTCGTTGCCACTGTCCCCGACGTTCACGCCGATGATGGCCACGTCGTCGGTGCGGGCGGCGACGGCGTCGAAAGCCGGGAGCTCGGCGCGACACGGGGCGCACCAGGTGGCCCATAGATTCAGGGCCCGCGCCTCGCCTGGCCCTGCAATCGCATAGGTGCCGTCGCCTCCCAAACGCTCCAATTCGACGTCGGGAAGCTCGATCAAGGACTCGGTGCTGGCGCAGCTGAGCATGAACGTCAATAACAGCGCAACGACGAGCAGTAGACGGCGCATCAGACGGTCGGCTCCATGAGTCGCTCGGGTCGGGCAAGTCCCCAGAACCCTCGGATCGCGCTCGCAGCGCCGACGACGAGTGCTGCAGCGATGGCCAAGCGATCCAGGTTCGCGGGCGCATCTGACGGGATCAGCGAGCGGCTGAGTGCGTCGAAGCGGATGACGCCCCAGGCCATGAGCCCCGCACCGGCAACAACCCCGAGCCCGTCGAGATACACGGTGGTGGCGAGTCGATTGCGGACCACCGTGACGATCAACAGCGCGATGAGCGCCAACAGCGGTAGCAGCCACAGCAGCCGCTCGGGTTGAGTTTCGGGCGGCACCGATCGATAGGCGACCGATCCCAGCACCAGTGCGAGCCCGGCCACGACAAGCACCGCAGCAGTCAGTGCTACCCGGCCGCCCTTGAGGCCCAGCGCTCCAAGTCCCGCAGCCAGGATTGCACCCAGTGCTCCGGGCCACACCGGCGGCTCGTCGAGCAGGTAGCTGGCCACCGTGATGGTGATCTCTTGGCCATCGACCCGCACCGGCACCGTTGCTTCGAGCACTTGATCGCCCGGGTTCGCGCCTGGCGGTTGCTGCGGGTTCATCCAGTGGCTGCGATGGTCGTGCCACGCGTAGCGGCCGTTGTCGGCCACCCGGCGCCACTGCGGCGGGGCCTCGTAATCCACGAACGCGGGCAATGTCTCGTCGGTCCCGTATCGCTCCTCGTTCAGCCAGGTCGACGGGGACCGACGGTTCTCAACCACGGTGCCATCGGCGTCGAAGCGCAGATAGTCCTCGCCTCGGTACCCCACGATCACAATCTCCACCGGTTCGAGCTGTTCAAGGCGCATGAACGCATCGCCGCCGATCATCTCCACGGTGAACGCTTGGGTCGCCGGCTCGATCGAAACGATGTCGGTGCGGTAATCGGTTGGTCCTGCTGCGTCTGCCCACGCGGTGGGCGCAGCAGCGACAAGCAACATCCACACCAGCACACTCACCCCGAGCACCGACCTCCACGAAATCTGTGGAGTTGTGCTCGGTAGCAGCGGAGAAGTCGACAGATTTCGCATCAGGCGGAGATGAGGACGCGAATCTCGCCGCTCGGATGGACCGTGCACTCGCCGATGAACTCGCCTGGGCTCGAGAACGTCTGGTTGAGCGTCGATTGCGCGGGCACGAAGAAGGGGCCGACCAGATGGCCGCGATCATCCTCGTTGACGATGCGGATCGTCTCGCCAACGCTGGCCTCGAGACGGGCCGGCAGGATCTCCAACGGAGACCCGGCATCGAGCGCTTCGCCAGCCCCAAGCGGGATGGTGAAGTCCCAGTCGGCCACGGCCGTCTCACTTGCGTCTTCGACATCGAAGATCTCGGTTCCGTTCGAACAACCGGCGATCGCAAGCAAGATCGCCGCGCTCGCCGCGAGCTCTCGAGCGGTCTTGCCCGTGACCCTGAAGCCCGGTCGGATCATGCCTGCGTCCGGTCGAGCAAGATGGTCAGGTCGTTGACGATGTCATCGGTCGTCACACCGAAGGGCCACGTGACCACGACCGACCCGGTGTCGTCGACGGCGAACAGGTTGGTGGTGTGACCAACCTCGATCTCGCCCGCGTCGTCGGTCACGATCTGATAGTCCGCTCCAAAGGCAAATGCCGTCTCGCGCAACAGGGTCTGGTCCTCGGTGCGCAGCGCGACAGCGTCGTCGATGAATGTCTCGACATAGTTGGTGAGCACGTCGTCGGTGTCGCGGTCGGGGTCGATCGTCACGACGGCAACATCGACCTCGTCGGCGCGAGCGCCAAGCTCATTCAACGCGATGCGGGTGTCCGCCAAGGTTGTCGGGCAGAAGTCGGGGCAGTTCGTGAACGCGAAGTACACCATCAGGATCTCATCGGTGTCGGCTCGGAACGAGAAGTCGTTGCCGCCTCGATTGATCGCGGGCAAGGCATAGTCCCCGACGACCGGGTCCGGTTCGATTTCGTAGCCCGCGAGCGTGGCTTCTTCGCCACCACAGGCACCGGCGAACAACGCCAACGCGACCACGAGAAGCGACAACCGGCGATTCACTTGAGCTCCCGGATATAGGCAATCACGAGCTCGATCTCGGCGTCGTCGAGGCGGTTGCGAGGCATCTTCAACGTGTAGTCCTCGACGATCTGGCTCTGGGGATCCGTGATCGAGTTGTAGAGGTATGCGTCGTCGGCGACGACCGTCGTGCCATCGGCGAGCGGTACCGGCTCGTTGTACAAGCCCTGCCAACTTGGCGCCGTTACCCCCTGGCCGTTCTTGCCGTGGCACGATGCGCAGCCGCTCGCGTTGGCGATCTGGCGACCCTCGGCGGCGACCGGGGACAGCTCGAGTGGGGGATTGCCGCCGCACGAGGTCAGGGCGACGAGCGCGGCGGCGAGTCCGAGGAACAGACGGAGAGTGGCCATCGCAAGACATGGTCGCTGATCCAACGCGAAAAGTTCCCTCAGCCATGGCAAGTTTCGCCGGTTGCAATCGAACCGACATGAACCGGCGTGCTTGTGCCCGAGGCGAAAAATACATCAAGGCCCGGCGCTTGGTAAACGCCGAGCCTTGATGCCGGAGACGGAAGGGTGCGTTCGGGATCAACGCCCTTCCGGGTGAAGTGCGGCGTGGGACGTACGCCGCACAACAACTGGCGGTCGAGGTCAGGGCGACAACGACCGTCCAGAACTGTTAGAACTCTTCGTCGAAGTTGACCGTCCCTTCGATGCCGACCTGGTACGACGAAACGGTGCGCTCGAAGAAGTTCGAGAGCTGTTGCACGTCTTGGAGTTCCATGAACGCGAACGGGTTCTGGGAGCCGAATCGAATGGGCAAGCCAAGCTGCAGCAGGCGCTGATCGGCGACGTACTCGAGGTAGCTGCGGGTGTCGGCCAGCGACATGCCCGTGACACCCTCGCTGAGCAGATCCTGGGCAAAGGTGAACTCGGCGTCGACGGCCTCGGCCAGCATCTCGCTGATGCGCTCGTTCATGGCATCGTCGAACAGGTCAGGTTCTTCGGCCCGCACCGTCTCGACGACCTCGAGCGCAAAGTTCATGTGACCACTCTCATCACGGAACACCCAGTTCGTGCCATCGGCCAGACCATTGAGCAGGCCCTTGGAGCGCAGGAAGTAGACGTAGGCGAAGGCGGCGAAGAAGAACAGGCCTTCGATGCAGGTGGCGAAGCAGATGAGGTTCATCAGGAACTGACGACGCTCATCTTTGGTGTTCAGCTCATCGACCCCGTCGAGGCTCGACATGTACTTGAAGCAGAAGTCGGCCTTTTGCTTGATCGAAGGGATGTTCTCGACCGCCGCGAACGCTGCCTGACGTTCGGCCATGTCCGGGATGTAGTTGTCGAGCAGCGTCAGGTAGAACTGGACGTGCAGCGCTTCTTCGTAGAGCTGGCGCGACAAGTACATGCGGGCTTCGGGCGCATTGATGTGCTGGTACAGGTTGAGTACCAGGTTGTTGGCCACGATCGAGTCGCCGGTGGCGAAGAAGGCAACCAGTCGATTGACCAGGTGACGCTCGGCCGGGGTCAGCTTGCGATCCAGGTCCGACAGGTCGGTGCTGAAGTCGATCTCGTCGACCGTCCACGTGTTCTTGATCGCATCGCGGTACATGTCGAAGAACTGCGGGTAGCGCATGGGGCGCAGCGTCAGATCGAAGCCGGGATCGAGAATGTTCTGCGGCTGGGTCGACGCACCGGTTTCCGGCACATCGAGAGCGTCGGGTGAAAGCGCCAGTGCGCCATCGAAGGCGTCGTTGGTCAGAGCCATCAGTCGCAGGCCTCGCAGGTCTCAGGGTTCTCGAGCGAGCAGGCAACAGCCTCGGAATCGCTGAACCGGTTGGTGTTGTTGACGGTCGTCTGGTTGATCCGGGTGGCCGCACGGCTGCGCAGGTAGTAGGTGGTCTTGAGACCGGCCTTCCACGCATGCAGGTACATGGAGCTCAGCTTGCCGATGGTCGGTGTCTCCATGAAGAGGTTGAGCGACTGGCTCTGGTCGATGTAGGCGCCACGGGCAGCGGCCATGTCGATGAGCGAACGCATCGGCAGTTCCCAGGCGGTGCGGTACAGCGCCTTGAGGTCGTCGGGGATGCCGGGGACGTCTTGGATCGAACCCTCAGAGGACTTGATTGCCGCAATCATGTCGGCGGTCCAGAGGCCACGGGCCTGCAGGTCACGCACCAGGTAGGTGTTGACTTGAATGAACTCGCCCGAGAGCGTCTCACGCTTGAACAGGTTCGATACCTGGGGCTCGATGCACTCATAGCAACCCGAGATCGAGGCGATTGTTGCCGTCGGGGCGATCGCGATCATCAGCGAGTTGCGCAGGCCGTGCTCGGCAATGCGCTCCTTGAGCGCTTCGAAGCGTTCGGGCTGGCTTGGTGTTGCGTCGTCCCACAGGTCGTACTGCAGTTGACCCTTGGCGGCTCGGGTGTAGTGGAAGTTCTCGTGAGCGCCGTTCTTCTCGGCCAGGTCGCAGCTTGCGGTCAGGGCGTGGAAGTAGACCTCTTCGGAGATGCGGGTCGACAGCTCGAGTGCCTCGGGCGAGTCGAACGGTAGACGCAGCTTGAACATGACGTCTTGGAGACCCATGACACCGAGGCCGATCGGGCGCCACTGGGCGTTCGAGTTGCCGGCTTCGTCGGTGGGGTAGAAGTTGATGTCGATCACTCGATCGAGGAACGGCACTGCGGTGCGCACGACGTTGCCGAGCTTGTCGAAATCGAACATCGGGCCGTCGGGGCCGTCGACGACCATGCGGCTGAGGTTGACCGAGCCGAGGTTGCAGACCGCGGTCTCGTCTTGGTTGGTGACCTCGAGGATTTCGGTGCAGAGGTTCGACAGGTGCACGACACGAGGTGCCTCGCCGGTTTCGGCAGGAGCGCCGGTCTGGTTGCACTTGGAGTTCGAGGCGTCCTTGAACGTCATCCAGCCGTTGCCGGTTTGGGCGAGGGTGCGCATCATGCGGCTGTAGAGATCGCGGGCCGAAACCTGCTTCTCGTAGATGCCGGCTTCTTCGGCCTCGATGTAGGCCCGCTCGAACTCTTCGCCGTACAGGTCGACGAAGTGGGGGACCTTCTTGGGATCGAACAGGCTCCATTGCCAGTCCTTTTCGACCCGTTCCATGAACAGATCCGGGACCCAGTTGGCCAGGTTCAGGTGGTGGGTGCGACGGGACTCGTCGCCGGTGTTGTCGCGCAGCTCCAGGAATTCGTAGACGTCGGCGTGCCAGCTCTCGATGTACACACAGGCGGCGCCCTTGCGCTTGCCGCCCTGGTTGACGGCTTGGACGGAGCTGTCGAGGGTCTTGAGCCACGGCACGATGCCGTTCGACAGACCGTTGGTGCCCTTGATCAGCGAGCCGCGGCTGCGGATGCGGCTGTAGGACAGGCCGATGCCGCCGGCGTGCTTGGAAAGGCGGGCGACGTCGCTGTAGCGCTTGTAGATCGACTCGAGATCATCGAGCGGGGAGTCGAGCAGGTAGCACGAGCTCATCTGCGGGTGGGCGGTGCCCGAGTTGAACAGGGTCGGCGTCGAGGTCAGGTACTCGAGCGAGCTGAGCAGGTTGTAGAAGGTGATCGCTTCTTCGGCATTGGTCGCCAGGCCGCAGGCGACACGCAGGAAGAAGTACTGCGGCGTTTCGAGCACGTGGCGCTTCTCGGGGTGACGCAGGAGGTAGCGGTCATAGACGGTGCGCAGGCCGAAGAACTCGAACAGCTTGTCGCGGTCGTGATCGATGGCGGCGTTGAAGGCCTGTGCGTTCGACTCGACGAACTCGGCCGTCGATTCGCTGATGAGGCCCACCAGGCGGCCAGCAGCGATCGACTGCGAGAAGGTCTTGACGTTCTCGTTGCGGAGTTCTTCGTGGATGTAGGTCGCAAGCAGACGACCGGCGAGGCGGGAGTAGTTCGGCTCTTCGATGATGTTGGTTGCCGCAGTGCGGATCGCCAACTCATCGAGTTCCACGGTGGTCGCGCCGTCGTGGAGGCCGGAGATCGTCTTGGTCGCGACCCGCATTGGGTCGACACCGTCGAGATCCTCGGCGCAGCGGGCGATCCGGGTGACGATCTTCATGGGATCGACCGGTTCGAAGCTGCCGTCGCGTTTGCGGACTCGCATCTTCGGCGTAGGCAGGGTCGGCGTGTCTGGCACGATGCTGATGCCGTCGGCACCGTTCGCACCGTTCGGCCCTGAAGCCTCGGTGTCGGCCGTGGTGGTCTCAATGAGTGCCACGTTGATCTCCCTTGTGCGGAGCGCCGAGGCGCTCCTGTTGTGCGAGACGCTGCAGTTTGCGGGTGGTCGTTCGGTCGATGTTGCTGACCGTTTTGCCGGTGCCTGTGCAGTTGGTCTGTGCAGTTGCCTGCGCAGTGGTGTCGCAGCAGTCGCCGCGTCTCGTAAGCCCTGATGTGTTGATCCCTGGGTGAGAATGCGGCCTCGGAGCGGTGCGATGTCCGTTCTCGTGGGGTCCCTCCCGGTGGCCCGGGTTTTCCTACGAAGTTGGATGCGCACCCCGCCGACGCCGAATTCGGCCCCGTAAGAACTCGGTGCGAACTACACCAAAGTAATTACAGCGGGGCAACCAGTTAATCGTCCAGTCGAGGCAAATGTCAAGGGTGGAATTTAATCATCTGAAATTTCTTCGCCCGGCGAGCGCTCTCCGCGCGCTGAACGCCGCGCTGCGGGATGGGTTCGGCCTAGCGGGAGCCGTCAGATTGGCGCCGAGCGGCCAGCGCCGGAACGGCGAAGACGACGATGCCCACGAGCCCGCCATAGAGCTGGAGCCAGCTCAGGTGGGTGAAGCCGACGGCGGCTACGCCGGCGAGTCCGACAGCATTCGCCACGCAGATTGCCGTGTTCGGGTGACCGGTCGACCGGAGCGCAGCGATGTCGATCACCCGGAACGTCCTCGCCGGGCGTTCACCGTCGCGCTCGAGCACCCGGAGCTACTCGCCGGCTTTGCTCCGGTGTCGGCTCAGTGGGTCGATCGGTTCGCGGCCTTGGTCCTCGATGGCGAATCCCCCGCCGATCCGCTGCGCGCTCGCATCTTGGGCAGTGCCTTGATGGGAATGATCGAAGCAGTGACGGGCGCCTGGCTCGCTGATCCGGCCCAGACCTACAGCGCGGTGCTCACCGAGGGTTTCGCGGTGATGGAACCGATCTTCCACTCCTAGGCGAACCGGTGCGATGCCAAAGCGGTCGAGTCAGGCGATGGCCGCGGTGACAAGTGCTTGTGGGCGAGGCGGGCGTGCACGGACTCGGTCGTCGCGGTCGCGAAGAATTCGCCGACCGAGTCGACGAGGTCGCCGAGCGATCGGCAGCCGAACAGCACCGGTTGATACGTCGTGATGTCATAGGCGAGGGTTCCCATGGCATCGATGTCGATCGGCCGGACATCGGCGTGATCGATGAACCAGTCGAGTTCTCCGACCGAAGAGAGCAGTCCGGCGCCGTGGGCACGCGGGCCCGCATCGGTAGCGACAACACCGAACTCGATCGAGAACCAGAACACGTCGGCGATGAACTGGCGGGCGGCGTCGGTTTCCATGCGCAACATGGCGGTGCCTGCCTCGCGGTGGATCATGGCCAGGTGTGGCTCGGCCAGGCAGGTGCCGTGGCCGATGACTTCGTGGATGATGTCTGGCTCGGGCGTATAGAGCGGGGCGTCGTGGTGGCGGATGTATTGCGTGGACAGGAATCGCCCCCGGGCGAGCGCGCCGAAGAACTCGTCGACTGGCACGAGTCCCGGCACGGCACGGAACTCGAAGCCGGTTCGGGGCACCAGCGCCTCGCTCACCTCGTGCAGCTGCGGCACGCGGTCTCGAGGTAGCTCCAGGCGCTCAGCGGCCCGCAAGATCTCGGGGGCAGCCACGTCGCCCCAGCGGCGATGCAGTTCGGCGATGACGGTCGACCAGGTCCGATGTTCGGTCGCCGTGTAGTCGATGACGTTCGGGTCGGCGTCGGACCCCGCGGCCAATGTGGCCAGCTCGTCGCGTCGGGCGACGTAATCAGGGTGGAGGTCGGGGAGTGCTGCCGAGGGGTTGGGGGCCGCCGATGCGTTAGGTGGCGCCGACGGGTTGAGAGCCACCGACGGGTTGGGGGGTAGCCCCATCGATGACTTCATGATCGCAGTCTCAGCGGGTGCCGGTCAGCGGTGTCGCTTCGGGGACTTCCCAGTCAGCCGGCATCTTGGCGAAGTCGAAGAACGGGGCGGTGTCGCCGTCGTCGACCGCGTCGGCGACCTGGTCGTAGAAGCCCTTGCCAGTCTCTTCGGCGAAGGTGATGGCGACCTCGTCGGCGTTCATGTTGTTGGGGCGCTGGACATACTCAGGGAACGTCGATTCGTCGGCGGAGCCTTCTTCGTAGCCGCGAGCGAACATCTGCTTGAGGACGCCGAAACCGTCGTTGCGAACCAGGGTCTCGCCCCGAGGCGTGCCGCCCATCTTCTTCATGTGCTCCTGGAACTTCTCCAGGTCGTGGGTGTCATAGGCGACGTGCTGCACGGAGTGGTCGCCGTGGCGGTCGACGAATGCGGTGACCTGGGACTTCTTGGCCCGGTCGATGCCTTCGATGAGGGCGACACCGAACTCGCCGAAGTCGATGCACCAGATCTTCATGCTGCTGTCGGCGTCGTCGGGGCGTACGTCGTCGATGCGGTTGATCAACGTGCCGCCTTCGACCTCGATGTGAAACCAGGCCCACTGTTCGATGGTGCCGCGGGCGCAGGCGTAGGTGATGTGGTCGACCTTCTTCAAGTGGGACATGATGCTCCTTCTCGTCGTGACGGGGCGAACGTTGTGTTCTCCTGAGTGCGACCAGTACAGCAAGGTGTTCATTACAGTGCAACAGTGGTGAACAAAGAGGGCTAGATTGCTCCCATGACTGAACGAAGTGTTCCAAACCGGGACCTTGAATGGTCTGCGGGCTGCACAGCATGACCAGGCCGCTCGATCGCACCGATCTGGGTTTGCTCGCTGCGCTCCGCACGAATCCGCAGGCGTCGCACACCGAACTCGCTCGCGACGTCGGCATCGCTCGAGGCACGGTCTACTCCCGGCTCGACCGACTGGAAGATGAAGGCGTCATCTCCGGATAC
>CALLPT010000208.1 GCA_938015575.1 uncultured Acidimicrobiales bacterium
CGTGACCGACGACGGCTACGAACTATTGACCGTGGCAAGCGACGGCAGCACCGCTGCCGAGATGTACGCGCCAAAGCCTGAGGCCGTCACTAGTTGACGACGTCCGGGAGCCAAGGCCTCGACGACCTCGAGTGGGTGCTGACATCGCCGTCGCTGGTCGATGACCCACGGGCCCTCGGCGCAGTGGAGTTCGACGCGGCCAACGTAGATGTCGAACATCTCGATGCGTTTATGGCTGAGCGTGGCGAGCATCGGGTCGGTCGCTACTTCGAGCATCTGATGCATTACTGGCTGGCCCATGTGCGCAAGGTCGAGGTGGTCGAGGTCGGGATGCAGATCATCGACGATGATCGCCGGACCCTCGGCGAGATCGATTTCCTGTACCGGGACGAACAGGGAGAGCTCACCCATTGCGAAGTGGCCGTGAAGTTCTTCCTGCACTATCCGAACGACGAGGGCAGCCACTTTCCCGGCCCGGCCGCCCGAGACAATTTCGAGCGCAAAGCCAACCAGCTCTTCGATGTGCAGCTCGAGCTCAGCCAACAGCACGTTCCTGACGTCACCAAGCGGGTCGGCATCGTCAAAGGCCGGGTCTTTCATCAGGTTGGAGCTCCCGAGCCCGCAGACCTCCCGCATCGGCTCAACCCGAGCTGCCTCGGCGGCGCGTGGGTGAGCGAGAAGGACGTAGCCAACCTCGACACGTTCGGTGACGTCGGCTTCCACTTCGTGCAGAAGCCCCACTGGTTCGCGCCGTTACACGGCGCAGACATCGTGAGTCGAGGCGACTTCCTCGCCCAACTCGGCGACCACTTCGAAGGCCCCGCCTACCCGGTGATGCTGAGCCTCCGAGCCAGCGATGGCACCGAGGTCGAACGTTGCTTCGTCGTACCCGACGCCTGGCCAGCGAACTAGACACTGGACCGCGTGTAATAGTCGTTGAATGAAAGAACGACTGATGCCAGCTCGCCTTCAGGCCGGCGACGAAGTCCGTGTTATTGCGCCGTCGCGGTCGATGTCGATCATCGGGTCCGAAACTCGGACAATCGCCAAGAGGCGTTTTGACGCGCTTGGGCTGTCGCTTTCGTTCGGACGCCACGTCGAGTCATGCGACGATTTCATGTCTTCATCGATAGATGAGCGGATCGAGGACCTTCATGACGCATTTGAGGATCCGAACGTGAAGGCCATCCTGACCGTGATCGGTGGGTACAACGCGAACCAGTTGCTGCCCTTCATCGACTGGGACCTCATTCGGGCCAATCCAAAGATCTTCTGTGGTTACTCCGACATCACCGCGTTGTCGTGCAGCATTTGGGCAAAGACCGGGCTGGTGACCTACTCCGGGCCGCACTACTCGACGTTTGGCATGCTGAAACACACCGACCAAACACTGAGCTGGTTCACGCAGGCGCTGATGGCGACGCAGAGTCAGACTGTCGAGCCTGCGCTGACGTGGACGGACGACGAATGGTACTTGGACCAACAGTCTCGGAAGATTGAGGACTCTGATGGCTACTGGGTCGTGAACGAAGGAGCTGGCGAGGGCACGCTTGTCGGTGGCAATCTGTGCACCCTCAATCTCCTGCACGGCACTGAGTACATGCCCAGTCTCGATGGCGCTGTGGTGTTCATCGAAGATGACTTGGAGTCGAAGCCGTACACCTTTGACCGTGACCTCACTTCGCTCACCCAGCAAACCGGGTTCGATGGCGTGCGTGGTCTACTGATCGGGCGTTTCCAGCGGTCGGTTGAAATGTCCACGTCAAAGCTGGCCGCGATCGTGTCGCGCAATCCGAACCTGGCCGGTATCCCAGTGCTTGCCAACGTCGACTTTGGCCACACCGATCCACTTCTCACTTTGCCCGTCGGTGGGTCGGTTTCGATGAGCGCAGGTTTGGGATCAAGTCTGATCATGATCGAGTAGGACACACACACACACGTTTGGAGTCTCGTTGCCTAGAGGGCATCGCCACCCCGAAAGTGCCCGCGTCACAGCGACAATTCCCAATCGTCCGTATGCGTGCCAATCCGCCAAAGGACCACATCCCAGGTTGTCGCTATGACGCAGGCAGGGATGGGGACATGGGCCGCTGATGCGGTGCATTTCTTGCTGCGGCCGCCCGACTGGCGAGCCAAAAGGGCGTGCAAGAGGGGTCGCCCGCGCGCCATGAGTCTATGAATTGCAGATGGCGCCGACTTCGGGCGCGGCAACACCCTCAACTCGTGCAAATGATCTGATTGAGGTACAGCGTCGTCGCAATCAGCAGCGCAGTGGGAGCGACCGGGCTAGCGCTGTGAGCGGCGCCGATGTGGTGTCGAGACGTGGGCGATCACGCGATGCGGCCAACTCGCGGGCCTCACGAATCTCGCGGAGGCGAACAAGATACTCAGACGTTCGCTTGCGGATTCGCCACAACGTCGACCGCGGTGCGTCGGCATAGACATATACCCCACGCCCAAGGCGACGGATACGACCTCGCCGGACTTCCCACCGCAACGAGTCAGACACGAGCTTCGAGGCCCGGTCGTCGAAGACCACACCAGCAGCCTCGCACCCAGCGACCAGGTCGCGAACCGTCAACGCACCACCAGCGGGTCGGCCAGGTCTACCAGTTCTACCGGGTCTACCGGGTCGAACAGGACCCTTCGACGCGTCGTGCAACAACCGCACCAGCAGGTACCGCAATGGCCGCCCCCGCATGGAACCACTCGAACCAACTTCCCAACTGAACATACCCAAACACTAACCACCGGGTATGACACCAAAGATTGGCTCTCGGCTCACACCAGCGTGAAGTCGACCTTGCGGGCTTGGATGTCGGCGCTGTCGAGGCGTACGAGCACCTCGGCGCCGAGCTCGGATTGGCCGTCGGCGTAGGCGACGACTGCCGGTTCGCGCAGCTGAACGCGCACTCGGTTCTTGCTCTCGTCGACTGCGGTGACCAAGCCATGGAAGGTCTCGCCGGTGCGGCCGGTGAGCAGTGCTGCTTCGACCATGTCGAAGATCGCTCGGTCGAGCGAGCCTTCGCGGTTGCGGGCAGAGCCCAGTAGGCGTGGGAGCTCAGGCAGCGCATCGATGACCCACTGTGGTGGGCGTGTGCCGGCCAGGACCGCCAGCACGCACTCGTTGGCGTAACGATCGCCCAGTCGGCGCAGAGGTGCAGTCACGTGGGCGTACTCCGACGAGATTGCTGAGTGTTCGAGCAAGTCGGGCAGCTCGCCGTCGAACGCCTCGTAGCCAGCGCCGCGCAGGCCGCGGGCCGATTGGGCGATCATCGCTGCGTCGATCGGGTTGTTTGGGTCGAGGCTGCGCACCATGTCGGGGTAGCTCATGTCCTTGGTCCACTCGATGCCGAGGCCCTTGGCAATCTGGCGCAGCTCTCTGATCGTGCGCTTCTGTGGGCGCGGGAGCGTGCGCAACAGCCCCACCTTGCCCTCGATCATGATGCGAGCTGCAGCGATGCCGGTGAGCAGGCTGATCTGGGCGTTCCATCCTTCGATCGGCAGTGACTCGTCGTAGCGCAATGCAAAGCCGGTGTCGGTCGGCACGACCTCTTGTGAGGCCAGCCGCAACGACACCGCGCCGCGTTCGGCTTCGAGGGCCTCGCGGAGCTCGCCCACCTGCTTGAGGGCGTTGAGCATCTCGTCGCCCTCATCAATGAGCTCAGACGCGGCTCGATACGACAGCTTCGCGCGGGAACGCACAAGCGCCCGCTCAAGGTTGGCGTCGACGATCTCGCCGGCATCGTCGAGGTCGATCGTCCACAGCAATGCTTGGCGATCGAGATCGGGGAGCAAGCTCGCTGCGTCTTCGCTGATCGCCTTGGGATGCAGAGGCGATCGGCTA
>CALLPT010000209.1 GCA_938015575.1 uncultured Acidimicrobiales bacterium
CGTGGCGGTCACGACCATGCTGCCGCATCGGCTTGGGCAACAACCCGGTCAGCGCCCGCAGCGCTCCACCGGCTCGCCGGCCGTGGCCCCGTCGCCGGAGTGATTCGGGTGATTCGCGACGATGTGTTCGCCGAAGAGCTCGAGTGAACGACGGGCCTCGGCGTGGCTGAGATCACCGAAGCTGAAGTGGCCCACGATGTACTCGACGCCGTCGTCCTGCTCCAGCTCGGCGATGTGATCGGCGACGCGCGAGGGTGAACCAACAACGGCGACGTCGAGTTGCTTCGCGAGTTCGTAGTCGCCGCCCAACGTCGGGTCGTTGGGGATCGCCAGCTCATAGCGGCGAAACAACATGCCAAGGTTGTGGGTGTAGGTGGCCCAGGCGCGTCGGCCGAGCTCGTCGGCTTCGGCATCGGTCGGGGCAACCACAAACTTGCGGATGACGCCCACATTCGGTCGGTGCCCACCGCCGATCCCCGGTTGTTCGAGTGAGCGATACCGCCTGATCGACTCGTGGACGACGGCCGTCGGGCCGCCCACCATCGTGCTCACGCCGAGCTCGGCCGCCTTGTCGAGCGTGCCAGGTCGCCACAGGGGCGGGTAGGGCCGTTGCGCCGGCGACATTTGGAGCGGTACATCGGCGAACGAGTAGTGCTCGCCGGCCCAATCGAATGATCCGTCGCATTGCAGCGCAGCAAGGATGAGGCGGATCATCTCGTCGGTGCGGTCCGAAGCCTCGGCAGGGTCGAGTCCCCACAGGTCGTGTTCCGGCGCGCTGATGCCCTTGCCGAAACCGAACTCGAATCGTCCGCCGCACAGGTGATCGAGCATGCAGATTTCCTCGACCAGCCGCAGCGGGTGATGGAACGGAAGGATGTGCACCAACGAGCACAAGCGCAGCGTCGCGGTCCGCTGTGCGAGGGCTGCCAGGAACATGCCGATTGATGGACCGTGATCGAGCGGGATCAGATGGTGCTCGGACTTGTGGTATCCCCAGAAACCGAGCTGCTCGGCGAGTTCCGCCAGGTAGAGGCGGTTCTCATAGAGCTCGCCCAGAGGTACGCCGCCCGGCTGTTCCGTCTGATCGAAGATGCCGAAGCGCACGACGCGAATCTAGGCCGGGTACTCCCCAGGGAGTAGTTGGGAAGCCTCCCGGTGTGGGATTCGTCGAGCGCCGGGAATCTTCAAGATGACGACATGATCGAAGTCACCAACCTCACCAAGGCCTACGGCGAGACGCTCGCCGTCGACAACCTCAGCTTCCGCGTGCAACCCGGCATCGTGACCGGCTTCCTCGGCCCGAACGGCGCAGGCAAATCGACCACCATGCGCATGATCCTCGGCCTCGACGCTCCTACGTCGGGCACGGCGACCGTCGACGGACGCGACCTGGCCAATCACGACTTGCCGCTGACATCGCTCGGATTTCTGCTCGAAGCAGGTGCCGTGCACCCCAGCCGCTCGGCGTTCGACCACCTGCGGGCGCTCGCCGTCACCAACGGCATCAGCACCGCCCGCGTCGACCATGTGCTCGACCTCGTTGGCCTCGGCGACGTGGCCAAGCGTCGCAGCGGGGGCTTCTCGCTCGGCATGGGCCAGCGACTCGGTATCGCCGCCGCGCTCCTCGGCGACCCCGAAGTCGTGATGCTCGATGAGCCGGTCAACGGGCTCGATCCCGAAGGCATCCTCTGGATCCGTCACCTGTTGCAGGACCTGGCCAAGGAAGGCCGCACCGTGTTCGTGTCGTCGCACCTGATGAGCGAGATGGAACTGATGGCCGAACACTTCGTGATCATCGGCCAAGGGCGGTTGATCGAGGACATCTCCGCCGACGAGCTTCGGTCGATGGCGTCGGGCGAAACCACCCAGGTTCGCTCCGATCAGATCGATGACCTCGTCAGCCTGATGCGAGGTGACCAGGTGACGATCACCTCGCAGGAGCGAGGCCTGGTCAGTGTGAGGGGGCTTACCTCGACCGAGATCGGCGTGCTCGCTCGCGACAACGGCATTGCGCTCGCATCGCTCGTGCCTGAGCAGCGCTCCCTCGAAGAGGTCTTCATGGCCTTGACCCACGACTCGGTGCAGTACCACGGCACCACCCGAGCCGGACTGGCCGCCTGATGTCGCCAACCACCTTTCCCCGACCCACCACCACCACCTCGACGACCCCGACCCTTCGCCCATCAACTGCCACGGAGACCCCAATGACGACCGCCACGATTTCCACCGCCACCGCCACACCCGCCGCCGCATCGGCAACACGATCGAGCCACGAGACCGGACCGAAGCCCACCGTCGTGCGACGCACCGCATGGGCGATCCGCAGCGAGTGGATCAAGTTCTGGACCGTGCGCTCGACCTCGGTCACGCTGATCGCCGCGGGACTTGCCACGATCGCTTTCGGCATGATCTTTTCAGCGGTCGCCGACTCTGACGCCGCGACGGGACCGGCCGCCTTCCTCACCAACCCGGTCGATGTGGCTCTCGGTGGCATCGGCCTTGCCGAGATGATCATCGGTGTTGTCGGGGTGCTCGTGGTCGCCGGTGAATACTCGACCGGCCTGATCCGCACCACCTTTGCCGCGGTTGGCAGTCGGACCCGAGTCATCCTGAGCAAGGCCGCCGTCGTCGCCGCATCGGTCTTCGCCGTCTCCATCGCCGCCGCTGCCGGAGCCATCGTGTTCGGCCAAGCCGTCTACGCCGGCAGCGAAGCGACCGTCGCACTCGTCGACACACTCGACGTGCTCTTCGGGACCGCCGTGTACCTGACCGGCGTCGCCCTGATCGGCGTAGCGCTCGGCTTCATCCTTCGTTCGACGGCAGCGGGGATCGGCACCTTGGTCGGCGCCGTGTTCATCGGCCCAAACCTGTTGAGCCTGCTTCCCGACAGCATCACCGACCTGTTCCTCAAGTACCTGCCCTCGGAGGCTGGCTCTGCGATGATGAGCCAGGTGTCCACCTCCGATCAGCTCAGCACCGGCGCCGCGTACGGTGTCTTCGTCGCCTGGGTGATCGCCTTGTTGGGTGTCGCTGCGATCCTGGTGCAGCGCCGAGACGCATGACCGCCGGATCTGGGGTCATGGCGTGGGTCAATCAGGACCGCCGCCGATTCGACCTCGTTGCTGCCGTCGTGGTCACGACCATGGCGACGGTGCTTGTCCTCGCTGCACCTACGGAGAGCGATGCCGGTTGGCCCGAAGCGGCCGCCGGCATCGGCGCGTTCTTCCTGATCCTGCTTCGTCGCTGGCGCCCGCTCGTGCTGCTCGGGGTTGCGCTCGTCGCGACGGCTGGCTATTTCAGCGTCTATGAACGACCGTCGCAGCTGCTGTTCGCAGCGCTCGTGCTGTTGGCAACCGTCTGTGTGCGCATGGAACGCTGGCCGGCAATCGGGTTCGGCGCAGCTTTCGCCGCCAGCCTGTATGTGCTTGGCATCGTGGCAACCGATGTCGAATTCGGCGACGAGCGAGCAGTCATCGGCATCGCCTGGACCTGGGTCGCCGTCGGCGTGGCCGACGCCGCTCGGTCGTGGCGCCGCTACCGCGCTTCGGCCGAGGCCGAGGTTCGGGCCGCCGTGTTGGCTGCCGAGGCACAAGCTCGCCAGAGCGTCACCGAGGAACGCTTGACCATCGCCCGCGAGCTTCACGACCTGTTGGCCCACAACCTGTCCGTGATGAACGTGCAGACCGGCACCGCTCTCCATTTGCTGCACACGAATCCGGATCAGGCCGAGCAATCGTTGTTGGTCGCGCGCGAAGCCGGACGTTCGGTGCTCGACGAACTACGTGAGCTGCTCGGCGTCCTGCGCGACCGCGCTGCCGGGAGTGAGCCAACGAGCTCGCTGCCGACGTTCGAACAGATTCCCGCCTTGGTCGAAACCATGCGCTCGGCTGGCCTCGACGTCACCTGGAGTCGGGTCGGCACACGTATCGAGTTGTCCCCGGCCGTATCGCTGGCGGCCTATCGGATTGTCCAAGAAGCGCTGACGAACGCGGCCAAACACGGCGATGGACGCGCCGAGCTGGAGACCTCGTGGGACACGAACGGCCTGTTCATCCGACTGCTGAACGGCATCGGTGCCGAGGCCACACCGCCGCCTACTTCTGGTCCCGGTGGGCACGGGCTCGTGGGTATGCGAGAGCGGGCCCTTACCAACGGTGGCCGTTTTGAACAGGCCGCCGCTGAGGGGCGCTTCCAGATAGAAGCGTGGCTGCCGCGGTCGAGCGCGCCAGCTGCGAGCGAGGCCTCGTGACCGTCCGGGTGGTACTCGTCGATGACCAGGCGCTCATCCGTGCCGGCTTCAAGGCAATCATCGACTCGGCGCCGGACCTCGAGGTCGTTGGCGAAGCCGATGACGGCGCCGACGCAGCCTCGGTCGTACGAGAAACCCGGGCCGACGTCGTGCTCATGGACATCCGCATGCCGGGCCAGGACGGCATCGCAACGACCAAGCAGATCACCGACGACGCCGACCTGGCCGACGTACGAGTGATTGTGCTGACCACCTTCGAGCTCGACGAGTACGTCGTTGCAGCGATGGGCGCGGGAGCGAGCGGATTCCTTGACAAGGGAGTCGACCCGTCGGTGCTGCTCGAAGCGATCCGGGTTGTCGCCGCCGGCGAAGCCTTGATGACGCCGAACGCCACGCGAGCACTGCTTGCGTCGCTGGCCCAAGCGCCCGCGCCGAAAGCGGTCGACGACACCGCGCTGGAGCACTTGACCGCCCGCGAACGCGAGGTCGTGAGTCTCGTTGGTCGAGGCCTGTCCAACGACGAGATCGCGACCGAGTTGTTCCTGTCGCCGCTGACCGCCAAGACACACGTAAGCCGAGCGATGACCAAGCTGCATGTGCGCGACCGGGCGCAGCTCGTGGTGCTGGCGATCAAGACCGGCTTGACCCAGCTCGATGATCTCTAGGTTCGGTCGCGGCGATCTCAACCGCGACGGACCGGACTGAACTAGTTTCGGGGTCCCATTCGACAGAGGAGACCACATGAGACAGCGACTGGTTCAGTTGTTGGCGGCGGTTGGCGTGTTGGCGATGCTGCTGGTCGCATTGCCCACGACGGCCAACGCGCACCCCGAAGGCAAGGCATCAGAGGCGCCGCTTCCGGAGCGGGCGACCGAGGTCATGCGTTCACAGATCGCGAGCCGTTTGGCGCCCATCCCATTGCCGGCGATCTCGGGCGGCGTGGCTTGCGTCAACGGTTCGGCGGCCGGGTACCCGTGCAGCAATATCGACCTCGAGTCGTTCGTGCCGCTGGCCGACATGGGCGGGTCATCGAGTGAAGAGGCGAACGACATCTGGGGCTGGACCGATGCTGCCTCCGGCCGCGAGTTCGCCATCGTCGGTATGACCTTCGGTACGGCCTTTGTCGAAGTCACCAACCCGCAGGCGCCGGTGTATGTCGGTGACTTGCACACCCAGGGTCAGTTCGGGTCGCCGTGGCGCGACATCAAGACCTACAACGATCACGCGTTCATCGTCAGCGAGGCGCGCAATCACGGTATGCAGGTCTTCGATCTGCGCCAGCTGCTCACGGTCACTTCGCCGCCCGTGACGTTCGGGACCGCCGCGCACTACAACAAGATCGGCTCCGCTCACAACATCGTCATCAACGAGGACAGTGGGTTTGCCTACGCGGTCGGCGTCGGTGGCAAGGGCGACTGCAACGGCGGGTTGCACATGATCGACATTTCGACGCCAGCAAGCCCCCGGGCTGCGGGCTGTTACAGCGCCGATGGCTACACCCACGACGCGCAATGCGTGATCTACAACGGTCCGGACACGACCTATCTCGGTCGTGAGATCTGTCTGAACTCCAACGAGGACACGTTGACCATCGTCGACGTCACGAACAAGTCGAATCCGGTGATGATCTCGCGGACCGGTTATGGCGACTCGCACTACACCCACCAAGGTTGGCTCACCGAGGACCACGCGTACTTCTTGCTCGACGACGAGCTCGACGAAGCGGAGTTGAACATCAACACCCGCACCTTGATCGTCGACGTCAGCGACCTCGACGCCCCGAACTTCTTCGCCGAACACAGCGGATCCACCGCGGCGATCGATCACAACCAGTACATCAAGGGCAACTACAGCTACCAGTCCAACTACCGCGCCGGGCTGCG
>CALLPT010000210.1 GCA_938015575.1 uncultured Acidimicrobiales bacterium
TCGTCGGCGACCTCGTCGGCAAGATCGACGTCATGCACACCCTGATCGCCGCCCGTGACGCGCTCGATCGTCTCACGCTTGTACTGATGCTCGGCCATGAGCTCAAGCGCGTCAGCCGCGCTCATCTCACTGCGAATGAACGGCTGATCTGCTTCGATGATCTCGCGCATCTTGGCGTCGATGCGTTCGAGGTCTTCGTCGGTGAATGTCGCACCGTCGGGCAACTCGAAGTCGTAGTAGAAGCCGTGCTCGATCGGCGGACCGATCGCGAACGTGGAACCTGGCCACAACTCGAGGACCGCTTGGGCCAGCACGTGCGACGTCGAGTGCCGAATCGTCTCCAGCCCCTCGTCCTGGCGATCGGTGATGAGGGCGACGGTCGCGCCGTCGGTCAACTCCACATTGAGGTCCACCTGCTCGCCATCGATCGTGGCGATCAGTGCGGCCTTGGCCAGACCGGGACCGATGTCCGCCGCAAGATCGGCGGCAGTCGCCCCAGCACCCAGTTCACGACTGGAGCCATCGGGAAGTTGCACGGAGATCGACATAGACGCTCAGGCTATCGGGACCCCCGTGCTGGCCCTGGCGTCTTTTCTGGTGCCCAGGTCAGTCCCGCAAGAGGTCGTTGATGCTCGTCTTGGCCCGGGTCTGGGCATCGACCCGTTTGACGATCACGGCGCAGTACAGGTTCACGCCACCCGTCGAGGGCATCGAGCCGGGAACGACGACGGCGTGCGACGGGACTTCGCCAAAGCTGACCTCGCCGGTGGCGCGGTCGACGATCTTGGTCGACTGGCTGAGGAACGTGCCCATGGCCAGGACCGCTCCTTCGCGGACGATCACCCCTTCGACGACTTCGGAGCGAGCGCCGATGAAGCAGTTGTCCTCGATCACGGTCGGTGCTGCTTGGAGTGGTTCGAGGACGCCGCCGATACCGACACCGCCCGACAGGTGGACATTGGCGCCGATCTGGGCGCAGCTGCCGACGGTCGCCCACGTGTCGACCATCGTGTTCTCGCCGACATAGGCGCCGACGTTGACGAACGAGGGCATGAGGATCGCTCCCGGTGCGACGTAGGCGGACCGGCGCACGATCGCGTTGGGCACGGCGCGAAACCCGGCCGCGGCGAACTCGTCGCTCCCCCACCCTTCGAACTTGGAGTCGACCTTGTCGAACCATGCACTGGACTGTGGGCCACCGGTCTGCACCTCCATCGCTCGAATCCGGAAACCGAGGAGCACGGCCTGCTTCAGCCATTGGTTGACCTGCCACTCGCCATCGCTGGCGCGTTCCGCCACCCGGAGCTCGCCTCGATCAAGAGCGTCGAGAGCGATCCCGATGGGGTCGCGGTCTTCGCTCGGCGAGTCGGGGCTCAGGTCGTCGCGACGATCCCAGAGGTCGCTGATTACGGCCTCGAGGTCGGTCGTTGATGCAGCAGGGCGAGGGGCTTCCATACGGCGAAGCTAGAACCCGCATCGCCGCCACTGCTGGTGTTTCCAACACTCGAGGCTGATTCGGTCTTACACGAAGAAGGCGCGGCGCCGGACTTCGTCGGGCAAGGCGGCGTAATCAAACGTGTCGAGGCCCGCCTGCTGGTCTCGATCGAGACCCAACGCCACGACCTCGGGCGTCATGATCTCTTGGCCTCGGATCACCTGACCGGCCATCGGTTTGGCGAAGCGCAGGCCGCGTGGTCCGATCGCGATTCGGTTATACGCGATGTGGCCAACCTCGTCGATGAGGATCTCGACGAGCCGACGCTCCATCGACTCCCTGATCTCGGGATGGTCGGGGAAGAGCTCGCGCGATCGTTCGAGCAACCAGTTGAGCGTGAACACGCCCGCGATCTCAGAGCCGAGCAAGATCGGATGAAACATCGCCGGCGGCGATTTGGCCAAGGCGAAGATCAGGACCTTGAGCGGCATCGGCGGCGTCCACCCATCACCAAGATCGAGGTTGCCGAAGTGCTGGGTGACGCCCAGCAACATCTTCGTGTGGAACGTTTCCTCGTGCGCCAGGACCTTCTCGACCCGGAAGATCGGCTCGTCGCGCTCGTAGAGCTTGGCCCGCGCCGTCGTGGTGACCTCGACGCCGTAGGCCTCGCCGGCATTGATCTTGACGAACGACAACAACGCGAGTTCTTCGTCGCGCAGGCCGACCGGCTTGCGACCCGCGTAGCCAGCACGAACCACGTCTTCGTCGAGCGGGCCGTCATAGCTGCCACCGAGTGAGTCCAAGTCGGACATCAGGTCGTTGCGTCGTTCGAACCCCGTCTCGGCGTCGAGGCGGCCGTTTCGTTCGACAAGGAACCTCTCGTAATCACCGAGGAAGTCGTCGGCGGCCGCTCCTTCGGGGACCGGGGCATAGAAGGAGGTCGCAGCCACCCGGCTCAGCCGCCTCCGCCGACGCCTGCCCCGGCGAGCATCGCCGTTGCCGTGCGGCGCTCGGCCAGTGGCGCATCGACGATCGGGTCGGGCCGTTGCTCGGCCAGCTCTGCTGCGCTGGGCGCGTAGCGGTTCTCGTACTTCTGGCCGGAAAGCTGGCGAATGGCAAACATGAGCGAATCGGTCATGGTGCGATAGATCAGCGGATCGTCGGTTGGATCGCCGAACTCATGAGGGTGCAGTGGCTCACCGAAGCTGATGGTGGCCGGCTTGAAGAACTTGGGGAACGCCGCGTCAGGCGGCTGAATCTCGCGCATGCCTTGGAGCCCGACGGGCACGATCGGCGCACCCGTGCGGTGCGACAGCCGAGCCACACCCGTGCGCCCCTTGTAGAGCACCCCGGTGCGTGAGCGAGTGCCCTCGGGATAGATCGCGAAGAACTCGCCATCGTCGAGGACCTGAGCGGCCAGGTCGAGCGCGGCCTTGGCGGCGTCGCCCCCAGAGCGGTCGATCGGGATCATGCCGAGCGCCGGGAACAGGTGCTTGGTCTTCCAGTCATCGAGATACTCGGCCTTGCCGACATAGGTCACGCGGCGAGGCAGCACCGCAGGGACAATGAACGAGTCGAGCACCGAGGTGTGGTTGGCCGCGATGATCGCCGGCCCCCTCGACGGCAAGTTGTCGATTCCCTGAACGTCGAGCTTGAAGCCGGCGCGAAAGATCGGCCCGATGACCTTGCGGACGACGGTTTGTAGCGCGCCGGCGCGTCCAAGGTCAGAGTCGGTGCCGTCAGCCACGTGCCTATTGTTGCCGATCAGGCCCCGATGGTCACACCGAGCAGCGCCGCGGCTTCGGAAACGCCCTGGCCCGCGGCCGCAGCTGCGTCGATCGCCGCAACAGCGGTTGGCGTGTCCAGGTCGTTGTCGAGGGCCGCGCGCACCTCTTCGAGCGCACCGTCGCCGACGCCGGCAGCCCGCCACGCAGCGAGGCGAGCATCGGCCTCGGGCATGACCGCATCGTCCCAGGACCACTCCGTGCGGTAGTGATGTACGACGACCCCCAAGCGGATCGCATCGGCCTCGTGCGTCTTGAGTAGCTCGTGGACAAACACCAGGTTGCCGAGCGACTTCGACATCTTCTCGCCGTCCATGAACACCATGGCCTGATGCATCCAATGACGGACAAAAGGTTCGCCGGTCGCGGCCTCGGACTGGGCGGATTCGCACTCGTGGTGCGGAAACACCAGGTCAGCGCCGCCGCCGTGCAAATCGATCGTCGAGCTGTCGAGCTCACGCATCGCAAGCGCGGAGCATTCGATGTGCCAACCGGGGCGTCCCGGACCCCACAGCGAGTCCCACGCTGGCTCGTCGGGAGCAGACGGCTGCCACAAGATGAAGTCGAGCGGGTCCCGCTTGTTCGGGTCGTCGGGATTACCGCCGTGGATACCGGCCAGGCGAATCATCTCGTCGCGGTCATAGCCAGACAGCGACCCGAAATCGTCAAAGGAACTGACGTCGAAGTACACGGCGCCACCCGATTGGTAGGCGTGGCCGTTGTCAAGAACATGGCCGATGAATCGCCGGATGTCGGCGATCGCCGAGGTCGCCCGTGGCGTCGACCAGGCCTCGAGCAGCCCAAGCGCTTCCATATCCCGATCGAAGATCGCAATCTGGCTCGCGGCGAGGTCGAGATAGTGCACGCCGAGTTCGCGTGCTTTGCGCAAGATGTCGTCGTCGACATCGGTCACGTTGCGGACGCACCGAGTCTCGTGACCACGGTCCCGAAGTCGTCGTTGGAGCACGTCGTAGGTCAGATACGTCGCCGCATGGCCAAGATGGGACGAGTCATAGGGCGTGATGCCGCACGTATACATCGTGACGATCGGTCCCGGCTCAAAAGGCACCACCGCCTTTGCCTTGGTGTCGAACAGCATCATGGGGGTATCGGCGCCTGGCACGGCAGCAAGGCTAGCGTGGCGCTCGATGGGCATCCTTGACGGAAAACGAATCCTTGTTACCGGCGTGTTGACCGACGCGTCGATCGCGTTCGGCGTCGCCAAGACGGCGCAAGAAGAAGGCGCCGAGGTCATCCTTACCTCGGTCGGGCGCGCCATGCGTCTCACGGAGCGGGTCGCTCGCAAGCTGCCCGAACCGGTCGAGCTGTTCGAACTCGATGTGACGAACCCCGACCACGTGAGCGAAGTCCGCGACGCCGTCGGCAAG
Source organism: uncultured Acidimicrobiales bacterium (assembly GCA_938015575.1). Taxonomy (GTDB): domain Bacteria; phylum Actinomycetota; class Acidimicrobiia; order Acidimicrobiales; family UBA10347; genus UBA10347. The sequence goes on from CALLPT010000210.1 coordinate 4,608, forward strand.
GGCGGCGACCTGGCCGGTGCGGTGCACGCGATCGGCTTCGCTCCCCCGAGCTGCCTGGGTGGCGGGTTCATGGATGCCCCCTGGGAAGACGTCAGCGTCGCCGTGCAGATCTCGGCGTATTCGCTCAAGACGCTCGCCGAGGTTGTCGTGCCCCTGATGCCCGACGGTGGTTCGATTGTCGGGATGGACTTCGACGCCACCGTCGCTTGGCCCGCCTATGACTGGATGGGCGTCGCCAAGGCGGCCTTCGAGTCGACGAACCGGTACTTGGCCCGCGAGCTCGGTCCCAAGAACATCCGTTGCAACTTGGTGTCGGCCGGCCCGATCCGATCAACCGCGGCCAAATCGATCCCCGGCTTCAGCGAGTTCGAAGATGCATGGGCGGGTCGAGCCCCATTGGGTTGGAACATCAAGGACACCGAGCCGGTCGCTCGCACGACCGTTGCGGTGCTGAGCGACTTCTTCCCCGCCACCACCGGCGAGATCATCCACGTCGACGGCGGCTACCACGCCATGGGCGCCTGACCTGAGGGCCAGCGCGACGCGATGGCGAGCCGCAAGTTGCGAAGTTGCGAAGTTGCGGGTGTCAGAGACGTGCAACTTCAGCGGGCTTGGAACCGGCCGGTCTGGCTGAACCGGTCGTAGAGCTCCATCGCCAGCGCTGTGGGCGCCATGATCGGATCGGGAAGTTCGTCGGCGGCGAACCAACCGATCGCCGTCGACTCGTCGTCGATAGCGACGGCGTGGGGGTCACCGTCCCAGTCCGCGAGTAGGAACCACATGGTGAAGCACTGGGTGACATCGCCGTTCGCATAGGTGATCGTGTGCATCGGGTGCTCCGAGATCGAGGCGAACGGGACCAACTGCTCCGGCTCGACGCTGATGCCAGCTTCTTCGGCCAGCTCGCGTGCGGCGGTCGCGGCGAATCCCAGCCCCGGCTCGGCGTGGCCTCCGGGGTGGCACCACGTCCCGTCATCGACCCGCTTGACGAAGAGCACGCGACCGTCGCGGTGTTGGACCAGCACCGCGGCCCCCGGCATGAGCACCAGGTCGTGGCCGACCCGTCGCCGCAACCGCTCCAGATAGGAACCGACCCAGCTCACGTCGCGCCGAGCGTTAGGTGCCGCACGCGGTCCGCACCGGTCCGTACGGGTTCGTGTAGTTGCCGTAGCCGTTGCGGTGGATCTCGAAGTGCAGGTGCGGGATCGGGGCGTTGCCCGTCATGCCCACGTAGCCGATGACGGTCCCGGCGGTGACGTGACCAGCACCGACGTTCTCGTAGCCATTCAGGTGGGTGTAGAAGTAGTAGTCGCCGTTGTCGCCCTTGAGGTGCGCAGACAAGCCACCGACGCTGCTGTTGCGATGGTCGACGGTTCCGCTTGCGACCGCGAGCACGGGCGTACCGGTACTCGCGATCAGGTCATTGGCTCGATGCACGCCGCCGACGGCACGAGGTGCGTTGAAGTCGTCGGTGTGGGTGAACGGTCCGGCGAGCGGGCAGACGAGGCCCCCTCCTGACGACACGGGTGGCTGGGTACTCGGTTGGGGATTCGGCACAGAAGTCGCCGTTGGCGCCGGGATCGGCGTGGCCGTGGGAAAAGGCTGGCTCGGGGTCGGATTCGGGATCGCCGTGGCGGTCGGTTCGACGTCGGTGCCGTCGCCGCTCGCACCGTCGAGGGGCGCCGACGGGGTCGGATTCGGCACCGTTGGCTCTGGCGTCGGCGACGGCAACGGCGTTGCGGTCGGAATCGGCGTCGGCAGGGGCGTCGCCGTCGGCGCCGGGGTCGGGACGGCTCGCGCCAGCTCGGCCGCGCGAGCGGCTGCTTCTTGAGCCCGGCGACGTTCCTCGGCAAGCCGCTGGCGTTCCGCCTCGGCCAAACGCTCGGCCTCGACCCGTTGCGCCTCGAGCTCCTCGAGCTCAGCCAACGACGCCTCGAGCGCCAACAGTTCGCCTTCGAGCGCACCGCGGATCAAGGCGAGTTCATCGAGCTCGGCGTTGATGCCGGCCTGTGTCGCCGTCACCGAGGCGAGCGTCGCCTCTTGGTCCGCCCGCTGGGATTCCAGAGCCTGGCGTTGGCGCTCGTATTCTTCGTCGACAACGGCAAGCCGGTCGAGTGTTCCCTGATCCGAGCCAACGATCAGTTCGGCGAGCGCTTCGGCCGCTTCTCGCTCGGCGATGCCATCGATGTCATCCCACATCGGCGGCTGACCGCTGGTCACGTACTGGTTGAGCGCGATGTCGCGCACCTGACCCAGCAGGTCCTTGCGTTCGGCCGCCAGTTCCACTTGGGCGACTTGGGCCTTCGCTACCTGACTATCGAGCAGTTGGAGACTGGACTCGACTTGCCAGTACTCGGCGGTCAGCTCGTTGCCTCGACGTTGGGCTTGTTCGAGCCGATCCAACAGCGCCTCGAGACGTTCGGTGGCCTCGGCAACCTCGGCGCGGGCCGCGTCGAGGTCGGCCTGGGCCGGCGCCGCAGGCGCGAACAAGCCAGCTCCGAGGATTCCAGAGATCCCCACTAGGCACAGGGCCAACAGCAGGCGCAGGCGCATCATGCGCATCGCACGAGCGTAGCCCTGCAACCCACACCCACCCCGTCGCCCCGTAGCCGCGCCCATAACGGTGTCTGGCACCTGTCACGGGCGTAACCGGTGTCAGACGCCGTTACGGGGGTTGAGACCTAGACTCGGCGATGGTGTCTACTGCGCTGTCTCTTCTTGCTGTCATCGCCCTGATCGGCGCCAACGCATTCTTCGTGGCCGACGAGTTCGCTCTCGTCGCCGTCGACCGATCTCAGGTCAACGTGCGAGCGGCCAACGGAGAACGCCCGTGGCCGACCGTGCAGAAGCTTTTGCGCGAACTGTCGTTCCATCTCTCGGCGGCTCAGGTCGGCATCACGATCTCATCATTGATCGTCGGCTTCATCGCCGCGCCCGCAGGCCGGGTCATACTCGCGCCGCTCATCGAGCGGCTCTTCGGCGAAGACGCGTCGGGCTGGTTGACAATCCCGCTCGCCTTCATCATCGCCAACGTGCTCCAAGTCGTCATGGGCGAAGTGGTCCCAAAGACGATCGGCATTGCCGAACCGATGCGGGTCCTGCGGGTTCTCGCTCGAGGCATCGCCCTCTGGGGCTGGATCGTGCGTCCGGTCGTGTCCGTCATCAACGACATGGCCGACTGGATCGTGGCCAAGATGGGCCTCGAGCCGGGCGACGAACTCAGCGGCATCGCCTCGATGACCGAGCTCGAATACGTGATCAGGGCATCCGGCGAAGTAGGCACACTCGACCCCGAAGACGTCACCCGCCTCACCCGCACAATCCGCTTCGCGGAGAAGACCGCGGCCGACATCCTCGTCCCCCGGGTCGCGCTCGATGTCATCGAACGCGACGAGTCGCTCCATGACCTGTGCGCCAAATCGGCCGAGACCGGCCACAGCCGTTTCCCTGTCATTGGCTCCGACACCGACGACGTGCTCGGCCTTGTCCACGTCAAGTCCGCCCTGGGCGTGGTGCCGGCGGAACGAGCCTCGATCAGCGTCAAGGATCACATGACCGCTGCTTTCGTGGTTCCGGAAACGCGCGAGCTCGACACGCTCCTCGACGAGATGTACCGCGACGGTCACCATCTCGCGTTCGTGCTCGATGAGCATGGTGGGGTATCCGGCATCGTCACCATCGAGGACATCGTCGAAGAGATTGTCGGCGAGATCGATGATGAACATGACCGCCAAGGCGTCGACGATGTCCAGGCCTTGGGCAACGATGTGTTCGTCGTGAACGCCGCCATTCACCCCGACGAACTCGAAGAAGCGACCGGTATTGCATTGCCCGAAGGCGACTTCGAAACCGTCGCCGGCTTTGCGCTCGATCAACTGCAACGCATACCCGACAAGGGCGCCTCGTTCGAGTGGGACCGATGGCAGGTCGAAGTCGCTGAGATGGACCGCTGGCGCATCGCCAAACTCCGAATCACGGCAAGCGCTCCCCCTCCGTCATCGGATCCGGAGAACGGGGGCGAGGCATGAGCACCACCGTCGCCCTGCTGCTCGCCCTGCTGTTGCTTATCGCCAACGGTTTCTTCGTCGCGGTCGAGTTCGGCCTGATCGCGACCCAACGAGCCCAGCTTGAGGACAAGGCCAAAGATGGCAATCGGCGGGCAAAAACCGCGCTTGCCGCGATCACCGATCTGAACACACAGATCGCCGGCGCCCAGCTCGGGATCACGATGGCCTCGATTGCCCTCGGCCTCATTGCCGAGCCATCGGTCGCCCATCTCCTCGAAGACACGGTGCTGTCCGGCCTCGCCGAAGGGCCTCGTCACACCATCGGGCTCATCATTGCCCTGTCGCTGGTGACATTCCTCCACATCCTGATCGGCGAGATGGTTCCGAAGAACATCGCCCTCGCCGACGCCCCGGCAACCGCCATGTGGCTGTCGCCGATCCACACCTTGTTCGTTCGTATGGCCCGTCCGTTCGTTTGGGCACTGAACGGGATGGCGAACTTTGTGCTTCGACTGATGGGCATCACCGCGGTCGACGAACGAGCTTCGGCCAAGACTCCTGCGGAGCTTGCCATGCTTCTCGAAGAAGCCCACGGCGACGCGGTGCTCGACGACCATGACTTTGGTTTGCTCAGCGGCACCCTCGAACTCGGCGGGGCGTCGATCCGCGAAGCCGTCGTGCCCTGGGAGCAGGTCGACCGGGCCCCGGCGAATGCGTCGATCGCGGAGATCGAGGCGCTCATGGCCGAGAGCGGGCACAGCCGGCTGGTTTTGGTCGGCGACGACGACGAGCCGATGGGCTGGTGCCATGCCAAAGACCTGCTGGCCGTCGACGCCGACAACTGGGACCAGCCTCTGTCTCAGCATCGTCGACGCCGGTTGCTTCGTGTTGATCACGAGAGCGCGGCCGAAGACGCCCTGGAGCAAATGCAGACCGAGCGGGCCCATTTCGTGCTGGCAACGGCCAACCACGAGCCGGTCGGCATCTTGACGATCGAGGACGTGCTCGAGGTCCTCGTCCGTGGGCTAGCTCGCTGAACGAGCCCCCGGTGTAGCCATGACGACCGGTCAACCAGCCCGGTCGACGATCACCAGCAGCACACCATTGGTGAGCGAAATCTCTTGCGTAGCGTCGTCGGCCACGTTGCTCATGCCACGGGGTGTTCCGGCATTGAGGGTGGCGTCGGCCAGGTCCCAACGCATCCCTCGCTCCCGAACCCCGGTCGCGTCGCCGAGCCATGGCAAGACACTGATGGTGGTACCTGGTGGCTCCGTGAGTTCGAGGCGGTCGTGGACGACATAGATCGTGCGGACGCCGTCGTCGATGACGATGCGTAGGCCGGCTTCGAACCAGACTCGTTGAGCGGCCAGCGCGAGGTTTGCCAACTCGTGATCGATGCGGCCACCGAGCAGCCCCACCATGACGACATCGCCCGGTGCTGCCGCAGCCGCGTGGGCCAGCGCGAGTTCCAGGTCGGTCTCGTCTTTGTCCACCGGGTGACGCTCGATCGTCGTACCGGCGGCCTCGGCCTCGGCGACCAGATCAGGGGGCGCTGAGTCGAGATCGCCAACCAAGACGTCGACGGCAATCCCGAGCGCGGCGGCGTGCACCAGTCCGCCGTCCGCGGCGATGACCAGGTCCGGCCGCTGTACGGCCGAACGAACGCGATCCAACGCTGAGGGCTCCACGTGTCCTGCGGCGAAAATCGCTATGCGCTTCGTCACGTCAGTCGAGCGGTTCGCCCAGTTGCTCGGCGAGGCGATGGAGCTGAGAGCGAAGCGATTCGACCTCGGACTCGAGTTCGCTCACACGGTCGATCAGGTCCTGGTCGGCTGCGGGGCCGGGCCGAGGTGCGCGGTCGACGGCCGATGCGGCCGAGGCTGGTGGTTCGCTCTGCGCCTCGGGCGCGCTCGCATCGTCGGAGTCACCGAGCAGGTGTTGCCATCGGGCCTCTTTTTGGCCGGGCTGGCGCGCCAACTGCCGGACCAGCCCGCGGGTCGCGAGGTCTTCGAGGCACGCGTCGACCTCTTCGAGCGAGTCAAAGCCGTGCTGGCGCTCGGTGCGAAGGCGCAGCTCGCCGACAGTCTGAGCGCCTCGTAACAGCAGCACCGACACGACGGCGAGCGCGGCCGGATCGAGTGACAGGACCTCGTCGAGCGCGTGGCGATGCTTGGTCGACCGCGATCCCTGGGTGTGCACCCGACGCACCAGATTGCGTTGACGCAACTCCATGAGCGCCCCGTCGATCGTCACAGCATCGAGCGACATCACCGGTTCGCGGTTCGTCTTCTGATTCGACGCCGATACCAACGCATTGGTTGTCATCGGGTAGATGTCGGGCGTCAGGAATGCCTTTTCGATCAAGGCCCCTACGACGCGAGCTTCGACCGCGGTCATCGACACCGATGGCAAGGGCGGGCGGTACTCGCTCGACGTCGGCGCCGCCGGTTGAGCGTCGCCGGCCCCGGCAGAGGTGTCGGAGGAGGTCGCCTCTGCGGACTCGTTGCCACCTGCTTGCATCGGTTCCATTGGTTGTTCCCCCAGATCACCATCGCCCTGGATGGGCGATGTCATTCCATCGTCGCGCGTTCGGTACCGCCGACGTTCCACTCGAACTCGCGAGCGATCTTGACCGGCTGGCCACCGGGTGACGCGCACGCAATCGTGGGCACCTCGCGGCCCCGACGTACCCCGACGTGTGTGGTGACGCCATCGACGCTGACTTGGCAATGCGCCATGTCGCCCTGTGCATCGACCGAAAGCAGCGGCGCGGTCAGAAACGGATTTCCTGCCTCGATCCGAGCCGCGAGTTCTGCGACCTGGGCGAAGCCGGTGGGCGCACCCAACCAGCCGCGGCAGTACATGCGGAGATCGTCGACGGTGACCGAATTGGCCGCGACCCGATCGACCAGCGCCAGATCGGCATAGGCCCACATGCGACCCGAGGGCAGCGCGAGAAACGTGGGTGCAAACCGATGACCACCGGTGTGACTCACCCGCCGCAGCCGGTAGTTCGGTCGCTCGGCCTCGATCTGAGCCGCCAGGGCCACGCCCATATCGCCACAACACCTGTCGTGGCTTCCTTGGGTGCATACCAAGAACGTCGGCACCGATACCTCGATCGGCGCCATGCCGTGTGCGCCATGTGCGGCGCCAGCGATGCGCTCGACGACCTGGGTTACGTCTTCGGCGGTCTCCGCGGGCCATCGGTACGCCGCGAACCCGAGGCCGTCGCGCTCATAGAGTTCGACGCCATACTCGCCGCTCCACGGTTCGGCGGTGAAGAGCCGGCTCGCGATAGCCGACCGAGCCAACGCTGCTGTTGCCGCTTTTACATGCGGAGCGCCGACTGCGGGTTTGGGCCACGGGGTCGCCATGGCGACGACAACGACCCGATCAAGCGACAGGCCCGTCCCGGCAGGACGAACACCCAGCGATTTCGTGAACACCGAGCACAACGGTGCATCGGTCACGTCGGGAAGCAGAAGGTGGGAAACCACGCCAAGACCCTATACACCGGTCGGGTTCGCACAGCTGCGAACATGATGGGTCGACAAAACGAAGGTGGAGTGAGAGGCGTGCGGGTTCCGGCAGCCCTTCATCGGTGGGCAGCAGAACACAACCAGCATCTGAGCCCTTCGACGCGCTCCGAAGTCGACGTCATCGCCTCGATCATCGAGGCCTCGTCGTTGCGCGACTACGACGTGCAACGGCTCGACGATGGGTTCTTTTCCGGGCTACGTGACATCTTTCCGCTCGAGCGGGCGGAGCGGGCCGAGACGCTCATCGACATCGTCGCGACCTGGGCCAGCTCGATCCCGGCCGAGGCTCCACGCACGGTGGTCGCCGAAGTGCGGGCGCGACCCAAGACCGTCGAGGCCCAAGCGCCCAATGCAACCGGCGCGTCCAGCGCTGTCGGCATGCCCGAGCAGCGACCACAGAGCGCCGAACTCGGCGCGCCGGCCTTCTTGCGCAGCGACAAGGTCGACGAAGACGACACCGCTCGCCTCTTCGGTTCGGCTCAGTCCTATATCCGCATCGTGCTGGCCGTATTGAGTGTGCTGCTCCTCGCCGCGGTCGGTGTTGGCGTTTGGTTCTGGGCATCGTCACGATCAGATGGCGCAAACACTGCGCTCGATACCGAGGCCGAAGCGGCCAGCGCGACAGACACGCCCTCTGGCGATGCGCCCGATGCCGTCGAACAACCGACCCCCGAGGCGACGGCGGTGCCCACACCAGCACCACTGCTTGCGAACGAGCGGGCGTCGTGGGCCGATACCACGACGATCCTGAATGCCGGAAGCGGCAGCGTGCTTGCCTCGACATACCCCGTCAGCTCGGCCAATCGGGCCGTCCTCACCGGACACACCGACGCCATCACGGGCATCGCCATCTCCAATGATGGACGCGTCCTGACCTCGGGCGCCGACCGTCGTCTCGTCGACTGGGGCGCCGACGTTGCGCTCGCCCGCCCCGACGTGCTCGAGGTCGGTGCCCCGCTCACGGTGCTCGCCCGCACCGAGGACCAAAAGGTCATCGCCGGCGACGCCAACGGCACCATCACCGTGATCGATCTGATCAACACGGCGGAGCCGCTCAGCATCGACGTGCACCCCTCTTCGATCTCCGCGGTGGCCGAAGTCGCGGGCGGACGCGTCGCGGTTGCGTCGGTCGATGGCGACGTGGCGGTGTTCTCGCTCCAGGCGCCCGGCGACCGGCTCGACCTGGCCCACAGCACCGAGGTCACCGCAGTCGAGGCCCTCGACGATGCCAGCATCGCAACTGCGTCGGTCGATGGCATCGTGCGTATCTGGCCAGCCACAGGTGGCACACCGAGTACGACGATCGACACACTCGGCGCACCGGTCACGGCGATGATCCAGCTGGCCGACGGTCGCCTGGCCATCGCGGGCGTCAACGGAGCCCTCCAAGTCGTTCCCGCCGCCGATGGCGCCCAACCGGCGTTCACGATCGCCGCCCACGACGGAGCGATCCGATCCCTGCTCGAGTTCGAGGATCCGGGCCGGGGGCCGAGCATCGCGACGGGAAGCGACGACACCACCGTGCGCCTCTTCTCACTCGAGACGGGTGAGCAGTGGCAACAGCTCGACGGTCACGGCGACCTCGTCAGCGCCCTCGCCCAACTGCCCGACGGGCGACTCGTTTCCACCAGCGCCGACGGAACCGGACGTGTGTGGGATCTCAGCCTGCTCGGCGGCACGATCGTGCGGCCGCCGCACGAACGCAATCTGTCGCACCTCGCTGCTTGGCGCAACGACCAGATCATCAGCGGCGGTAGCGACGGCCTGGTCATGTTGGCCAGCACAACCGAAACGACAGCTCCTGAGCCGATCACCCGACATGCTGCGCCCGTCGTCGGCCTAACCGTCATGCCCAATGGCGACATCGTTTCGCTCGATGCTGCCAGCATCCTTCGACTGAGCCAGATCGGCCCGAACGCCGGAGAACCGTTCGAGTTCCAACTCGCCCCCGGAGCGACTGCCCTCGACGATCGAGGTGAGCTCGGCGTGGTCACCGGGCATGCCGATGGCTGGGTTCGTTTCTCGGACTTCACCGCCGAAGTCGCCGCCGTCCAGGCGCACGGCAGCGGCGTAAACGATGTGCTCGGGCTGAGCAGTGGGCTCGTGGCTTCGGCGAGCGAAGACGGGACCGTGCGGATCCTCGACCTCGAGAACCCCGACATCGTGCCGGTGTTCGACTTGCACACCGGCCCCGTTCACACGCTGGCGGAGCTGCCCGACGGGCGCATCGCTTCGGCAGGACTCGACGGCATCTACATCTGGGCGGTCGAGGACATGGGCCAAGAACATGTTCGGCTCACCGGTCACCAGGAACGCATCCTCAGCTTGCTCGGACTTTCCGACGGCCGGCTCGTCTCTACCGCTGTCGACGGACGCGTCCGGGTCTGGGATCTGCAGGACCCCGAGTCCGAGCCAATCACGTTCATCGATATCCCGGGCATTGTGAACCCGGTGCTGACCCAGGCGGACAACGGGCTCTACGTCGCCGGCGCCGGCCGCGGCTACATCGTCTTCACGATCGAATAGGCGGGACGTCTCGGTCGCCGACCCGCCGACCCGCCGAGACGAAGAACCTGCACGTCGGACCAGCGCCTAGGGTCGCGCACATGGGCGCCCCGTCTTCTTCTGCTGCGCCAGGCGCAGCACTGCCCGCCAACGTGGTCGATTCCGCCCGGGGCTGGCTCGTCACCGCAGGCGCCGCCCTCTCGATGTTCACCGTGTTCGGGGTCGGCTACAGCTTCGGCGCATTCTTCGACTCGATCACCGAAGAGTTCGGCAGCGGCAGTGGTGCAACCGCGGTGGTGTTCGGCATCACAATCAGCTTGAGCTTCGTTCTGAGCCCGTTCACGGGCGCACTCAGCGACCGCATCGGCCCTCGCCCCGTGGCCTGGATGGGAGCTGCTTCGCTCGCCTCGGGCCTGTTGCTCATCACCGTCGTTCCGAACATCTGGCTGGCCTACGCGTGCTACGGACTCGGGGTCGGCTTCGCCATTGCCTGTGGGTACGTACCGATGGTCGCGATCGTCGGCGGGTGGTTCGAACGTCAGCGAGCACTTGCCCTCGGCGTCGCCGTTGCCGGTATCGGGCTCGGCACGCTCGTCGCCTCGCCGCTTGCGGCTGCCCTGATCGAGGCGACGTCGTGGCGCACCGCATTCGTGACGTTCGCGATCGTCGGCGCCACATTGATGCTGATCTCGTCGTTGATCGTCGCTCCGGGACCGGCCAGCGAACCTGCGCCTGCCCGGCGCCCCCTCGCCGAGCTCTGGGCGCTCGGCGACTTTCGCATCCTCTATCTGTGCATGGTCTCCACGTCGTTCGGGTTGTTTGTGCCATTCGTTTTCGTCGCCCCCTACGCCGAGGATCAGGGCAACTCATCGTTCGCTTCGGCGCTGCTGGTCGGCATCATCGGCGGTGCCAGCATCGTCGGGCGCCTTGCCATCGGGGGCATCGCAAACCGGATCGGACCCGCTCGCCTCTTCCGCACCTCGTTCCTCGTCATGGCTGCAAGCCAATTCATCTGGCTCTTCGGGGGCACGTCGTATCCGCTGCTCGTGATCTTCGTCATGATCTTCGGCTCGTCCTATGGGGGCTTCATCGCGCTCAGCCCAGCCGTCGCCGCGGACCGATTCGGACTGAAGGGGCTCGGTGGCGTGATCGGCACCTGGTACACGGCCGCAGCGTTCGGCGCCCTGTTCGGTCCGTTCATCGCCGGCTCGCTGCTCGACGCCGTGGGCTACTGGGCGGCGATCCTGTTCGGCTCCGCCGCGGCATTGGTCGGCTGGATCGTGCTGCGAGGGCTCGACCGAGATCCCACGGCCACCACCTGAACCTCGGTCCCTGGAACGAGATCCTCCAGGTGGCGTAATTCACGCGTCGATGCCGCGGGCATGCGGCACGCGGCTTCTAAGGTCGCAGCTCCGATGACGTCGACCACTTCGTTGCCTCCGGAGCCGAGGCCAGAAGAACCACTCGCGCCCCGCAGACCAGCAGCGAAGCAGCAGAGCGTGGTCCTGCGCGCCTGGCAGCAGCAGGCGCTACGGGCCTTTGTCCGCACCGAGTCCCCATCGTTCTTGACCGTGGCGTGCCCGGGCGCAGGCAAGACCTCGTTCGCTCTGGTCGCTGCTCGCCAGTGGTGTGCTGGCCAACGCAGGCCACTCGTTGTCGTTGTACCGACGCAGCATCTCAAAGTGCAGTGGGCCGAGTCGGCCTTGCGTTTTGGTTTCCACTTCGACCCCAATTGGACCGCGAGCGACGGTCCGCCCGCCTCGGACATGCATGGCGTCGTAGTGACCTACGCGCAGGCGGCCTCTTCGTCGCGTGAGCTCGCCACGTATTGCCAGGACGGACTCGTGATCCTCGACGAGATCCACCACGCCGCGAGCGAGCGGTCGTGGGGCAATGCCGTCGAAGACGCGTTCAGCGGCGCCGCGTGTCGCCTGCTGCTGAGCGGCACGCCATTTCGCACCGACGACAGCCCTATCCCGTTCGTCAACTACTCGTGGGGCGACTACGGCGATGCCGAAGCCGACTACGAGTACGGGTATGGCGAGGCGCTCGTCGACGGCGGCGTCGTGCGCCCCGTCTACTTCCCTCGCTTCGACGGTCACATGGAGTGGATGAACGCCGACGGCGATCGGCTCGAAGCATCGTTCGGCGACGACCTTGTCTCGAGCGAATGGAGTGCTCGGCTACGCACGGCCCTGTCCCCCGATGGCAACTGGCTTCGCACCGTGCTCGATCACGCCCACGCCAAACTGCGCGACATTCGACAGACGCACCCCCAGGCTGGCGGCCTGGTCATCGCCACCGATCATGAGCACGCCCGGGCGATCGTCGATCTGCTCAAGATGCGCCATGGCATCGATGCCCGTTTGGCCCTCAGCGACGACCCCAAGGCCAGCCAGGTGATCGCGAACTTCGCGAAGAGCACCGATGAATGGGTGGTCGCCGTGCGCATGATCAGCGAGGGCGTTGACATACCTCGCCTGCGCGTCGCGGTTTTCGCCACCACGACCACCACGGCGATGTTCTTCCGCCAAGCGGTTGGCCGTATCGCTCGTTGGACCGCCGGGGTACCGAATCAAAAGGCGTACATGTACCTGCCCGACGATCTGCGCCTGCGCAACCACGCGGCGATGATCGCCGAGCAGCGTCGCCACAGCATCGAGGTCCGTCGCACCCGCGCCGAAGACGACACTGCGTTCGACGAGATCGCACAGGAACGGGGCGACGACGAACAGATGTCGCTGTTCGAGGCCTTGTCCTCGACCGCGACCGACGCGGTCGTGCCCGACGATGGACTCGACCATGGCGAAAAGCTGGTTTCGCTCGCCGACGACCTCGAGGGATTCCCGGTCGACTTGCCACCGCCGCCACCCCTGCCCGGCCGCGACCCTGTTCTCGCCGAAGACGACCCTTGGGGTGGCGCGTCGACCGACGACGATGACGCACCTGTCATGTCGCGGGCCGCGCTCAAGAGCGATCTGCGCGACAAAAACGCCGACCGGGTCCGCGAGATCGTCGCCCGGACTGGCATGGGTTACCCCGAAGTCAACATGCGTTTGAACCGCGACTCTGGCGTTGACCGGATCAACGAGGCAACCATCTCGAAGCTGACGAAACGCCTGCAAGCGGCCGACCGCTGGATCGACTCGCTCCGGGGCCGGTAGGGCGCACGAGATCATCTGGCCCGCACCCGACCGCTGCCCTGCGGCTGCGATACTTCCCGGCGTGCATGCACCGTCTCGTCCCCTGGCTGCGGTGGTGATCATGATGGCGTTGTTGGCCGTGTGTTGTACCGATGCTGGCCCGACGGTTCCGGCAGGCATAGCGGTCGGCGATGGCCTCGAGATCGCCGTGGTCGCAGATGGCTTCGATCGTCCGACCCAGCTCACGCGCACGTTGACAGGCGACCTGCTGGTAACCGAGCTGGCCGGTGGCGAGAACGAGGCCACCGGGCGGCTGGTGCTGGTCACCGGCGACGATCTCGGCTCCCGCACGGTGCTGCAGAACGGGCTGGACAAGCCGACGGGCGTGGCGGTCGTCGGCGATCGAGTGTGGATCATGCAACGTGACCGACTGGGCTTCACGACTCTCGATGCAGGCGCCCCGCTCGAGACGGTCGCGAGCGATCTTCCGAACAACGGTCGCTCGCAGGGCACGCTGTCACTCAGCCCCGATGGCCAGCTGCTGTTCGACACGTCGGGGCGCAAACGGGGAGCTGAACGCACCCCTGGCTCGGGAACGCTGTGGGGCATCGACCCGGCCGAACTTGGCCAGGCTCAGCCGACCCCGATCGCCGAGGGCTTCAAGCACGCCTATGCCCACACCTTCACCGCGGATGGCCAGCTGTGGAGCGTCGAGATGTCCGATGGCACCTTTGACGGCGAGCGCGCCAACGACGAGCTTCTTGCCATCGATCCCGGCGACGACGCGGGATGGCCGTTCTGCGTCGATGACAATCGGCCGGTGGTCGAGTTCGGCGGAACGCCGCAACGATGCGCCGATGTCCCCCGTTCGCACGCCCTGTTCACTCCGGGAGCGACGCCGACCGACATCGTCGTCGCCCCATGGGATCCGACGATCTTCCTGGTGACGTTGTGGATCCCCGGGACCGTGGTGAGTGTCCCCGTTGATCCTGGCGGTGCGCCCTACGCCGGCGACGTTGTCGTCGAAGGACTCGAAAGCCCACAGGCACTGCTGGTCGACGGCGATCGTGTCCTCGTCGTGGATCACGGCACTGGCACAATCTTTGCGCTCAGCCAACGCGATTCCTGAAGCTCATCGGCGTTCGGTAATCGCCAGCGACGGCGTCGAGTACCAGCCAACCGTGACCCCGGTCGGTGCCAGGACCTAGCGTTGGGGCCATGCGCGTCTCGACCTCGATTACGACCGATGACCTGACCGGGCTCGCGGCCCGATGCGTCGAGCTCGAAGCACGAGGGTTCGACGAGCTCCAGACCCAAGAAGGTCGCCATGACCCGTTCATACCGCTCGCCGTCGCTGCCGCGTCGACCGAACGGATCGGCTTGGCCACGAATGTCGCGATCTCGTTTCCCCGCAGCCCCATGATGGCAGCCGTCGCGTCGTGGGACCTCCAGGCCCTGTCGGGGGGCCGCTTCGCCCTGGGGCTCGGCTCACAGATTCGGCCGCACAACGAGCGTCGCTACAGCACCCCGTGGAGCGCTCCTGCACCTCGCATGCGTGAATACGTGCAGTCGATGAAGGCGATCTTCCACAGCTGGGAGAGCGGCGACCGGCTCAGATTCGAGGGCGACCATTACACGTTTTCGCTCATGACCCCGAACTTCACGCCACCACCGCTCGACGGCCCACCACCACCGATCGGCATCGCCGCCGTCGGTCCCTACATGCTTGGCGTCGCCGGGCGGGTCTGCGACGCGGCGAATCTTCATGCGTTCTGCACGCGCGAGTATCTCGAGTCGGTCATTCTCCCGAAGCTCGATACCGGTCTCGCCGCGAGTGGGCGCAGCCGAGCGGACCTGCGCATAACCGGCGGCGGCTTTATCGCCACCGGCGCCGACAACGAGGCCGTCGACATCGCCGTCGAATGGGTACGCAAGCGCATCGGGTTCTACGGGTCGACCCCTTCGTATTGGCCGGTCCTCGAGTTGCACGACCTGTTGGACCTCGGCCACAAGCTCAACGCCATGTCCAAGGCCGGCGAGTGGGATGCGATGACAAACGAGATTAGTGATGACATCGTCGACCTCTTCTGTGCCCGCGGGACCTATGCCGAGCTGCCCACTGCCGTTCGAATGCACTTCGGCGGGCTTGTCGACGGCGTCGGGGTCGACAACGATGTACCCGGCGACGTCATCGAAGCCATCCAGTCCATCTGACCGAAGGCTCACCTGTGACTGCCTCAACCTCAGCCGCGGCCCGAACGAACGACGAGCTCGCTCGCCGTCTCGACGAGATCGACCACCAGGGATACACGATCGTCGAAGACGCGCTCGACCCTGCCTTTACGGTTTCGCTGCGAGACGCCGTGCGGGCCCAATTCGACGAGCTTGGGATTGAACCAAAGGGCAATCGGGCCGAGGGCTTTGCCACCAAACGCCTGTACAACCTGGTTCCGCGCGCCGAGATCTTCGAACGGCTACCAACCCATGCCCCCGTTCTGGAGCTCGCCGAAGCGGTCCTGGACCGCGACCTGATCCTGTCGGGCACGACCGCGATGGATATCGGCCCCGGTGAACGCCTCCAAGGACTTCACGCCGACGATGGTCTCTTTGCGATCGGGCGACCACACCGGCCGATGATGGTCACCACGATCTGGGCCTTGACCGACTTCACCGCCGACAATGGCGCCACCCGGATCGTGCCAGGCTCGCATCGAGATCCCGGGCATCCTGATCCTGACGACGACTCGATTGCCATTGCGGCCGAGATGCCCGCCGGCAGTGTGCTCGTCATGGACAGTCAGCTGTGGCATTGCGGCGGCCCGAATTCGACGGCCACCGAGTGGCGCTTGGGGCTCAATGTCCAGTACGTGCGTGGGTTCTTCCGCACCCAACAGAACCACTATCTCAGCATTCCGCACGACAAGTTGGCCCAGTATCCGCAGCGGCTGCGCAAGCTCCTCGGGTTCGAGCTCCATCGCGGCATCATGGGCCACGTCGACGGGGCAAGCCCGGCCTCTGCAGTCGGAGCTGACGACGGCTCGCAGGGCGCATACGCAGGGTCCTCCGAGGACAATGTGTTCGGCACCACACAGGCCGACTAGCCCACGCTGGGCGTGCCCTACCCAATTCGTTTGCCCCATAGGGCCTAGGGCCTGCGCCTCACACCTCAGTCACTCGACAATCGCTCGTTTGGGGGCTGGCTGAGCCGACGGCGTCGGTATGGCAGCCACTGTCCCGATCGCATCAGGTCACCTCGACCCAACGGTTCCCCCACTGCTCCGGACCGGCCGGACGGTCGGGGTGCTGCTGGCGCTGCTCATTGCCATCTTTGTGGCAATGACATCGGATCCGAGCAAGCCTGCGACGCGTGCCTCGAGCAGCGACGCCGCCGGGCTGGCCGTCGCTGCGGGCGATCTCGTGAACCAAGTCGCCGGGATTGACATCGTGCAACGTGTAACCGGCGGTTACGTACCCGATGTCGGCGTCGTAGTAACGACAGAAGTGGATCGCCTCGCGTCCTCGGAGATCGACGGTTGGATCGCGGACCAAGTCGCCGGCCAACAAGCACTGATTGAGTTGCTCGATCCAGCCGAAGACGTGATCTTTCTGCTCGACATCGCCGAACCCGAACGGATCAGTCGCCTGGTGGCCGTGTCACCGAACGAGATCTCGCCCGCCGGAACTATGACCAGCCGAGAAGCACCGGCCATCTCGACCGCGCCGCTCCAGCCGACGTTCGAGCCGCTCGCCGAGGACTGAAGATGCCCGACGCCCCCCATCCATCGCTTCCGTTCATGCAACAGCCGCAGACGCGAACGATCACCAGCCCGCCACCGCGCCACGAGGCCTTGCCGTTTCTGCCTCCCTCGGGGCCAGCAGAGCCGAGCCATGGCGGCGAGCTCGCCGGCTCCGACGCCAGGACCGCTGCTGGCAGCACGGCGGTCGCGGTCGCCGCGCCGGCGCTCGAGATTCCTGCTGGCGCAACCAGTGACGTGCCCGCTCCCGCGGTCAAGAGTCAGCCCGGCCGCAACCATTGGCTCGATGCAGTACGTGGCATCGCCGTGATCCGCGTCGTGCTGTGGCACGCGTTTGCCAGTGCGTTCCTTTCGTGGACGATCACCACGATGCCTGCCATGTTCTTCGTGGCCGGATCATTGCTTGCGTATTCGCTCGACAAGCGCCCGTTCGACCAACTGCTGAACAAGCGGATGAAGCGCCTCCTCATCCCCTATTGGACGCTGGGCGGTGCCCTCTTGCTCGTGTTGGCGGTCGTACACCGGCTCTCCCCGAGCGCCGCGACCGACATGAGCTTTGGCCAGTTCTTCGCCTGGCTCGTGCCGATCGTGGATCCTCGCGGCAGCGCGTGGGAGGCAGGGTGGATTGCGACCCCGCTTTGGTATCTGCGCTGTTACCTGTGGCTGCTACTGCTGTCACCGTTGTATCGCACCGCCCACCGCAAGTGGGGTTCGATCATCTTGGTGGTGCCGGTGCTGGGCGTCTTCGCCGTCGACTGGTTCATTCGCAATCCCGAATTCGCGCCGGCGCTATTCACGTCGTACAAGTGGTACCTCGGCGACCTCTTCACCTACTCGTTCTTCCTCATTCTCGGGTTCGCACACCATGACGGCGTCGCCAAACGACTGAGCCGTCGTGATCGACTCGAGTGGGCTTGTCTCGGCCTGGCCGCGGCCCTGTTGTGGATGGCCCAGGTCGACGTGCTCGACAACGTCGTGAACAACAGCTATCCGATGCTGATGTTCGTCGGCGTGGCCTGGCTCGGGCTCTTCCTCGCCTTCGAAAAAGAGGTCGCCAGTCTTCAGACGATGCGGTACACCGCGCCGATCATGCAGTGGATCGGTCGCCGCGCGATGACCGTCTACCTCTGGCACACCACCGCGATCGTGTTCGCCTATTGGGTTCGGGCACAAGTCGCACCGGACTCGAGCCGCCTCGTCATCATCCCAATCATCTTGGTCGCCACCATGGTGCTCTCGCTGTTGTTCGGGTGGGTCGAAGATGTTGCCGCGGGCAAGCCGGCAGAGTGGTGGCCGGGGCGCCCGATCAATCACCAGTGGAACAGCCTTTCGAGTGACCGCCGGCGGTCCTGGACCGGCGCGCTCGGTGGCTTGACGATCGGCATCATCGCCATGGGCTTTTGGCTGGGCTCGTCGACAACGGCGCAGGCGAGCGATGTCCCAGCAGCGGTGGGCAACACGGCAACGAACGCCTTGGGGCTCCCTCCTGCACCTTCGGCGAAACCTCCCGAAGTCACCTTTGAACCGGCATCGGTCAACGACGATGAGGGCATCGGCCTGCCCCCGGCGCCGTCGGCCAAGCCGCCCGAGGTGACGTTTGAACCAACCGACGAGGGTGGTGAGACCGACCGAGCCCAAGCACCCGCAGAGCTCGCCTTTGCGGACTCGCCTCATGCCGAGATCCAGACGCGTGTACAAGAAGCCATCGATGCGTGGCGTATGCGTGAGGACATCGATGGCCTCTATCTCGGTGTCTCGCTCCCCGAAGGCGATCAGTTGCTGTTTACAAGTGGCAGCGCCCTCGATGGTGCCGCTTTGTCGGTGGACGACGATTTCGACCTCACCTCGGTGACCAAGACCATGACGTCGGCACTCATCTTGTCCTTGGTCGATGACGGAATCATCGAGTTGGACGACACCATTCCGGACCTCGAGGTGTTCCCGGACTATCCGTTCGCTGACCGGGTCACGTATCGCCAGCTCCTCATGCATACGAGTGGCATCACGACCTACGCCGAGACCGAGGCGTACACCGCCGACGGCTGGTACGACCAAGAGCTCACCGTCAACGACGCACTCACGCTCTCGGCGGGCCAGGATCTTGCGTGGGAACCCGGTACCAACGTCGGGTATTCGTCGACCGGCTACTTCACCCTTGGCCTCTTGGCCGCCCAGTGGCTGGACACCGACTATGAGACGGCGTTGCAAGAGCGCATCTTCGATCGCGCCGGCATGCCGGACAGCTACTTGGACGACTCGTCGTATCAAGGCTGGGTCGGCTTCTCATCGGGCGGTGTCCGCTCGACCTTGAGCGACCTCTTGAACTGGGGTTCGGCGCTGTATCGGGAGCGCACTGTCGTCTCTGCCCAAGCGGTCGAGGCGATGCTCGACTTGGACAATCCGTGGTCGGCCGGCCTCGGCAGCTACCCGGTCTGCCCCTGCTACCTCGACGACGACGGCAACAAGGTTGTCTCGAGCATGGGCCACAACGGAGGTCAGGCGACCATCCAGTGGTCGTGGGAGGACAACTTGGTCATTGCCGCCGGCGTGACCGAGTCGTGGACCGACGAGACCACGCAGAGCCACATCGAAGAACTTCTCGAATCGGTCCGAATCGCGGTGACAAGCGAATGAGCCGAGCATCGAGACCCCGAGGGACACAGCGGAGCCGAGACAGTCGCCTCGGCTCGTGCGGGACGAAGGAAACACAGACATGACAGCACCAACCGAAGTTCCGATCGGACCGCCAGAGGACGACCCGGCTGACCAGCGCTCTGCCGCGCTTGGCGACGTAGCGGAGACCGCCGGCGTTGTAGCGATGGCAGAGGCTGAGAACGCCGACGTCGCAGCGATGGCCGTGGCTGAGGAGGCCGTAGCTGAGGAGGCCGAGGCCGAGATGGGCGAGCCTGAGGCGATAGCGGAGCCCGCCGTAGCGGAGCCCGCCGTAGCGGAGCCCGCCGCGGCCGAGCAGGCGACGGCGACTTCGACGCCACCCCGCAATTCCTTGGAGAACCTGAAGTTCGCCGTCATGGGCATCATCGTCCTGGCTGCGGCCGTTCTTGCTTTTGCCCAGCTGAACGGTACGAACTCGACGCGCGGTTCCGCCGACGCAGATGCGGCGGCCCTCGCCGTGATTGCCTCGGACATCGTCACATCGGCCAAGAACGACGGTGGCGCCGTTGACGCGATCGGCGGCTATCTGCCCGGCACCGGCATTGTCCTCACCGTCGAACTCGACGGTACAGACAGTGCAACCACGGCCGACTGGGTCTCGGAGCACCTCGGCCCGTTCGCCGAAACCCTTGCCATCATGCCCGTCGACGAGTCGATCGTGGTCACGATCAACGACCGCCAACAAGACACCGCCCGCGTGTGGTCGCTTCCGGTGTCAAGCCTCGGCTCCAACGTTCGCGACTGGAACCAGCTCGTGGCACCCGCCACCTTCGAGTCGAACGAGCTCATCGTTGCCGCGGCCCCAGAGCCCGCCACCGATGCTTCCGATCAGGACGAACCAGTCGACGAAGACGAAGCTTTCGGCGAAGACGAACCCGTCGACGAGGCGCCGGTTGACGAGGCGCCGGTTGACGAGGCGCCCGTCGACGAAGCCCCGATCGAGGAAGCGCCCGTCGAGGAAGCCCCCGTCGATGTTCCCGAGACCAACCTCGCCACGACGAATGATGGTGGCATCGGCCTGGGAGGCGACCGGGAGCTTCGCGTCATCAACGCGTTCGAAGATGGCGACAGCTTCGAACCGATCTTCGGCTCGTGGGCGCTCGAGGACGGCGTGTATTCGCAAAATGACGCCACAGGTTTCGGGTACTCCGCGGCCTATGCCGGCTTCGTACCCGACGTGTACGACGTGTCCGTGGACATGCGGGCCCCGAGCGGTGACCTCAACGCGGGCATCATCTACGGCATGCCCGCGCCGAACCGCAAACATGGCGGCTCGGTCATCGACCTCACCGCCGAGAGCACGTATCTGCGCTGGGGCGAGTACGACGAGGTCAGCGGCGACTGGACCTTCCTCGGTGGCGCACCGGTCGAGCCCGGCCTGGTCCAAGATGAGTGGCAGAATCTCAAGCTCGAAGTACGTCCCGAGGGAACCTCGGTCCTGCTCAACGAGCAGTTTGTCGTGACGCTCGACCCGGTGGCGGCTGGCGGTCACGTTGCCCTTGTCGTCTCGATCGCCAATGTCGAGTTCAAAGACTTCTTCGTTACCGGGCCCGGAGGCACCCCGATCGACCCGAGCATTGCCGATGGAACTGGAACAGACCGTTCCGCAAGCGACTATGTCGTGTTCGACAATGACCTGCGCGAGTGGACGCTGCTGTCCGGCAGCTGGACTGCCGACGGCGACGTACTGTCGCAAGGCAACGGACAGGCCTATGACCAGATGGTTCACTTCTCGAACTTCGAACAGAACGACTACCGCGTCGAGGTCGAGCTCCGCGCTAAACCCGGCTCGATCTTCAGCGGCGGCCTCTTGTTCAACGTGAGTACCTTTGGTCAGCGCCCCGACAGCCAACTGTTCGACATTGTCGACGACGGTCAGGTGATCCGATGGGCCGGCTACGACCAGAATGGCGTCTTCAGCTATGTGGGCGGGTTGCGCACCCGTGCCGGATTCGAGCCCGATGCATGGCACACGATGGCGGTCGAGGTTCGCAACGGCCAAGCCGCTTTCTTCGTTGACGGCGACCAGGTCGGCGCATCGGACAGCGTCGGCGATGCCGGCTATGTCGGACTCGTGACCAGCCTCGCCGAAATGGAGTTCCGGAACTTCGCCGTCACACCGCTGAGCTGATCCGATCTCCTACGATCGGGCTGTGCTTGAGCAGATCGTCGACCTGGCTCGCCATCCGATCGATCAGGCGGGGTTTCGCACGACCTGTCGGAATGAACTCGCCCGAACCGGCGTGCTGGTTCTGGCCCGCTTCTTCACCGAAGCCGCCGTCGAGCAGGTCGTCGCGGACTTCGCCGGGCGCGAGTCCGAGGCCTTTTATGCCCGGTCGACCCACAACGTCTGGCTGACCGATCCCGACCCGGCCCGGGATCCCGGGCACGTATTCAACCGCCAGATCGTCTCAACCAAGGGTCTCTTGGCCGACGACCAAATCAGCGACCAGTCGCCGCTCAAGTCGCTCTATGGCGACGAACGCTTCCGTGGTTTCATCGCGACCACGGTCGGACTCGATCAGGTCTACCCCTATGCCGACCCTGTCTCCTCGGTGAACATGCACTTCCACCGCGATGGCGAGGAGCTCGGCTGGCACTTCGACAACTCCGCGTTCGCGGTGACCGCCCCGTTTCAGCTCCCCGAGGCCGGCGGCCGGTTCGAGTACGTGCCGGCGCTGCGCGACTCGGACAACGATGACCAGAACTTCGATGGGGTCGCCGCCGTGCTTGATGGTGAGCGCAGCGTGGAACGGCTCACGTTCGCGCCCGGCGATCTCGTGGTCTTTCGCGGGCGCGACGCCCTGCACCGAGTCACCCCTTCACAAGGCGACCGCACGCGACTTCTGGCCGTGTTCGCGTTCAACGAACACCAAGGCATCCGCCTGTCGCCATCGGCGATGGAAACGTTCTACGGCCGCATCGCCTGATCGGCTCCCGCTAGTTCCTTGGGAGGTCGTTGAATGGCGTGTTGCGATCCGGACCGGGCTCGCGTGGAAGACCTAACGCCCGCTCGCCCAGGGTGTTGCGCTGGATCTCGTCGGTCCCGCCCCCCAGACTCATTCCTCGACAGTTCAGGATGTGATAGGCGAAATAGTCGTCGGCTTCGTTGCGGTCGACACTCAGGTCGCTTCCCCATGCCGGGCTGGCCGGGAACGCGAGTGCCGCCGCAAGGTCGGCCGCAGCCCGACCCTGCTTGGTTCGCCAGAGCTTGCCGATCGACGGGTGCGCGCCACGGGCACCAATCCATTTGACGATCTGCTCGCCGCTGTGGAGCCGGGCCAGCTCTTGGCGGATCACAGGGTCCTCACGGCGCCCGGCACGCTCGGCCAATTCGCGGAGCTGGGCGACCGGGATCGGCGAGCGCCCGGCCTTGCTTCGACTATGGGTGGCGCCACTCATCGACTTGGTGCCCGTTTGTTGTCGCTCGTGGCCGAGCAGGGCAACCGCGGTCGCCCACCCGCCGTTTACCTCGCCGACGACCCAGTCACGCGGCAGTCGGGCCTCGTCGAGGAAGACCTCGTTGAACTCGGAGACACCTGTCATCTGCACCAGCGGCCTCACTTCGACGCCGGGCTGCTCCATCGGCAATACGAACATCGTGATGCCACGGTGCTTCGGCGCGTCCCAGTCGGTGCGGGCCAGCAGGATGGCGAAATCAGCGTGGTGCGCACCCGACGTCCAGACCTTTTGCCCGGTGACGATCCATTCGTCACCATCCAGGTCGGCTCGCGTGGTGAGCGAAGCCAGGTCCGAACCCGACCCTGGCTCGCTGTACATCTGGCACCAGATCTCTTCGCCCCGCAGCCCTGGCTTGATGAAGCGTTCCTTGAGCGCATCTGAGCCGTGGTCTCGCACGGTGGGCAGCGCCATGCCGACGCCGATTCCGAAAACCGAGTCCTCGCGAGGGATCCGACCGCGCGTCTCGGATCGCCATACCTGCATCTCGTCCTTGGTCGCCGCGCGCCCGCCCAGTTCCTCGGGATAGTCGAGCATGGCCAAACCTCGGTCAAAGAGGGCCGAGCGCCATGCCTTGGCCCGGTTGACGGTGCCGGTCACGCCGTCGAGGACACGGGGAAGCTCGTCGTCGAAGAACGCCTGGATCTCGCTACGGAGGACGTCGGGGCTTGGGGACATGGTTCCTCCGGAACAGAGCGAATTAGCGGTCGGACAGGGTCGGCGAGCACACGTTTCGAGGCGGTGTTGGATCAGTGGACGTCGGCGCCCGCTTCTCGAGCAATGACCGGTCTCGTTCCGCTACTGACTTGATCGCGACGCTCGACGCTGTCATTTGAAGCCCTCCCCGACACGGAGCGTAGGGGGACAGCCATAGTTCAAGAAACCGTCGCAGGGCACGCCATCGGGACTCCTCGCTTTTAGTCTTCCCGTAGGCCGGCTTTTCGGTCACGCCGCGACCGACCGCTAGCTTCCGGGCGTGACCCAAGCGGGACCGGCCAGGGCCGAGCATGCTGTCGACAGCGCCCGCGGGTGGTTCGTGGTCGTGGGCACGTTCTTCTCGTCGTTCGTGACGCTCGGGATCGCCTATAGCTTCGGTGCGTTCTTCAGCGACATGGCCGAGGAGTTCGGCTCGACCCGGGCGGCGACCGCCGTGGTATTCGGGCTCACGACGTTCGCCTTCTTCTGGCTCAGTCTGATCACCGGCCGCTTGGCGGACCGGTTCGGGCCCCGGCCGGTGCTGGGCGTCGGCGCGCTGTTCTTGGTGGTCGGGTTGCTCGCGACGAGCCGAGTCAACTCCCTGGCCGCCGGCTACGTGACCTACGGCGTGGGGGTCGGTGTGGCCGCCGCCGCCGGCTACATCCCCATGGTCGCGGCCGTCGGCGGCTGGTTCGACCGACATCGAGCCACCGCGGTCGGGCTCGCAGTCGCCGGCATCGGCGCCGGAACGCTCGTCATGTCGCCCCTGTCGGCTGCCCTGGTCGAGCGCTACGGGTGGCGTGACACCTACCGACTTCTTGGCGTCGTAGGTGCGGTGATTCTGCTGCTGTGCGTGGCACTCGTCGATCGCCCACCGAACCAGGCAGGCCCCCAACCGTCCCGGATGCGCGAGGCCTTGTCTTCGGCGGTGTTTCGGCGGCTGCAGTTGTCGGCGCTGGCATCGGGTCTCGCGCTCTTTGTGCCCTTCGTGTTCGTCGGCCAATATGCCAAAGAGCGCGGCGTCGGAAGCGTCGCCGCCGCCGTGCTTGTCGGGGTACTCGGCGGTGCAAGTGTCCTCGCTCGTATCGGCTTCGGTTCCCTGGTGCGCCGATTCGGATCGATGCCGCTCTACCGGACCGGCTTTGGGCTCATCGCGTCGAGCTTCGTCATCTGGTTCTTCGCTGGGTCTAGCTATGTCGCGCTGCTGGCATTCGCGCTCGTGCTCGGCCTGGGTTACGGCGGCTTCGTCGCGCTGAGCACGATCGTGATCGCCGAGAGGATGGGTACCGAAGGCCTGGGCTCGCTTCTCGGCCTCTTCTACACGACCCAAGGACTCGGCGGACTCATCGGGCCGCTCGTCGCGGGCGCGGCGATCGATGCGTTCGATGGGTACCGACCCGTCATCGCTGCTTGCTTCCTGCTGGAACTCCTCGCGTTGGCGCTACTCCAGGGACTTCCTGACGGAAACGCCTGATCGAACCGCCTGACGCGGCGTTGCGCGTCGGCCAGACTGAACCGGTGCAGGTTGATACGACGATCATCATCGAACGGCCCGCGACCGAGGTCTTCGACTTCATCGCCGACATGTCGAATAATCCTGAATGGCAGCGGGGGCAGCAGTCATGCGTCTGGACCACAGAACCGCCGATCCGCGTCGGCTCGACCTATGACCAAGTCGCCAAGTTCTTGGGCCGCGAGATCCGATCATCGTTCGAGGTCGTCGAGTACGAACCGGACCTGATCCGGATCACCTCGACCGCCGGCACGATGCCGATCGACGTCACTCGTACCGTGGCGCCCGAAGGCAGCGACCGTTGTTCGGTCAGCGCGGTCGTGCGGGGCGAACCGCCGGCGGCGATGCGGTTGCTCGGCCCCGTGCTGGGCTCACTGGTCCGTCGCTCGGTTGCCGGCGACTATCGGCGACTGAAGAAGTTGCTCGAAGCCGCCAACTAGCGTCGCGGGCATGACCCGCGACCTTGGCCCCGAAACCGATGACACTTCGCAGCACTACCGCCGCAATGTGGTCGAGCTGCGGGCGGCCGGGTTCGAACCTGAGCAGGTCGCCGGACGCCCGATCGTCACCATTGCGGCGCCCCACACCAACGCCCATCGCTGCAACAACCGGGTACAGCGGATTGCCGAACTGCTCGCCGACGAAGTCACCTCGCGAGGCGGACAGGCGCTGACCGTCGGTACGCCTGCTGTCTCCGACGCCCTGACCCAAGGCACCCCAAACGCTGGCTTCAGCTTGGTTTCCCGAGACCTGATCGCCGACGCGATCGAGCTCGGCCACCGAGCCCAACACGCCAACGCTGCCATCGTGATCTCGGGCTGCGACAAGGTCGGCGCCGCGGCGATGATGCCGCTCGCCCGCATGAACGATGTCGGCATCGTGATCTATCCCGGCACCAGTTCACCCGGTTGCGTCGACTTCGAACCTTGGGCGTCGAAGGGCAACAACCTGACAATCCTCGACTGGGCTGAAGCAAGGGCCGCGCATCGAGCCGAGCGCATCACGGCCGAACAGTTCCTCAAGATCGAGACGAGCATCATGCCGGGCAGCGGCACGTGCGGTGCCATGTTCACCGCGAACACGATGTCGACGATCACCGAGGCAATGGGCATGCTGTTGCCCGGTGGCGCCTCGGTGCCCGCCGACGTCGACGCGAGCAGCGACGTGCATGACGATGTGCGGGCCATGGTCACCGCGACCGCCGATGCGCTATTCGGGGCGATCAGCTCGGGCACGCGTCCTCGCGACGTCATGACCATCGAGGCCTTCGAAAACGCCATCACCGTCGCGTACGCGATGGGCGGCTCGACGAACATGTACCTCCACCTGCTCGCCATCGCTCGCGAGGCCGACATCCCGCTCACGATCGAACGCATTCAAGCCATTGGCGAGCGGGTGCCGCTCATCGCGAACCTGCAGCCCCACGGGCCCTACGCCATGGTGTCGCTGCACCACCTCGGTGGCGTGCCGATCGTGATGAAAGAGCTGTTGTCCGCTGGACTGTTGCACGGCGATGCGCTCACCATCAACGGCCAGACCGTGGGCGAGAACCTGGCTGACGTGCCTTCGCTCGCTGACCTCGGGGAGCAGGATCTCGTGTTCCCGGTCGCGGCGCCCATCGCCCCGGCGAACAACCACATCAGTGTGCTCACCGGGAACCTTGCGCCGCAGAGCTGTGTGCTCAAGCTGTCCGGCAAGACGCTCGATGACGGTGTCTTCACCGGTCCGGCCAAGGTCTTCGAGAGCGAAGACGAAACCATGGCCGCTATCAGAGCGGACAAGATCACACCAGGCGATGTGATCGTCGTGCGCAATGTCGGCCCCATTGGGGCGCCGGGCATGCCCGAGATGGTCATGCTCACCGTCGAACTACAAGGACGCGGTCTCGGCAAAGACGTCGCCCTCATCACCGACGGCCGGTTCTCGGGAGTTTCGCATGGCATCCTGATCGGGCACATCTCGCCCGAAGCCGCCCGAGGCGGCCCCATCGCGGCGATCCGTGACGGCGACATCATCACGATCGATCCAGCCGCTCGTTCACTCTCGGTTGAGCTCGACGATGCGGCGATCGCCGATCGTCTGGCCACATGGCAGGCCCCGAACATCCTCGACAAGGTGCGGCCCGGTTCAGTACGTCACAAGTACACCCGTCTGGTCAGCTCGGCTCACTACGGCTGTGTTCTGCACCCGATTGATTGACTGCCTAGTGCCGCGATCACCTCGGTCGCTTCGCTAGTCCAACGGCTTGGCCGGCACACCGGCCACCGTCGCTCCTGGCGCCACATCACGGTGCACCAGCGCGCCGGCCCCGACGATGGCGTCGTGGCCGATAGTCACACCGGGCAGCACCGTTGCTCCAGCGGCGATCCACGCACGATCGCCGACCGTGACGCCGCCACACAAGGTCACCGACGGCGAGATCGTCACGAAGTCGCCGAGCACATCGTCATGGCTCAATACGGCGCCGGTATGGAGTAGCGCCCCCTGGCCGACGCGAACATTGGCGGTGACTCGCACGCCTGGCGAGACCAGGGTGCCGGGTCCGAGTTCGACGGCGGGACCGATGGTCGTGTCCTGATGCACCAACGTGCGCGCCACCTGATCTGCGAAGCACCGGGCGTGCATTCGTTGCCGGCGCTCGTTCTCGCCAAGCGCGATTACGACGTCTCCGTCAGGGAGCTGTTCGGGCTCAGCTGCGGAGTTCCGAAAGGTAATGCCGAGCTGTCTGGCGGCGACTTCTGCACCACCGCTCCCCCAGATCTCCGTGACCGGCTCGCCAACCGACCGAGCGATTCCAACGACCTCGGCCGCATATCCCGATGTTGCGAGGATGATCACGTTCTCATCCTCGCATCTCGACCGGGGCCGTGGTCAGGCTCGAGCAAGTCATCGACCTCGGGCATGCTCCATGACCAGCAGTTCGGGAGCAGAGTCGGTCGCCGCAGTGCGTCCGATGATCTCGAAGCCGCAGGACTCGTAGAACGAGATCAAGAGCGGGTTGCGGTCCCCCACGACCGCGCGCACCCCGGGAGAATTCACTGCCTCGGCGTGACGGATCGTTGCGGTGACAAGCGCGTGCCCCAGCTTCTCGTTGCGACGGTCGGGAGCGACCATCAGGCGCTCGAGCCAGGCGCGGTCGTCGTGCATCCGCACCGAGACCGCTCCGAGGATCCGGGCGCCGTCAACCATCACGAGCGTGCTGACGTCGCCAGACCGCTTCTGGAAGTCGGCGAATGACTCCGTCAGCGGCGGGACATGGGGAGTGTCGTAGGCCACCGCCTCGTCGACAAAGGCAGCCCGTTGCAGCGTGAACAGCTCACCGTGATCGCTCGGCGTCGCCCACCGCAATAGGGGGCCTGCCACGGCCGCATCTGGCGCGGCGGCAACCATGGGCGCTGGTGGGGCTGGCGGCGATGGGGCTGGCGGCGCTGGTGCCGACGAAGCTCCTGACGGTGCACTCGGTGGCGGCGGTGTGCTCGCCGCGGGCGGCGCGGCCACCGCGTCGAGCACCACACGATCAGCTCGCCATACGCCGATGTGGAACCAGACACCGGCAAGCACGGCGATGGCCCAGCCGATCGGACCTGCCAGCACCTCGATGGTCGACCTACCGAGTTGGCCGTCGAAGAGATCTCGAAGCACAACGAACAGGATCCAGATCAGACAGCCCGCAAGGATCAGGCCACCGAGCCCCGCGGCCACGATGAGATACAGCTTGCGCCAGATCGAACCGCACTCGGCAACGGCGTCGCTCGTACGGCTGCGTTCGATCCGGCTCCAGGTTCGCCACCACAACGCGCAACCGATCGCCAGCAACACGAGCGTGCCGATCATGCGATTGTCCAGGTCGAACGACGACGCAATCAGGGAGTCGGCCGTCAAGGCATCGAGCACCAGACTGACGGCGAGCGCGATGCCTGACACGACCGCGATCAGTGCGACACCGGCCACCACATAGTCATGAAACCGGAAGGCATCGTTGCGGGCAGGATCGCCTTCGCGCACCAGCAACCACCGATGGGCCGCCCAAACCGCGAGCGCGACCAAACCGACCACGGCGACGGCGGGTGCCTCGTCGAACCATTCGACCGCCTCTTCGCCCGGGGACCCGAGGAACCAGATCAGCGTGCCGGTCAAGGCGCCACCAACGGCGCTCAGCAGAGCGATGAGCGCAGGCACGACCCCAGCGCCGACGACCATCATGTACCAGGTCCCGCTGTAGCGAGGTCGTGGTTCGGCACCGTCGCCCACCGGCCGGTCCAGGATTCGCCAGTGCCAGAACCACACCGCAGCGCCGACGAGACCGATGAGCAGCCACTGGGCCAGGTTGCTGCTTGTCACGATCGGATCGGCAAATACCGCCGCGTATGCCTGATCACCCAAGTCGATGCCAAGGCCGACAATGCCAGCGACCAGCCAACCGAGCCCGATGACGGAGCCGACCAGCAGATGAAGATGGCCGCGCACCCCGAGGCGCGGGCGGAGCGCGAACCAATACGCGAGCCAGACGACGAGCCAACCGGCGAGCTGTGCGACTTCGTTGGCTTCGGCGCTGCGGCCGTTGCCGACATCGTCGATGATCTGCGCGCAACTCACGAGCACGCCGATGAGGGTCGTGGTAGTGGCGGCGACGAAGTGCGCTGACCAACCGATCGCGGCGCGGCCATCGCCCTCGGCGCGGCGAGCGACTTGTTGACGATCGATGATCCGCGCCAAGAGGCCGAAGGTCGGTGCACCAACGATCAGCAAGGCGAGCGCCCGAGCGAGGTCGGAGTTCGATCCCGCCAGCCGATCACCTCCGGCGAGGGCCTGGAAAAGGTCGATGAACCCGACGGTGATCGCCAGCATGGCGAGGTACATGCCGATCGCGATGGCGACAGAGCGCAGGACCCGAGGTGCGTCGAGCGATGCTCGCTCAGCTGGGTCGATCATGCGGCCGGCACCGCTCCACAGCCCGAACCCGATCCCGCCGAGGACCAAGAGGACAAAGAGGCCGCTGATCACGAGGCCTCCAGGCACGTGTCGAAGCGCCAAGGCCATGAAGCTGTGGCAACGCGCCACTCGCCGGCTTCTTTGCGCAGCTCGACAAAGTTGTCGCCGTAGCGGCGAGTGCCGTCGAAGGGACCACCGCTCGTCGATCGCTGGACGAGTTCAGCACGTGCCGTGTCTCCGGTAACGATCATCGATTCGAGCTCGAATCCCACGCCATCCATCGGGTAGGAGCCGTAGCGCTCAAACTCGCGGCGACACTCCGGAACCTGATCCGAGACGACCAGCGCCAAGACCGCTTCCTCATCGCCGTCGAGCACCGCCTGCAGATAGGACTGCACCGTTGCCTCGGGGGTCCCTGGGTCGAACTCGGCAGGTCCTCGAAGCCCCAGTGCTATCGCGACAAGGATGGCGAGCGCGACAAGCGCGCCCATCGCAACGAGGGGTAGACGAGACACCGCCGGTGGCGCGATCTGCAAGCGGTCCGCGTCACCTCCGGCTTGGTCGTGAGAGTCCATGGCGTCACTCTCGCAGCCTTTGCGTCCCGTGGCTATGGTCGTTCGCCCCTAGTTTCGCGTGGGGCCGCGGTTCAGGGCCGCAACAGCACCTTGCCCGTCGTCTCTCGGCCTTCGAGCTTGCGATGAGCCTCTGTTGCCTCGGCCAGTGGCATTTCCAGGCCGATTCGAACATCGAGGTCGCCAGCGGCGATCCATGAGAACATTTCGTCGGAGCGCCGCTGCAGCTCGCCCGGCTCGGCGAGATAGTCGAACAGGGATGGCCGCGTCAGGAACAGCGACTTGCCGGCACTGGCGGCAATTGGGGTGACCGGCTCTACCGGGCCCGAGGCGTTCCCGAACGTCGCCATGGTGCCCCGACGCCGCAGTACCCGCAGGCCGCCGTCAAAGGTCGTTGCGCCGACACCGTCGTAAACGACGTCGATCGCATTTGGCCCGGCGATGTCCTCGATCGCTTCAGCAAAATCGACCTGACGGTACATGATCACGTGGTCGGCACCCGCGTTGCGGGCCAGCTCGGCCTTTTCGTCAGTCCCGACCGTGGCGAAGACCTCGGCCCCCTTCATCTTGGCCATCTGGACAAGAAGCAGACCGACGCCACCAGCCGCGGCATGGACCACGCACTGGTCGTCGGGCCCGAGCGCATACGTGCTGTCGATCAGGTAGTGGGCCGTCAAACCCTGCAGCATCGACGCCGCGGCGATGTCGAGGCCCACGCCATCGGGTACCGCCACGACAGAGGCGGCCGGCATGGCGACCTTGTCGGCATAGGAGCCAATGCAGCCCGTCCACGCAACGGTGTCACCAACGGCCCATTCGGTCACTTCGGCGCCAACGGCTGCAACCGTTCCGGCGCCTTCGAGTCCGATCGTCAGGGGAAGCGGCATCGTGTAGAGGCCGGATCGATGGTAGGTGTCAATGAAGTTCACGCCGGCAGCTGCGACATCGACGACGATGCCGTCAGGCGATGCGGTCGGATCGTCGACCTCGTCGTAGTTCAGGACCTCGGGCCCACCGGTTTCGTTGATTCGGATCGCGCGCATTGCGCCACGCTAGTTGGCGAGCTCGGAACGCACCCGTGGCAAGACTTCGGTTCCCAGCAACTCGATGCAGGCCAATGCGTCGTCGACGTTGGAGCCTGGCCAGGTCATGCGCATCGCCAGATGGGTCAGACCGACGTCTCGGTGCTGGGCGACGAGACCCGCAACCACATCGTCGGGGTTACCGATGACGAAACGATCCTCGGCCAGTGCGGCGAACTGGTCAGTATCGCTGGCGACTTCTGCCGCGGCCTCGGCATCGTCGACCCCGGCATCTTGGAGCCCCCACGACGCGTACGCCGCGTATTTCTCCAGCAGGTGCGGGGCGACCAGGCGGCGAGCTTCGTCTGCGTCACGGTGGCAGAAGACTTCGATGAGGCGACCGGCTTCTGCCGCCGGCTCAAGTCCGGCCAACGCTCGCTCCGCGCTGAACAGGTCGAGCTGGCGCCGAACCTCGGTCGACGTCGCGTTTGGCATCGCCATGAAGGCATCGGCCATGCGACCGGATCGCTTGATCGCCCGATCGGTGGTTGCGCCGATCCAGATCGGCACGCCACCGGGCTGGGCCGGTAACGGACGAACCGCGGCGCCCTTGAGCGAGTACCACTCGGTTTCGTGATCGACGGCTTCGCCGGACCAAAGGCGGCGAATCACCTCGACCCCGTCGATGAACCTGGCCAACCGATCCTCGTGCGGCGAGCCGAATGCATTGAACTCTTCGACGCGATACCCCTGCCCGACCGTCATGATGAACCGTCCACCGCAGAGCTGGTCGATGAGGGCGACCTGCTCCGCAATGTCGACGGGGGCGTGCAGCGGCAGCAAGACGAGGTTGGTCCCGAGCGTCATGTCACCGCTGTACGCGGCGAGGTGAGACAGCAATGCGAGTTGGGGGAAGAAGTGGTAGCCGTCGGTCACATGGTGCTCGCCGGCCCAGACCGAGTCGAACCCAACCTGTTCGGCCAGCTGCACTTGTTCCACGATCGAGCGAAGATGCCCACCCGCGTCTTGATCCTCGGGATGCTGCGAGTTGAGGTACATCCCCATCTTGAGGGTCATGAGATCCCTCGCCTCAGCGGGCGATCTGGCGGTCCGGGGCGATCCGCAGGATCACTCGTTCCGACTCGATCTCGGGCTGGTAATCGACACCGCGGTACTTCTGGGACAACGCATTGATGCTGTCGAGTGCCTCGGGACCGGTCACGGTCTCGACCACGCGACCTCGAACCTCGGCGAACGAGTACGGGTTGTCGGCATCCCAGATGGCGACCGTGACCCGCGGATCCGCTTCGACGTTCTTGAATTTGCGACGATGCACCTCGGTGTTGATCAGGATGTGGTCATCGTCGCAGTGGACCCACATGACATGGGTCTGGGGCTGACCACTCGGGAGCAAGGTAGTGAGGGCCGCGAAATTCGGTCCCTGGGCGAGTGCTTTGACACCGTCATCGATCATGGCAGGACGCTAGTGGACCAGTTCGAGCGCGTCCGAGGTCGGTCTCGGCGGCTACGGTCGCTCGCATGTCCGCATTCCATGAGCTTTCCATGACGTCGCTCGAGGGCGACGATGTCTCGTTTGCCCAATTCGAGGGCCAGGCCTGTTTGGTCGTCAACGTCGCGAGCCGTTGAGGCCTCACGCCTCAGTACGCAGGTCTGCGTGCGCTTCATCACGACACCGACGGATTGCAGGTGCTCGGGTTCCCCTGTAACCAGTTCGCAGGACAAGAGCCCGGCACGGCCGAAGAGATCCGCGAGTTCGTTTCGACGCAGTACGACATCGACTTCCCGATGTTCGCCAAGATCGACGTGAACGGCGACAACGAAGCTCCGCTGTACTCGCTGCTCAAAGCAGCGCAACCCGGCGACGGCGACACCGCCGATATCGCCTGGAACTTCGAGAAATTCTTGGTCAGTGGTTCGGGCGAGGTGCTCGCTCGGTGGGCTCCTCCGGTCACGCCCGAGGAGATTCAGGCCCAGCTTCCGGACCTTCTTGGTTGAGCGAGCCCCCGCTCGACGCCGGCCAGCGGCGAGCGCCGGTCAGCGCTTACGGGTGATCTGCACGGGCAGGTTCGTGTAGCCGTTGATGAACGCCGACAGGTTCCGTTCGGGTTCGCCGACGACCTCGACGCGTTCGAAGCGCTGCAGGATTTCTTCCCACAGGATGCGCAGCTGAAGTTCGGCCAGGCGGCTGCCCATGCAGAAGTGGATGCCGTAGCCGAACGACAGGTGACGGTCCGCGTTGGGCCGTTCGAGATCGATGGCGTCGGCGTTGTCGCCGAAGACATCTTCGTCGCGGTTCGCGGACAGGTACCACATGAGGATCTGGTCGTCTTTGCGGATCTGCTTGCCGCCCAGTTCGGTGTCGCAGGTCGCAGTGCGGCGCATATAGGCCAGCGGGGTCTGCCAACGAATGATCTCGGGCACGAGGTTGGCGACCAGTGACGGGTCGGCGATCAGCTTGTCGTACTGCTCCGGGTAGCGGTTGAGGCCATAGACGCTGCCCGACATCGAGTTGCGGGTCGTGTCATTGCCGCCGACGATCAACAGGATCAGGTTGCCCAGGTGCTTGGCCGTAGGCATGTCCTTGGTCGCGTCGCCGTGCACGAGCATGGACACGAGGTCAAAGCCCGGCTCGTCGCGACGCTCCTCCCACAGCCGCTCGAAATAGGCCAGGCACTCGCGAAGTTCTTGGCGGCGCTGGGCGCCGGACTCGACGATGCCGCCGGGCTGAGGAATCGCCGTGACGACATCGGACCAGCGGGTGAGCTTGTGGCGGTCTTCGAGCGGGAAGTCGAACAGCGTGGCCAGCAGCAGTGTCGTGAGCTCGACCGACACGTTCTCGACCCAGTCGAAGGTTTCGCCTTCGGGCAGCGAGTCGAGCACCGAGACGGTCCGCTCGCGGATCAGGCCGTCGAGGTTCCGCAGGCTGCTCGGCGCCGAGATACCCCGCACCGTCTTGCGCTGCTCGGTCTGGTCCGGCGGATCCATGGCGATGAACGACGCAACGTTTTCGAACGTCGCCGGGATCTCCGCATCGGGCCGTGGCCCGATCGTGATCCCCTTGGCAGACGAATAGGTCTTCCAGTCACCATCGACGGCGCGCACGTCTTCCCAACGGGTGACGGACCAATAGCGGCCCGCAGATCCGAGCTCGTTGAAATGGACCGGGTCTTCGCGGCGCAGTCGGGCGAAATGCTCATGCCACCGGTGCTCGCGAAACAGATGGGGGTTGAGCGGATTGATGTCCTCGAGGGCCATCTGGTCCGCTTCGCCCACGTCACCGCCGAAGATCGCCTGTTCCATTTCTGGACTGCGGGCGGGTGCTCGTGCCAACCAAGTTTCGCGGTCGATCGTCGTGTCGCTCATGCTGGTACTCCTGCTGAGACTGTAGTTCCCGGCGCCGAACCGACTACTGCCGAGCCAAGCCGGCGACCACGGGAGGCGCGGCGAGCGCTACCTTCGCCGTGTGGAGCGCTGGATCGTGATTGGGGCCGGGTCCGCCGGTTGTGTCGTGGCGAACCGGTTGTCCGAGAGTCCAGGGCGCCGGGTCACGTTGCTCGACGACGGACCTGAGCTGGCGCCAGGACAGGTGCCGACGGGCATCAGCGGACCGAACTTCTTCGAGGCAATGGCGGAGCCCGGACGACTCCACGACGACCTCATCGCCCGTCGCAACCCGGCGACCGAGCCTTCGCTCTACCAACGAGGCCGTGGTGTCGGTGGTTCGAGCGCCGTCAACGCGATGGTTGCCTTGCAAGGCGACCCGGCGATCTATCGAGGCTGGGGTTGGCACGACGCCGACGACGCGTTTGCACGGGTGCTCCTTGAGACATCGCTTGCTGCTCCTGACGAGGTCGGCGGCGTCAGCCGGGCCTTGCTCGATGCCGACGAACGGGCCCGGCCAGTCCCGCTCACCCGGCGCAACGGCGCGCGGGTGACGTCGGCCGAGGCCTATCTGTGGCCGGTGCTCGATCGAGCGAACCTGACGGTGCGGCCCCGCGCACGCGTGGCGTCGATCCTTGTCGACGGCACCGTCGCCGTGGGCGTGCGTCTCGCCGACGGCACCATCGAACCGGCTGATCGAGTCGTGGTGTGTGCCGGCGCAATCCACTCCCCCGCACTGCTGCTGCGATCCGGTATCACGATCGCCGGTATCGGCGAGGGCTTGCAGGACCATCCCGCGGCCGTCTTTACCTTGCAGCTCAACTCCGGTGTCGACCAGGACCAGCGCGGGCTTGCGATTTCGGCCCTGCTCGAAACACAGGTCCACGGCGACTTCGGCGCTGACACCATTCAGCTCTTGGCGATGGACTCCGTCGGCACCGGTCCGGACACCGCCGGCCTTGGCGCCGTCATGATCGCACTCATGACACCGACCAGTCGCGCTGGAACCGTCACGATTGATTCATCGGGCCACCCGGTGATCGACTTCTGCCTCCTCCACGACGAGCGCGATGTGCAGGCGCTCGCGGCGGGCGTCGAACAGGCGCTCGAAGTGCTGTCTCGGCCGCCGTTCGCCCAGATCGTCGACGCGATCTACATCGATGCTGAGGGAACCATGGCGACATCACTGAACGATCCGCAGGCACTTGCGTCGTGGTTGCGTTCGGCCAGCGGTGACTACGTACATGCGTCGAGCACATGCGCGATGGGCACCGTCGTCGATGACCAATTCGCTGTCGAGGGTTACCGGAACCTGTTCGTGTGCGATGCATCGGTGTTCCCAACCATCCCCGACGTGAACACCCACTTGCCCACCACGATGCTCGCTGAACGGTTCGCACTCGGGCGTTAGCCCTCTGCTCGGCTCCCCGGGCTCAACCGAGCGCAACGCTCGTTTCCAGACGAGCGGGCCTCCTGTGACAACCTGGGCCGCAGATCAAGGGGGACCCATGGATGTCGGAATACAGCTCATCTTCGCGAGCACTGGTTTCGAGTACGACGACACCGAGACCTTTCAACAGGAGCTGAAGCTCGCTCACCTGGCCGAAGACCTTGGCTTCGACGTGATCTGGCCGGTCGAGCACCACTTCTTCGACTACTCGTGGTGTCCTGACAACCTGCAACTGCTGTCCTATCTCGCGGCAGCAACCGAACGCATCGACCTGGGCACGGCGGCCGTGATCATGCCGTGGAACGAGCCCCTGCGGGTTGCCGAAAAGGTGTCGATGCTCGAACACCTGGCGCCAGGGCGCGTTCGCTTCGGCATGGGCCGGGGATTGTCCCGACGCGAGTACGCGGCCTTTCAAGGCATCGAGATGGACGAGAGCCGGGGTCGCTTTGACGAGGGGTCGGCCATGGTCCTCGAAGCGCTGCGCACTGGAT
>CALLPT010000211.1 GCA_938015575.1 uncultured Acidimicrobiales bacterium
CGAGCGTTCGCGAAGGATCGAGGATGCCCCCGTCGGGGCTTACGCTTTTCCCGAAGCCTCGACGTCGTCGTCAGGATTGAGGCCACTGAGCTTCCAGATCTCGGTGACGACATCTTCGGCCGTGCGTCCGCACGACTCTTGCAGTCGAACCCGCCCGCTCAGCGCGGCGCAAGCTGCATCCAGGCCACACGCGTCGTCGGCGGCGCCCGCGGATCGA
Source organism: uncultured Acidimicrobiales bacterium (assembly GCA_938015575.1). Taxonomy (GTDB): domain Bacteria; phylum Actinomycetota; class Acidimicrobiia; order Acidimicrobiales; family UBA10347; genus UBA10347. The sequence continues at coordinate 218 of CALLPT010000211.1, forward strand.
AGCCGGCCCAGCTGATCGGCGAGCGTGACCAGGTCAATGGCGCCCCGCACCGACGACCCAATACGGATGTCGGGATGCTCCCGGGTAGTCCGCACGCAGCGGACGGCCCGGGCGCTCAGCTCGGGATGCACGCCGCCTGTCTCCCGAGCGACGATGGCCTGCTCGTCTTCTTCGGACTGGTACTCGACTGCGACCCGGTTGACTCGGTCGTAGATGGCGCCAGCAATGCGAGCCGTGCCGACGGCATCGAACGGGTTCATCGCGGCGACGAGTCGGAAGTGCGGGTGCGCTTCGATACGGCCGAGCCGGGGCACCGTGAGCTCGCCTTCGCTCATCACGGTGACCAGCAGGTTGAGGGTCTCCTCGGGCACCCGGTTGATTTCCTCGACATAGAGCAGGCCGCCATGGCGCAGCGCATCGACGAGGGGTCCGTCGATGAACACGTCGGAGCTGTAGCCCTGCGACAGCACCTGGGCCGGGTCGAAGTGGCCAGCGAGTCGAGCCGGCGTCAGCTCGGCATTGCCTTCGACAAAGACGAGTCGCAAGCCAGCATGGTCAGCGACCGATCGCAGCAGGGTCGACTTTCCGGTACCAGGAGGGCCCTCGAGCAAGATGTGGCGAGCGCCAGCGAGTGCGGCAACCACGAGCTCGACTTCTCTGCGGCGCCCCACGACATCGCCCGCGGCAGCCTCGACGAGGTCGATGCCGAAGGTGGGTGCTGATTCGTTCATGTTCTCCCGTTCGAGCTGCGAGGCCAAGTCACGCGAGTTCGACGAAGTCGAATCTCGATAAGCGACCGAAGCGAGCGGCGGTGTCAGACACCGTTACGGTCGTGGCGCGATGAGGGCCGGGGCGAACCCCGGCCCACACGTCACGAGCGGTGGCGACCCTGATCAGGCGTGGTCGTACATGACCATGCCGCGGATGTTCTCACCATCACGCATGGCCTGGTAGCCGACGTTGATGTCGTCGAGCGTGTACGTGTTCGTGATCAGCTCGTCGAGCTTGAGACGGCCCTCTTGGTACATGCGAAGCAACCGTGGAATGTCACGACGTGGGTTGGCCGAGCCGAAGATCGAGCCGACCAGTTCCTTCTGCATGAGGGTCAGGTCGAACAGGCTCATGTTGACCTCGGTGTCGTTGATCGGTGCCACCGAGGTGTGCACGACACGTCCGCCCTTGCCGATGATCGCCATGGTGGGCGCAATCAGGGTGCCGTCGCCTTCGCCGACGGTGATAACGGCCTTGTCGGCCATCTGGCCCCAGGTGAGATCCATCACGAGCGCCGTAGCTTCTTCGAGCGAGGCCGCAGTGTGGGTTGCGCCGAACACCTGTGATTGCTCACGCTTGAACTCGACCGGGTCGACGGCGATCACGTGGGCGGCTCCAGCCATCGCTGCGCCCTGGACAGCGTTCATGCCGACGCCACCGCAACCGACGATGACGACGGTCTCACCGGACTGAACGTCGGCGGCATAGGTCGAGCTGCCCCAACCGGTCGTGACACCGCAACCGACAAGCGCGGCCTTGTCGAGCGGGATGTCCTTTTCGATCTTGATGCAGCTGGCTTCGCTGACGACGGTGTGCTCGCCGAACGTGCCGATGCAGCACATGATCCCCAGGTCACTGCCGTCATGGCGATGGTGGCGAGCCGTCAGATCGGTCACCTGGCGCCCGGCCAGCAGGAACGCGCCCAGGTCGCACAGGTTCTGCTTGCCGGTCGAGCAGGACGGGCAGCGACCACAGCTGGGAATGAAGCCGAGGACGACGTGGTCGCCGACTTCGAGGCTGGTCACGCCCGGACCGACTTCGACGACCTTGCCGGCGCCTTCGTGACCACCGATGATCGGGAACTGCTCGAGTCCGAGTTCGGCGGCAGTCGCGGCCTCGAGCACCATGTCGCCGGTGAGCAGGTGCTCATCGGAGTGACACAGGCCGGAGCCAACAAGTTCAAGGACGACTTCGCCTGCTTTGGGAGGATCGAGCGTGATCGTCTCGACCTTCCAGTCTTGGCCGACGCCGTCGAGGATTGCGGCACGTGTTTGCATGAGTTCCCCCAGATGGAATGAATGCGTTGCGAATGCGAACCTACCTCACGTCGGGGAGATGTGCCGAACGCTGCCGCTGTTCAGTGGTGAGCAGTCGGTGGCTCGACCCGTCGCGTCGCTGAAGCCGAACGTCTGTCAGACTCGGCCGGTGCTGCGCTGGGCGGTCCTTGGGACCGGATTCATTTCGAACACGATGATCGAAGCGATTGGGAAGTCGTCTCGGTCGACGGTGGCGCTCATTGCGGGTCGTCGCCCCGAAGCTGTCGCCGACTTTCAGGCCCGCCACGGCATCGACCGGGGCAGCGTCGACTACGCCGACGCCCTCACGGACCCTGGGATCGACGCGGTCTACATCGGCACGCCCAACCACCAACATCACACGCTCGCGATCGCCGCTGCGCACGCGGGCAAGGCGATCCTGTCGGAGAAGTCCCTGACGACCACCATGGCAACGGCCCACGAGCTCGTCGATGCCGTGCGCGGTCGCGTGTTCTTCGTCGAGGGGCTCATGTACCTGGCGCACCCCATGTACCGGGTGCTCGAGGACCTGCTGTCCGACGAGCGAACCGGCAATGTCATGGCGGTCCACGCCCGCTACGCAGCCAATATCGGTCATCTTGTGAATCCCGAAGGTCGAGGCACGATCTACAACCTCGGTTGCTATCCGGTGTCGCTGCTGCATCTCGTCATGCGCACCGCGTACGGGCGTGCCGCCTTCGCCGATCGGTCGCTGGTCGGCGCCGGGACTCGCAACGCCGACGACACGATCGGTTCCGCGATCGCGTCGATCAAGTTCGGCAACGGGGTGCTGGCCAACTTGAGCTCAACGGACGACTACGGGATGGCGCACGCGTTCTCGGTCTTGACCGACCGCGGTGAGTTGCGCGTCGACACGAATCCGTGGCTGCCAAGCCCCGACGAGAACACGATCATCTGGCAGCCCTACGAGGGTGAAGCCGAAACGGTGACGATCGCCGACGGCAACGACGCGTTCTTCCACCAGGTTCGCGTGGTCGAAGACGCCGTCGCGGCCGGAGCGACCGAGGCACCGCATCCGTCGCCCCAGCTCGACGACTCGCTCGACATCATGGGCCTGTTGACCGAATGGGAACGCGACGCGTTGGGCGCCTAGTTCGCCCAAAACGCAACATCGACGGACCAGAGGCCCGTCGATGTTGAACGATTGCGAGTGGTGGTCGGGACCGGCGTCGATCCGGTGACCTTCCGCTTTTCAGGCGGACGCTCTGCCAACTGAGCTACCCGACCCCGGCGCCAGCGAAACCAGCGTCGAAGTTGTTTGCGGTCCTGACGAGATTTGAACTCGCGACCTCCGCCTTGACAGGGCGGCGTGCACTCCAAACTGCACCACAGGACCTTGGCCGAGAGGGTACAGGTTCTGAGCCAAACCACACCACGACTTTTGGCACGTTTTTTACAGAATCTCGATGGGCGCCCGCCGTCCCGTTGGTAGGGTGATCGCCGCCTCCTCTGCGGAGGGCGTAGGCCCCGTTCGTCCAGCGGCCTAGGACGCCGGCCTTTCACGCCGGTAACACGGGTTCAAATCCCGTACGGGGTACAGAGCTAACAATCCCGGGTGGTTCGACCGCCCGGGATTGTCTCGTTTTGGCGTCGCTGTTGTTGAGCTGGCGAGCACACCGAGATCGGGATATGCGCGAGGTGAGTGCCGCTTCTGTTTTTGGTGATCGTCACGATTGCGATCGCAGTACCGCAACCTCGGGGAACTCGTCGGGTGAGCCGTAGCCGTTCTCGAATAGCCAGCGGACGCCAAGAAGACTTCGACACGACCACCAAGCGCGAACCAAGTCGCGGTCAATGCCGCCGCCGTAGCCGGCGATGACATCGTCGAGATGCTCTTCGTTTGCGAGCGTTATCGAGGCGATATCGAACAGAGCGTCACCCTGGCGTGCTTCGGACCAGTCGATGATGCCGGTGACCTTGTCTTCGTCAACGAAGACGTGTTCGAGATGAAGGTCGCCGTGGATAAAAACCGGTGTGTGCGACCGGAGCGCCGTTTCGGCGAGGTCGTGATTGCGGGTGACAACGTCGGGCGGAAGGACGTTGTTGGCGATGAGCCAATCGCATTCATCGGCTAGCCGACCTGAGAGCACGTCGAGACTTGTTCCCGGCCATGGCGGGAGTGGAGCGTCGTGCAGAGTCCGGATTGCCCCGCCCACGGCGGCCCATGCTGTTGGTGATGCAGTGGACGGCTCGCCGAGGCGGCCGAGAGTTCGGCCCGAGAGGGCGGCGAGCGCCAGCACTGGCGGCTTCCGCCACAGGATCTCTGGTGTTGGGACCGGAGCAAGCGTGATTGCTTCAACCTCAACGTCGGTGCGCTTCTGATCGGCATCGATCTTAAGGAATGTGTCGCCGACGCGTAACGTCACGCGGTCGTTGTTGGCGAGCACGACGTCGACCGGATTCATGACGTCCATCATCGCGGCTACATGCCCCCGCCGAAAACGGATTGCAGTGGCGACAACGGTTGCCGGATCGCATTCGCGTCCAGCTCGTTGTATCGAGCTAGCGGATGAGCCCTGTGTCGACGTCAGCCGTCACCTGAATGATGCGGTGGAAGTACGGCGCAAGCTCGAGCCCACCGCTGCCACCGACAATCAGCTTGTCAGCGATGAACTGGGCCTGGACGACATTGCCGGAACCACTGCCCTGGTAGCGGATGGTGGCGTTGGGGGCGAAGAAGACGCCGTCCATCGTCAACGAGGCGCTACCCGAGAAGCTGTGACCGTTGGCTGATTCGCTCCACATCGCAAGGTCCTCGAACGGTCCCTCGTTCGGGGCGCTCCAGAACACCGATCCTTGGCCGCCGTTGAACGTCAGCGAAGCATCTTCGCCCATGTAGATCATGGTGTGCTCGATACGCACGCTCGCTCCCGACGATTGCTTGAACTCGCCTGACTGCAGCACCAACACACTTGCCTCGGGAGAAGTCTCGTAGGGGTCGAAAGCCTCGGGCCAGGTCCAGTCGTACGTCTCGGTGTTGGCGACATTCATCTGCAAATCGCCACCGGCCTGGATGGTCAGATCGCCGGTCAACACGACGTTGCCGCCCTCGAATACGAGGGTTCGTTTGATGTTCAAATCAGCGCAGTCCACCCACCAGTTCCCCTCGGGAATCGTGATGACGGTGTCCGGCCCGCCATTGATGTTGCAGGGATAGCCGTGGGAGATGTAGTCGAGGTAGCCGACAGGGGGCGCGACGCGGCCAAGTTCCTGCACGAGCTGATCGATCCATGGCTGTGAGCCGTCGTCATTGCGGCACGGGCGGATATCGATGTCGCTGTAGTCGCCCTCGCAGTTGAACCGGTGGTCGACAGGGGCACGGGTGATGCGGCGACCGAGTCGTGATGGGCCGGGTGCGACCGTACCGGTCGAGCTGCACGCGGGAAGCACGCATCCCTCGGCCGTCGCGCCGAAGATCTCGATCACGCCACAACCTGCGCCCGAGCCGACATAGAGCTCCCCGTCGCAGCCGGGTTCGCCATCAGCGCGAACCTCGGCACCGTTACCGTTGACGTCGAGGATGCCGTTGCTTCCACAACCCACGCGGCCGCTGCTGTCACTGGCGATGAACCCGGCATACACCTCGCCGGTGTCTGGATCCGTGGTGGGGCGCACGTAGAGGCCGCCGACCGACGCGGAACTCACATTGATCACATCGCACTCGGTCTGGTTGAGGAGGAGCAAGTGGACGGGGCGCTTGCGATCTTCCGACACAACGGCTCGCGCCACGGCGTGCACGGTGTTCGTGGCTTCTTCGGCGCCGATGAAGCCGCCGAAGTAGCGGGTGCGCTCTCGTTCGACGGCGACGGCGATGCGATCACAGGGCAGACCGTCGGCTTCGTTGATCGACTGGTCGGGATTGCCGGCCGTCGACGAGGCCATGAAGATGTGGTTGTTGCTGACCGGGTAGATAACGCTGGCCCGCATGTCGCCCGATTCCACGGCGACCTCGACCGGCACGGTGAAGTCGGTGCATTCGAGCGGCATCGTTGCGCAGCTCGGTCCGGTGAAGGCCTCACCCAAGTTTGACGCCAGGTAGTCAAAGGCGATTTCACAGGCGGCTCGCGAACCGTTCGAGCCGAGCTCGAGACCGGCCGAGGCGGTTGCCGCGTCGACGGCGACCTGGCTTTCGGAGCGATCACTTCGGGTCGCAGAAAGGTCGATCACCACCGCTGCGGTGGCGACGGTCGCGACGAGCGCGATGGCGGCCAGGGCAAGGATCGCCCCCGACTCGTCACGTGCGGCGCAGCCCGCCGATCGAAAGCGAGCGAGCATTGCCCGGAGCGTCCCCATCAGTCGGCCCGCTCATAACGAACAACCGAGCGGGCTTCGAGCTCGACGTTCCTGGTGTAGACAATCGCTTGGACTTGGCTCTCTCGGCCAAGTTGGACCTGGACTCGTCGTTCGTCGTTCGGTCGGCCGTCGTCGAAACAGAAGGCACCCGACGTGATGGTCGTGCCCGACGCGTCTCGGAACAGAAGCGTCGTCTGATCGTTTGGCTCAGTACCGGCGGGGTACACATAGGCAACGCAGATTTCGCTGCCGGTGGCGGTGTCGGAAACGGCGCCGTCGGTTGCGACCTCGGCGGCATCGGCAACGTCGTTCAACCACACATTG
>CALLPT010000212.1 GCA_938015575.1 uncultured Acidimicrobiales bacterium
CTGTATCGCTATCTCGGCGGGGCCAACGCACACGTTCTGCCCGTGCCGATGATGAACGTCATCAATGGCGGCGAGCATGCCGACAACAACGTCGACCTCCAAGAGTTCATGGTCATGCCCGTCGGCGCCGCGAGCTACAGCGAAGGTCTGCGCTGGGGCGTCGAGACCTATCACACGCTCAAGAGCGTGCTGACCGAGCGCGGCCTCAGCACCGCCGTCGGCGACGAAGGCGGCTTCGCCCCTGACCTCGGCTCGAACGAAGAAGCTGTGCAGCTCCTCGTCGAAGCCATCGAGCGCACGGGTCTCACGCCCGGCGCCGACATGTCGATTGCCCTCGACCCTGCCTCGACCGAGTTCTTCAAGGACGGGGCCTATCACCTCGAGGGCGAAGGCCGTGTGCTGTCGCCGACCGAAATGGTCGAGTACTACGCCGACCTCAGCAGCCGCTACCCGATCGTGTCGATCGAAGACGGCATGGCCGAAGAGGACTGGGACGGTTGGGGCCAGCTGGTCGCAGCGATCGGCTCCGGCGTGCAGCTCGTCGGCGACGACTTGTTCGTTACCAACGTCGAACGCCTGGGCCGGGGTATTCGTGACGAGGCCGCCAACTCGATCCTCGTCAAGGTCAACCAGATCGGCACGCTCACCGAAGCGCTCGACGCGGTGCAGCTCGCGATCCGCAACGGCATGACCGCCGTCATGTCGCACCGGTCCGGCGAGACCGAGGACAACACGATCGCGGATCTCGCGGTGGCGACGAACTGCGGTCAGATCAAGACCGGTGCGCCTGCTCGCTCGGACCGGGTTGCCAAGTACAACCAGCTGCTTCGGATCGAAGAGGACCTGGGCGAAGCTGCCCGCTACCGCGGCATGGCCGCCCTCGCCGCCCAGCCTGGACATGGGGGAGGCGCCTGATCGGATGGGGCCCAATCGTCTGAAGCGTTTCTTCTCGGGCTTCGTAGTTCCGCTCGTTGTCGCGCTCGCGCTGTTCGCCGGCCTGGTGTATTTCGTCTTCCCGACGACGACCTGGCTCGATCAGCGGGCCGAAGCTGCGGAACTCGAGGACACGCTCGCCGCCCTCACGGCCGAGCAGAACTTGCTTCGAGAAGACATCGCGCGGATGCGCACGCCCGAAGAGATCGAGCGCATCGCGCGTCGCGACTTCAACCTCGTCTTCCCGGGCGAGGAAGCGTTCGCGCTACTGCCTTCGCCCCCAGCCCCGGTCGAGATCCCGACCAGTTGGCCCTTCTCGATCCTCTACGACGAAGTCCTCGACTGACCGTAACGCCCCGTTACGCCCCGTTACGCCAGGCGGCGCTTGGGGCGTCGAGCCGTTGGTGCAGGCAAACGACCTATGTTGCGCGGCCGACGCGACAAAGTCCGCGTCGGAGACGTCTGGTGATTCGTGCAACCGCACGCCAACAAACGGTCGACAATGGAGTCAACACATGGTTTGGCGAGATGAACACGGAATCCAACACCACGGATCGCCCCCCGCTGGGCGTATCCACCTTGGTGGACGGTGGTACGAACTCCGCACGTCGCTGGCCGCAGTCCAGCCGATCGAGCGCCGGCCACACCCCAAGGTTCGCTCGCTCGTAGTGGCGGCCTAGGACCCGTCGCCGGCCTAACCCGCCAGGCCTGCGGTCCAAGCCTCGAAGAGCTCGGCGTAGTGTCCGTCAGCGGCGACGAGGTCGTCATGGGTGCCGAGTTCGACAAGTTCACCGGCATCGATCACTGCAACGCGGTCGCATCGCTCCGACGTCGAAAGCCGATGGGCGATCACGATGACCGTGCGGCCCTGCATGAGCGTTTCCATGGCCTGCTCGACAATGGACTCGGTGCCTGGATCGACCGACGAGGTCGCCTCGTCGAGGATCAGGATCTGCGGATCAGCGAGCGCCGCTCGGGCGAGTGACACGAGCTGCTTCTCGCCGGCGGACAAGCGACTTCCTCGCTCTTGCACCTCGGTAGCCAACCCCTCGGGCAATCGGTCGAACACTTCGATCACACCGACCCGTTCGAGCGCGGCGCGAATTTCGGCGTCGGAGGCGTCGGGGCGGGCCAGTCGAATGTTCTCGGCAACGGTCCCGGCAAACAAGAAGCCCTCTTGGGGCACCACGGTGATGTGGGAGCGGAGCGAGTCGACGGCGGCGTCGCGCAGATCCATGTCGCCGATCGTGATCGAGCCGGCCGTTGGGTCGTAGAACCGCGCGATCAGCTTGGCGACCGTTGACTTGCCCGCTCCTGTGGGTCCGACAAAGGCGACCCGCTCGCCTTCACCGATGGTGAGCGACACGCCTTTCAACACCGGTTCGTCGGCGACGTAGCCGAACGACACATCGTGGAGCACGATCTCACCACCCGCCGGCAGAGGTGGCGCGTCGGCCGCGGCGTCGATGACGACTGGCTCATCGAGCAGGCCGTACAACTTGTGAAGCGAAGCGGCCGAGGATTGGACCATGTTGAACAGCTGGCTGAGCTGTTGCACGGGACCGAACATCGCCATGAGGATCAGCACGAATGCAGCAACGGTGCCGAGGGTGATCTGTCCATCGCGCACCATCCACCCACCGACCCCGACAGCCAGGGCGGTGCTGACCGCGCCGGCCATCTCGACGACCGGCAGGTACCAAGCACCCAGCTTCACCGATCGCATGTGCGTGAGATACAAGTCGCGGTTCGTCGTGGCGAACCGGTCGATCTGGACCTCTTCTCGCGCATAGGCCTGCACGACCCGTACGCCGCTGATGCCTTCCTGCAGGCTGGTCAAGGTCGTGCCGACTCGGTCTCGAACGGCGAGATAGGCCCGGTTCGACTCACGATGGAACTTGACGCTCGCGGCGGCGACGAATGGCATCGTGAGCATCGAAATGACGAGCAACAGCGGATCGAGAATGGTCAATGTGATGAGCGAGACGAACAAGAGCAGCGTGGCGTTGACGAACATGAGCAAACCGAGCTGCACAAGGATCTGAAGCGAGTCGACGTCGGAGGTCATGCGCGAAACGAGAACACCGGCGTTGTTCGAGTCGTAAAAGGGCATGGATTGGCGCAGCAGTTGCTGGAACACCCGATTGCGCAGATCGCGCAAGAACCCCTCGCCAACGAGGGCAAGCGAAGCAATCGCAGCCCGGAAGGACAAGTACGCCAACACGGCCACGACGACATAGGCGGCGATCGATTGATTGAGCACGCCCCGATCGCCGACCTGAAGTCCGTCGTCGATGGCGCGGCGCACCAACAACGGCCCGGCGAGCGTCGTCAGTGAGAAGACGAGCAGCATAGCGAACGCGCCAATCGCCCGGCGTCTGTAGGGCCGCACCATGGCGATGGTGCGTCGCAGTACCTTGCCGGTCGCCTGGCGATCGAGCTTGTCGTCTTCGGTCATGCCGCCGGCCATCCACCAACCCATCAGGCACTCACCTGGCCGTCGGCCGAATCGGCGGCCAGGACCTCGCGGTAGCGCTCATTCGAGGCCAGCAAGTCCGCATGCGTTCCGACGGCCACAATGCGGCCTTCGTCGAGCAAGACGACCCGGTCTGCGAGCGCGATGGTGGCTGGGCGGTGGGCGATGACGATCGTCGTGCGTGACGCCATGGCTTCGCCGAGCGCGTCGCGAATCTCGTGCTCCTTGGTCGGGTCCACGGCTGAGGTCGCGTCGTCGAGAATCAGGACCCGAGGGTCGGCAAGGATCGCTCGGGCAAGGGAGAGACGCTGGCGTTGACCGCCAGATAGTGACAGTCCGCGTTCGCCGACGAGCGTGTTGTAGCCGTCGCTCAGTTCTTGAATGAACTCGTCTGCCCCCGACAGTGCCGCGGCGCGTCGGACGTCGGCTTCTGATGCCGCGGGGTCTGCGAATGCGATGTTCTCGTAGACACTCGCTTGGAACAGGAACGTTTCTTCGAAGACGATGGCGACGGCGCCGCGCAGTTCGCGGGGGTCGAGGTCGCGCACGTCGACGCCGTCGAGGCGAATCGAACCGGCATCGGCGTCGTAGAAGCGAGGAAGCAGGCTGGCGAGTGTGGTCTTGCCCGAGCCGGTTGGACCGACGAGCGCAACCGACTCACCCGCCTCGATGACCAGGTCCAGGCCGTCGAGCACGGTGTCGTCTTCGTGGCCCGGGTAGGCGAATGAGATGTCGGAGAATTCGACTCGGCCCCGTGGGGTGGTCGGCGGCAGATGTTCTGGTTTCTCGGGTGCGACGATTTGGGGTGCCACCGCGAGCAGTTGGCTGATACGTACGCCTGCCCCGGCGGCGCGCTGCGCGTTGGCCACCGTCATGCCCAGGCTGCGAAGTGGCTGAATCAGCAGCATCACGTAGATGTTGAAGCTGACGAGCGTGCCCACCGTGAGGTCACCCTCGAGTACGAGATGGCCGCCATAGGCCAGCACTGCGATGAGGCCGATGTTCGGCGCGACTTCCATCGCGGGCACGTAGCGGGAGCGCACCAGCGAGGCGGTCAGTGACTCGTGGCGCAGATCGTCGGCTTCGGCACTGAGCGCTTGTGCCCGCACTTCTTCGGCGCCGAAACCTTTGATGACGCGCACGCCCGCGACGCTCTCTTCGACCACGGTCGCCAGCTGGGCGGATTCGCGCTGTACCCCCATGATCGCGGGGTGCAGGAGCTTGGCGAATCGTTTCGCCAACACGTTCACGAGCGGAAGTGCGATGAGCGCGGCGACAGCAAGCAGCGGCGCCGTCACGACCATGATGATTGCCGCCCCGGTCACCAGCACCAGCTGGCCGGTGGACAACGGGATCATGGTGATGACGTCTTGGAAGTTCTGCAGGTCGGTGTTGGCTCGGCTCATCAGGTCACCGGTTGCATTTGCGTCGTGGAAGGAGAAGTGCAACCGCTGCATGTGGGCGAACAGCCGGTCTCGCAACCGTGACTCGATGAGTCGTGCATTGCGGAAGGCCACGTAGCGCCGCAGGCCGAGTGACACGGCGGACACCGCTCCCGACGCGGCGATCAGTAGCGACCACATCAGGAGCGAGCCGCCCTGTTCGATGCCGTGGTCGATCCCGAGCTGCACCAGCAGAGGCATGGCGATCCGGCCGAGGGACCAACCCAGCGCCACGACCTGGCCGATGATGATGAATCGGCGTTCCTCTTTGATCGAGGACCACAGCAGCTTCCAGCCGCTTCCCGCAGCCGCCAGCGAGGTGTCGGTCGTCG
>CALLPT010000213.1 GCA_938015575.1 uncultured Acidimicrobiales bacterium
CTGATGCTTCTCATCGAAGTCGAACGTCGACGTGGTGTTGGGATCGTCCAACCAGCGGGTGGTGAATTCCGTGCGGTAGTTGAATGCCAAATGGGTCCGAGTTGGACTGTCGGCATTGCGTTCGACGAGGTACTGGATGCAGGCTTCGTCGGGATGTTGGTGATACGCACCGTTGCTCGAAACCAGAAAATGAGAGCACTCGATCAAATCGAGCAGTTCGGGGCTGAGGTTATTACAGCTGCCGTGGTGCGGCAGCTTGAAGCCGTCAAGACGCACCCTGTCGTCGTCGCCGGCCTCGCGTGCAAATCGTCGCAGTCCTTCGCGGAGCGCGTCTTCGTGCGCGTCGCCTGCGAACAGCCAGCGTTGGTTGCCGTACTCGGCAATGAACGCAATGCTCGTCCCGTTCGCTGCGGAACTGTCTTTACCCCATCGAGGCGCCTCATCTGCCCCGCCCCGGGTCACCGCAATCGGGCCCATCTTCTGTTCGAGTAGCTGGATCGCGAGCGCTCGATCACCAGGTGAGAAGTCGGCCTCGTCGACCGCCTTCTTCCAGTCATCGGTGAGAGCTTCAAGTTTCGATGGAGTGGGTGACAACAAGGTGATCAGCAGGCCACCCGGGAGCTGGTGTCGGGGCAACGGGCCGGTCTCAGGCACGCTGACCGCACCGCCAGCGAACGCCTTGTTCCAGGAATGCTCGCGATGTTCGAGCAATGCCGCCAAGAACTCGCCCTGCTTGCCACCGCGATCGACGCTCTGCTCGCCAGCTTGTAGGTGGCGGTAGTCGTTGAACCAGACATCGCCGATGGTCGCTCCTTTGACGGGCGTGCGCAAGAGCTCGATCGGCGCCTCGATGTGATCGAGGTCAATATGGGTGACCACCAGCAGGTCGATATGTCGGTGGTCGCTCGGCAAATCGTTGAGCTTGTCCTGCAGGTAGCCAAACGCAGCCTTGGTTCCGCCGTCGATGATCATGCGGCGACGATCATCGTCAGGACCCCACTCGACCCACAAGCCGTCGCCGTGGCGCGCCGGCAACATCTCGACGCTCAGTCCGGCCAACTCGGCAGCGTCCGCTCCGCCTGCCGTTGCGCGATTCCGTTCCATGTGAAGCCCACCGTTTCACTTCGTTTGCAAGACGTTACATAAGGAACACGCTCCACTACAAGAGACAATTCCAACTTTTAGCCTTCACGTCCCACCTTGACATTCAGCTGCGGAGTAGCTCAAGCGGCACTCAGCTGTCGTCCCCGAGCGCCCGTAGCAGCTTGGTAGCAGTGCTCGTCCATCGTGAGCAGATGACCACCAATGACACGCCCTGCTCGACCAATCCATCCTCCCTGACGAACACAGAAGTGCGACTTCTTCGTGCCCGCCGTTTGTTCGACGGCACCGAAGTTGTGAGCGTGCCAAGCGTCGCCGTGGGAGCTGGGACGTTCCTGGCCGTCGGCGCTGCCGCAGAGGCCATGGCGAGAGCCGATCCGACGATTCCTATCGTTGAACTGGGAGACGTCACGTTGGTGCCGGGTCTGGTCGATTGCCATCAGCACTTGGTGTTCAACGGCGAGGGAACGCTCGAGGAGCAAGTCGCTGGTAGGAGCGATGTTGAACTGCTCGAACGTGCACGTGGCAATGCACGACGTGCCCTTGTTGGCGGGGTCACCACGATTCGGGATCTGGGTGACAGGAACTTCGTGACACTGGGTCTACGAAATGACCCCGCGTTGCCCACCATCGTGTGCTCCGGCCCACCGATCACGCCTGTCCAAGGGCACTGCTGGTACCTCGGCGGCGAGTGCAAGGACCGAAGCACAATGATCGAATCGGTCAAGCGACGGATCGAGATGGGCTGTGACGTCATCAAGATCATGGCGACGGGCGGAGCTATGACGCCGACAACGCCAATGTGGAAGTCGCAGTTCGGCAGACGGGACTTGGAGCTGGTGGTGAGCGAGGCGCATGCGGCCGGCGTGCGGGTCGCAGCGCACTGTCACGGCCTGACCGGTATCGAAGACTCGATCGCCGCCGGGGTCGACACCATCGAGCACTGCACCTTTGTCGATGAGTCGATGCAGATCGATCCGGACCCGGCGCTGCTTGAACTGCTCGCTACCTCAGACACGGTGATTTCGGCGACGCTCGGTGTCGTTCCGAATGCCGATCTTCCACCACCGATGTTGGCGATGATCCCACGAGTGACGGCGGCGCTCGGCGTCGTTCGGCAGAGGGGCGGACGAATTGTCGTTGGCTCCGATGCGGGGATCGCGCCGTTCAAGCCCCACGACGTCATGCCGCATGCCATCCACGACTTGATCGCCATCGGCATGACCGAGACCGAGGCGCTCCACGCGATGACCAGCGGTGGCGCTGCGGCCCTCGGGCTCGCATCGAAGGGCATCATCGCCGCAGGTGCAGATGCGGACCTCGTCGCCGTCGCCGGAGACCCGACGGTCGATGCCGAAGCCATCACTCGCGTTGTGGCGGTCTGGAAAGGCGGACGAGAGATCGAACGCCCGATGGCTGATCCGGTGACAGCATGAAAAGGTTCCGGGCATGGCTTTTCACCAGCGACAGCGATGGTCATGCTGTGGTTACACAGATCGCAGACGCGTGCTGTCGCTTCACTGGCTGTGCGGCTCACCATTCATCACTGCAGCGGCTCGCCCGGCGGAAGAGAAGCACCAATGACGACACGAGTGGCGGTTCCGAGAAACGCTCAAGGAAGCGCTCAACGATGATCAGGCACCAATGACGATCAACGAGTTCTGCGATAGCGCCCCACCGACCCTGAGGGTTCTTGGTCCTGTTGAGGTCCTCGACGCGCACGGGCGTGCAATTCCGCTTTCGCCCCAGGCGGCCCGACTTCTGGCGCTGCTTGCTGCCTCGCCGTCGCCGGTCGATAAGTCACAGATCGCTGAGCACGTGACCGAGACCGCACCCGATGCCTCGGCGGTCAGAACGGCGGTGTCCCGCTTGCGCACTGCCGTTGGTTCGTTCATCAGGCGTACCGATGCCGGTTATGTGCTCGACCTCGCCGCTGATGACTCCGATGTTGGGCGGTTCCGGGACTTGCTTCGCACCGCCTCGCTGTCCGAGGGCGGCACGCGGCGGATGGCGCTTCGCCAGGCACTCGAGCTGTGGCGAGGTGAACCGTTCGGCGTATTCGCCGAAGAGCACTGGGCCATTGGCCGCTCCGTGGAGTTGCGGGCGTTGCGCTCCACCGCCATCGAGGAGCTTGCCGAAGAGTTGCTCGGCTGCGGCGAGCCTGGTGCCGCGATTGCGCTGTTGCGACCGCACCTCGTCGAGCACGTGCTCGACGAACGCCCGGTCGCGCTACTCATGCGAGCGCTTGCCATGAACGGCAAGCTCGCCGAGGGGTTGGCGGAGTTCCAGCGACTCAGCCGCTCATTGGCCGAAGCCGGTCTGGTCCCAAGCGGGGATCTTCGCCGCCTTGAACACGAATTGCTTGGCCACAACGATGGCCACCTCGCGCTACGCGGCGGTCAACACCTTGGACGCGTTGCCCTCGTGTTCACCGACATTGTTGGCTCAACCCGGCTATGGGCATCGTCGGCAACACTGATGTCGGAGAGTCTGGCGCTGCACGACCGCCTCTTGGGCGAAGTGTTCGCTGCCCACGACGGTTACCTGTTCGCTCGACTCGGCGATGGCGTCGGGGTCGCGTTCGCCACGTGTGAGGACGCGGTTCACGCTTCGAACGCCGTCCAACAAGCATTACGCGCCGCCGATTGGCCGGGGCCGCGCCTCGATGTGCGCATCGGCATTGCCGTCGGAGAACCAGAGGCCCGGGACCAGAACTACTTTGGCGACTCGGTCAACCTCGCAGCCCGGTTGACGGCCGCGGCCCAGGGCGGACAAATCCTTGTCACGAGCGATGTGCGCGACGAAGTCAAGTTCGAAGGGCGAGACCTTGGCGAGCGCTACCTGCGCGGCGTCGAAACGCCGCAGCGCATCTGGCAGATCGGGCTGGCCGAACATGCGGAGCTTCAAGCCCGATCGGTCGTGCCGATCAAGCTCCCGGAGACCCGACATGTACTGATCGGGCGAGAGGATGCGCTCGAGACGGCAGCCGCGCTGATGGTCCAGAGCCGCCTCGTCACCTTGACCGGCGCAGGAGGAAGCGGCAAGACAGCGCTAGCTGTCACCCTCGCCAGAAAGTCGGTCCTCGCGTTTCCCGGCGGCGTGTACTTCGTCGACCTCGCACCGATCGAGGTCGACGGCGGAGTTGCCGAGGCCTTCGCCCGCGCAGTCTCCAAGCCAGCCAACTCCGGCGACATCGATCGCATCCTCGGGTCGTTGCCGACCGGCAAGGCGCTCCTGGTAGTCGACAATTGCGAACACGTCCTACAAGAGGTAGCGGCGATCGTCGACCAGGTCCTGGACCGGCACGCAGACGTAGCGGTATTGGCCACATCGCGCGAAGCGCTCCAAGTCGACGGTGAACGCACGCACCGTGTCGCCTCGCTGGACACCTCCATCGACGGCGCCGCAACCCAGCTCTTTATCGAACGGGCTCGAGCGGCTCGACCGGATGCAGATCTCAAGGACAAGGCCGGGATCGCAGACCTGTGTGTGCGACTCGACGGAATGCCGTTGGCCATCGAAATGGCAGCGGCCCGTCTCCGGTCCATGTCGCTCGACGAGGTCCGTAGTCGGCTCGACGATCGCTTCCGACTTCTGTCGGGCGGCACCCGCCGAGCACGCCGGCGTCAACAGACGCTCGAAGCCGTTCTGGCTTGGAGCCATGACCTACTCACGCCCGCCGAGCAACGGTTCTTTCGTCGATTGGCGGTGTTCAATGGAGGTTTCTACGTCGAAGCAGCGGCTGCGGTAAACGATGTCGATGTGCTCACCGCGTCGGACATGGTTGCCGCGCTGGTGAACAAGTCACTTGTCGATGTCCTCGCCACCGGCGGTGACAGTCGGTACCGCTTACTTGAGTCGCTTCGTCTCTTCGCCCTGGATCGGCTGGTCGACGTCGATGACCCTGACGATGCCCGCCGGCGCCACGCCGCTCACTATGCGAGCGGATGGAGCGAGACGATGACGACGGCACAAACGCACCGCCGTCACCTCGCCGATGAGCACAACATCATGGCGGCCGTTGACTGGGCTCGCGAACGCGGCAACTCGCCGCTCGCTCTGGCCAAGCTGATCTCGCTTGGAGGCCCCATCGGTGCCCTGATTGAGCGCCGCTGGAACGACCCGGGCACGGCGGAACTCGTGCGACAGATCATCACCGTCGCCGAGTCAGAAGCGATTCGACGCAGACCCGACCTTCAAGTGCCATTCGTAGCGGCGTCTGCAGTTGGTTCGTTTGCCGCGTTCACCGACGACCTCGAGCTCCGCGATGCTGTCGAGCACCTGGACCGGTTGGCAGGGGCAACCACAGACCTCATGAAGGAGCCCGATTTTCGATCGCCGAGTCCGTCGTGTGCTCTGCTTTTGCTGCACCATGCTCACCATCTGTTGCCCAGTCATGCCCACGAGTGTTCGCTTTGGGCGAAGCAGTTCGAGGCAAGCCACGACTATTCGATCGCCGCCGTTGCCCGGATGATCACCGAGATCTCGCTCACGTTCCTTGACCCGACAAGCCCCGAAATCGATCCCGCAAGGGTCCTCGGTACCGATACCCCAGAAGGACCATGGGCGAACGCGATTGCAGCGAATGCGGCGTACCTCTCGGTCGTAGCCGGTCGGCCCGAGCAGGCGTCGGACCTGTTGAACACGGTCACCGACCAAATCCACGGATCGATGAGCGACCTCAACCGACTAATTGGCCAGGCCGCGTCGGCTCTCGCCGGTGACCGTGTCGCCGACGCAATGGCCCTGCTTGTCGACCAGATCGACGACGTGCCATTCGGGGTCCCAGGTCGAGAGTCCACCTACCTCAGCGTGTTCGCGTGGGCCCGGCACTTGATCGGCAACGCCACTCGCGCTGAGCACCTCATCAGCCACACCGTCAAGCGGCTGCCGCAGGATTACCTACTCACCTGCTACGTCCGGTCGCGTATCGGCGATTGGCCACGCGACGACTTTCACCGGCTCGCCGTCCAATGGCACGACGACCACTCCGCCAAGGGCGATGTCGTTGGCCGCATCAACGCCATGCCGATGCTCCTTGCCGAAGAAGTCGCGTTTTGGCGAGCCCGGCGCATCAGCGCCGAGCAAATAGCGCCAGATCGTGGGCCGGAACGGTTCTAGCGCCCCTGTCGGGGAATCGTTGCAGTGTCGCCCTTGGAAGCCGATGTAACTGGTCTGTAACCGCCTGTTGTCACTGTTGATCTCATGACCCCGAAGGTTTCGGGCGGGAATGGAGAGTCATGTTCAACAAGTTTCTTGGCGCGTGCGTTGCGGTCGCGCTCGCAGTGGCGATGGCGGCGCCGGCCGGGGCACAGCGGCCGGAGCCGATCGACGCACGACAAGGCATCGAGATCGCAAGGGCTGCGGAAACGAACGGCATCAACGGCATCTATGTGTCGCCATACGACGGGAATGTCTATGCCGCGAGCGTGGGTGGTGACGAGATCACGGTGCATGACCCGAACTCGGGTCAGATTGTCGATCGGATCGGACCGGAGCGCGGCGTCAACGGACCCGACGACGTCTTCATCACCGACGACGGGACGATGTACTGGACCGAGATCCTCACTGGCTACGTAGGCATGCTCAAGCCGGGTGAGGAACCGGTGCGCCAATTCGTCGGGCAAGGGGTGAACCCGATCACGATGTCCGACGACGGCCGGCTGTTCGTCAATCGCCTGTTCTTCGGGTCCGGCCTGTACGAGCTCGACTCGAACCTGGTCGATCCACCTCAGCTGCTGAACGCATCGCTGGCGCTCAACTCGTTTGACTTCCAGCCGGGCGATGACCAGCACCTGTATGCACCGTCGTTCTTCACCGGTGACATGCTCAAGATCGATATCGACAACCCCGGCAGCCCTCAGGTCGTGGCGAGCATCGGTGCGGTGTCATCGGCGCTGAAGTTCAACTCATTGGGTGAAGCGCACGCCGTGGGCATCGCACAAGGCCTCGTCTTGAAACTCGATCTTTCTGGAGCGAATGATCACGAGGTCGTGCTCGATCTCGTTGGCACGATCGACAACATTGCGTTCAACACCGAAGACGTTCTGTTCGTCGCTGCCGGAATTGATGACGAGATCGTCCGCGTCGACACGAACGGCCATACGCGTTCGATCACCAGGGCCGGTCTCGGGACTCCTGGCGACGTCGCCGTCTCTGGCGACGGAACGGTTTGGGTGACCGAGCTGTTCGCGCTCCGAGGCTTCACCAACGGCAAGCAGCCCACGACGTCGTTCTACGACGTCGCGCTGCCACCTGGCAACGGCTTCGCTGGAGCTACGACCGTCGCGGTCGACGGCGATGATCTTCTCATCACCAGCGGATTCTCCAACTCCCTCCAGTTGCTGAATCCAGAGACGGGAGCCGTGTCGCTCGACGTCCGTGACCTGTTCGGCGTCACCAACGCCGTCCGCCACGAGGGCGAGATCATCGCTGCACAGCTCGTCACCGGCAGCGGCGACGCCAGCGTCGTAAAGGTCGATGGCGAGCGCGAGGTTCTCCTCGACAGCACGATGACGATCAACAGCATCGGTGTACCCCTGTTCGTGCCGCTGGGTCTGGCGTCAAACGGTGACACGCTTTACGTCGGTGACTGGGCAACCGGGATCGTGTGGGCAGTCAACGACGGCGTCGCCATTCCGCTGGCAGCCGGCCTGGAAGGGCTGGAAGGCATTGCGGTCGACGGCGATCGTCTCTTGGCCATCGAAACCGGACGCAAGCAGCTCACCGCCATCGATCTGGCAACCGGTGAGCAGTCAGCCCTGATCGTCGGCCTCGACTATTCCGATCGCGTGCCGAGGGGATCCTTCCCCTTCGGAACAATGTCGGGTGTCGCGGTCGGCGATGGGTCCATCTACGTATCCGACGATGGCGTGAACAACGTGTACGAGTTCCGCATCGGCTGAGTCTGCACGGCCGCTTCGCCTGCTGATGATTCCGGTCCGCGCCGTGGGCCGGAATCGTCAGCGGCCTGGGCCACGCGCAAGCATCCGCACCCGCCGCAAGCGGACCGAGCCATGCACCGATCGTGGTGCGCCTCAGCAGAACTAGGTTGACCTGATGAACTCCTGCGAAGCAGTCGTTTTCGACAAGGACGGCACCCTCGTCGACTTCCATCAAACATGGGATGCAGCGGTCGGCGACGCGCTGCGCGAAACGGCCGTCGACGATGCCACGCTGAAAGAGGCGGCTGCTGTGCTGAAGTTCGATCTCGACGCGAACACGATCTTGGCGACATCGGCGCTGATTGCCGAGTCGAACGATGTCATTTTCGAGCTGGTCGCCCCGATTCTCGACGCCGAGCGGCTCTTCTCGATCGCCACCGAGCGATCATGCACGACGGTCACACCTGCGACGGGGCTACCCGACACGCTTCATCAGCTACGCGGCAACGGCGTCAAGCTGGCAATCGCGACGAATGACTATGAGTCCGTCGTCGACGCCCAACTCGCCACGCTGGGTTGGGCGAACTTGTTCGAGACCCGCGTCGGATCTGACTCTGGGTTCGGTGCGAAGCCGGAGCCGGGCATGATCCTGGGCGTGCTCGCCCAACTGGGCGTTGAGCCCGCGGACGCGGTCATGGTCGGCGACACCGGCCATGACATCGAGGCCGGGACCAAGGCAGGTGTGCGAACCGTCCTGGTGACGAACGGCCAGAAGCCACCGACCGCCGTCAGCGAACAGGCTGACCTTGTCATCAGCGACCTGAGCAAGCTACCGAGACTTCTTCTAACTAACTGATGGCCACCCGCCATCCACAACACCGCAGACGACGCGCCGACCAGGTTCGGACGTCGAGAGAGGAACGAAAATGACCGACTTGGAGGGACGCACGGCACTCGTCACCGGGGCAAGCCGTGGGATCGGCGAACACTCGGCGAGGGCACTGGCAGCGAAGGGAGCCCGAGTCACTCGCGGCGCGATCGACCGCAGACCTTGAGCGAATCGCTGGCGAACTCGAGGGCGCCGTCGCGCTCGAAGTCGACCTCTCGAACCCAGGAGCCGGTGCCGATCTCGCAGCTCGTGCCGTTGCTGCCCTTGGTGGCGTGGACATCTTGGTGAACAACGCAGGCGTCAGCGAGCAGCCAGGCAACGAAGCAGGGGTCATGCAGGTCAACTACATCTCCCCACTCGAGACGACGAACGCGTTGATCGCGCAGATGGCAGAGCGCGGGCATGGATCGATCATCCACATATCGTCGATTGCTGGACAGAGTGGCATCGCTGAGAGCCCGACCTACTCGGCATCGAAAGCGGCCATCGACTCGCTGACTCGCACCCAGGCGACAGCATTTGGTGGTCAAGGAGTGCGGGTCAATGCCGTTGCCCCGGGGCTCATCATTACCGATATGTGGGAAGCCGGACGCAAGGTCCCTGGGCTCGCCGATGGGCTCGAGCGACATATCGCGCTTGGTCGTTGGGGTGTGCCCGAAGAGATTGCGTCCGTCGTCGCTTTCTTGGCCGGCGACGATGCTCGCTACGTCACCGGGCAGACCATCGTCGTCGACGGGGGCTTCGAAGGAAGCCATTCCTTCGCCGTCTACATGTGATTCGACCGCCACAACGTGACTCGTCGGGACACGCCCTTCCGTCACACCTGGGGCCTAAGGTCGGGCGATGGCTGTTCTTCACAAGGCGACCCTGCAACCCTCGAAGCTCGACCTGCTCACGGGCTATCTCCGTCAGAGTTCGCTGACGCAGCTCGGCGCCTACCGATTCGACGATCCTGCCGGTGAAGTCGGCATCGAAACCCACCTGGTGCGGGACCCTTCCGGCGCGGTGTGGCACCTGCCCCTCACCTATCGCAACGACCCCCTTCCCGGCGCTGAGGAATGGGCAGTCGGCACCGTCGACCACTCTGTGCTCGGTAAACGTTGGGTATACAACGGCTGTGCCGACCCGGTCTATGCGGGCGAACTCATCCGGGCGATCCAGACCGGCGGCACCCAGGTCGATCAGTACTTCGAAACCGAGACCGGACGCGAATATCGGGCCCCGTCAGCCACTGTCGTCGGAAGCGGCAAGCCCGACACGCCAGTGCGCCCGGTGACCGGCGTGCACGCCGAGTCGTTCGAAGCCGACACCTTGATCGACGCCGGTTCCGTGCAGGTCGTGGTGCGCCATCGCCTCGACACGCCCGAACCAGCGTCGACCTCGGCCACACTCACGGGCACCTGGGGCGATGACAACGACCAGTTCGTTCTCGCGTACCTGCCGTAACGGCTCGGGCGATCTCGTTTGAGATAGCGAGGGCTCGCCTGCGTCACAGAACGAACCCTCACCCTCTCAGATCTCGGTTTCGCGCCTGCGTTCTGGCAAGCGACGACTGCCGATCACCAGCGCACCGCCGAAGAACATCGCCGCCATACCGATTGCGACAAGCAGCGAGCTGTTCGAGCCGGTGTAGGCGATCGGGCCCTCGGCATCTTCTGCAGGCGCACTCGGCGCAATTGGATCAGCCGGGGCGGGAGGAGCCGACCCGCGCGTCGGGCCAGGCAGCTGGGTAGTCACCGGGGTCTTAGGCTCCGGCGCCGGAT
>CALLPT010000214.1 GCA_938015575.1 uncultured Acidimicrobiales bacterium
AGCTTGGCGACGGCGACGACCGGTCAACGCCCGTAGCCCCCACCGCCTCGACGAACGGCGCGACTGACGCGAACGGCGCGAACGGCGCGAACGGAGCGGGCCAAGCACCGGTCAACGGTTCGGGTTCGAGGCCTTCGGTCAGCGTCGGGCGACGCGTGTTGGACCTTTCGGCGATGGGTCGGCCGATCACCCTCGACTACGCCGATGACCCCGACACCACCGCTCGGGTGCTTGTGGTGGGTGGACATCGATCGCTCGCGCCGGTGGATCCAGCATGCATCGACGACGTCTTGGCCCAGGCAGCAAGCGACCGTGACACCACGGTCGCGGTCGGCGCAATCTCGAATCTCAACCCCGATGGCACTCATACCGAGGACCACCGCACCGTTCTCGGCGTCGATCTCGCCGCCGACCATGTGCAACGCCTTGCCGGCGAAACCCGTAGCTTCCATCACGCCATCTCCGAATGGCGCCCGCACTTGGTCCTCGATGTCGGCGCACGGACGAGCCAACAGCGCGCCTCGGCCGACGTCGAGATCGCGATCCGCTACGCAGACACCGACGACGGCACGGCACCCGAATGGTTGGCACAACTCGGCAGCGACATCCGTCGCCGGCTGGGCGCAAGCCGCTTCTCGACTTCGGTCGCCCTCGTCGGGGCGGACTCGTCGAGTCTTACCGCGACCACCGGCGTACCCGTGGTCGAGGTCACCTCGATCGCTCCGCCACATACCGCCGGCAGCAGTCGGGTACACGAGGCCTTGGTCGAAGCCGCCATCGCCGCCTATCAGGCGACCGGCCTGCTTCGGGTTGCTGCTCCTGCCTGAACGCGGACTCGTCGCGGAGTTAGGGCGCGGGCGATGCGGGTGCGCCGTGGCGGCCAGCACCGTCGCGGAATCGCGACGCGCCCTGGACCGTCTCACCTGTACGGATCGTGGCCAGACCCAGGTCGGTTTCGTACGCCAGCGCCTCGCCCAGATCGAGCGACCATTGGCGGATCGCTGACTGACGGTCACTGCGCATGCATCGTTGCGGCAGAAGCGCCAACTCGTGCGCGAGTGCGACCGCGGCATCGAGGGCTTCGCCCGGGCCGACCATGCGGTTGGTCAAACCCATCGTGACGGCCTCGTTGCCGCTGACTTCGCGCCCGGTCAGGATCAGGTCCATCGCATGGGAATGTCCGACGAGCCGGGGAAGCCGGACCGTGCCACCATCGATCAACGGCACACCCCAGCGACGACAGAACACGCCATAAGCAGCGTCGGATGCAGCGACTCGCAGGTCGCACCAGCAGGCGAGCTCAAGGCCGCCGGCGACCGCCCACCCCTCGATCGCAGCGATCACGGGCTTGCTCAGCGTCATGCGGCTCGGCCCCATCGGGCCGAACGAGTCGACGATCTCGGCTCCGGGGTGCGCTTCGACCCGATTGCCACCGCCGTTCGCCACGGCCTTGAGATCCGCACCGGCACAGAACACACCGCCCGTGCCGGTGAGTACCGCGACGTGCGCATCTTCGTCGGCATCAAACGCTTCGAACGCTCCATAGAGCGCCTGGGCCGTCGCTTGGTCGACGGCGTTGCGGACTTCAGGCCGATTGATGGTCACGATGGTGACCGGGCCATCGTGGACCACGAGTACGAGATCGTCTGCCATGGGTTCCTCCGGCCGACAACCGAATCGGTGTCAGCGTTTCGCGTGACTTCGAGCCGCGGCGACGTCGCGTTGGCTCACTTCGACCAGTTCACCCTTGCGCACAACGAACGACACGACAAGATCGACCTGATGCTGGCCACCTCGTTGCTTGCCGCTGACGACGTCGAGTTCGAGCCCCTCGGTCGGCGCAAGCAGCGCCACCGCACGAAACCCTTCGTCGTTGCCCGGCGACGAACGCTTTTCTTCGTGGATCAACTCGTGGGAATCCCAGATCCACACATCGTTGACGGACACGAACCGGCATTGATGATTCCCACCGCGGCGTTTCGAGACCATTGCACCCGGGCACACGATGTAGGGGCCCTCGCGATAGGGCAACGTGGCGAGGCCGTCGCGACCGAACGCTGCCTCGAATGCAGCATCGATGACCGCCTGCTGATCGCCGGCGTCGATCGCCCGCCGGCGCGTCTCATCGGCCAGTGCCGCGGCCAAATGCACCAGCACGTCATCGTTCAGCTTGTGCGCGAGCTCGACCGCGGTTTCAGGATCCTCGGTGAGGTGTCGAACGATCGTGCCATAGCGGCGTGAAGCCATGGCGAGATCATGGCTCGCGCATGTGACAGTCCGGCGGCACTGACCCGAAAGCCGCGCGGTGACCGCGGACGCGCAGCTGCCTTGGCGCGTTTCGAGCGAGGTCGAGTGGCGCGCGCTTCTAGTACATCTTGTCGCTACCAGTGGCGCCGTCTTCGCTTCGGGCCTTTGCGATCTCGGCCTTGAGGCCGACACCCAGCGCCACGGCGTCGGCGGTGACCGTGATCATGCGGAAGCCCATCTCGAGGCGTCGCGGTGTAAGCGAACCCGACGAGTGGATACCGGGCACGACGCCATGGTTCTGGCACGCAGCCACGATCGTTTCGAGCGCTTCGACGAACTCGGGTACGTCGTCGTTGTTGCGGGGAGGCAGGCCCAGCGAAATCGACAAGTCGGCGGGGCCGACGTAGATGGCGTCGACGCCGGGCGTCGACACGATGGCTTCGACATTGCCGAGGGCCTCGACCGTCTCGACCATCGGGACGACGGCAATCTGGTCCGGGGTGTTGTCGAAGTAGTCGCGGTAGCGAGGCGCGACGCCGGCGGGGCCGAAGCTGCGCGCGCCGTGGGGCGGGTACCGACAGGCCGCGACCGCTGCCTGGGCTTCCTCTGCCGTGTTCACCATCGGCACGATGATGCCTTGGGCACCGGCATCGAGGTGCTTGCCGATGATGCCGGGCTCGTTCCACGGCACTCGAGCGATCGGCGTGGTGCCGCCATAGGCGATCGCCGGGTACATGCCGATCGCCGTGGTGTAGTCGACAAGCCCATGCTGGTTGTCGATGCACACATAGTCGAGGCCGGCTCGACCGAGCATCTCAGCCGATGTGGGGTTGGCCAGCGAGGCCCAGAGCCCGAGGGTCGTGTTTCCAGCGCGCCATTGATCACGAAGCGAATCCATGGGCGCAGTCTTACAGCCTGGCTCTTCCAGAACCAGTGACCGCTCCCGGCTTGCGTAACTGCGGTGTCTCACACCCGCAGCTTTTGGACGGTGCTAGGCAGTGACGGTCGAGGCAGGGCGACCCTCGAGCACGGCGATCGCGTTTTCGAACGCATGCTCGTAGAGCCGGCGACGACCGACCGCCGTCGACGACGCGATGTGCGGGGTCACGATGACGTCGTCTCGACCGAGCAACGGATGGCCGACGGGAAGCGGTTCGGGTTCGGTGACATCGAGCCCGACACCGGCGATCTGACCCGAGTCGAGTCCCGCGATGAGCGCGTCGGGATCGATGAGCGGCCCTCGGGCGCAGTTCACGAGATACACGCCTGGCCGCATCGCGGCGATCGAGGTGTCGTTGACCATCCCCCGGGTGTCCGCCGTGTTCGGCGCATGGAGCGAAATCACCGCCGACCGTGACCAGAGGTCATCGAGCTTCACCAGCTCGACACCCGCGACCGGCGAGGCTTCGAGGAAGGGATCGTGGGCGATGACGGTCATGCCAAAGGCTTGCGCGGCGACCGCCACGCGCCGGGCGATGCGGCCGAGGCCGACCAGACCGAGCGTCTGACCATCGAGTTCGAGCGATGTCGCCTGACCAGGGCCGATGAGACCCTCGCGGGAACGTTGCTGCTTGGCCGGCAATTCCTTGGTGACGGCGAGCATGAGCATCATCGTGTGCTCGGCCGTCGACACGGTCGGCGAGTCTGGACCGTTGCACACCACGACGCCCGCAGCCGTCGCGGCGGCGACATCGATGTTGTCGTAACCGATGCCAGCGCGGCTGATGACCTGGAGATTGGGAAAGCGGGCGAACCGCTTCTCATCCCAGTAGTAATCGACACCGATCACGGCGGCGGGAGCATCGCCCAGGGTGTCGTCGTCGGGGCCGATCAGCGTCGCCCGACCAGCGAGGTACTCGAGGTCGGCGTCGATCACAGGTCGGTCGAGGTGGATCACATGGGGTTCGGACATCTGGTGAGTATCGCGCCCGTTGGTTCTCGGCGCGACCGCCTGGCTAACTTCGAGCCAAAGACGCAAGGGGTCACATCATGCACGTCGGTATGTCGGTCATCTTCCAGAACCCGGGCGAAACGGTGCCGGACCGCAACGTCTACGCCGACGATCTGCGCCTGGCTCGATTGGCCGAGCCTCTCGGGTTCGAATCGATCTGGAGCGTCGAGCACCACTTCACCGACTACACGATGTGTCCCGACGTGTTCCAGTTTCTGAGCTACATGGCCGGCTGCACCGAACGCGTGCAGCTCGGGTCGATGGTCTGCGTGCTCCCGTGGCATGACCCGATGCGTGTCGCCGAAGAGATCGCGATGCTCGACAACATGTCCGGCGGCCGAGTGATCCTGGGCATGGGTCGAGGCACCGGGCGCGTCGAGTTCGAGGGCTTCCGGGTCGACATGCCCGAGTCCCGCAAGAGGTTCGCCGAGTCCGCGGAGATGATCCTGACCGGGCTCGAACAGGGGTACTGCGAATACGACGGCGAATTCGTACGCCAGCCCCGCAAGGACATCCGGCCTCGCCCGTTCAAGACGTTCCGCGGCCGCGCCTATGCCGCCGCTGTCTCGAGCGAGTCGGCCGAGATCATGGCGAAGATGGGTGTCGGCATTCTGATCGTTCCCCAGAAGCCGTGGAAGACGGTGCGTGAGGAGCTCGCCACGTATCGATCAACGTTTCGCGAGGCGACCGGCGAGGAACCGCCACCACCGATGGTCGCCGGCTGGACCTATGTCGACAAGTCCGCGGACAAGGCCGAGACGATGGCTCGTCAGTACATCGGCGGCTACTGGGATTCGATCATCAAGCACTACGAGTTCGACCAGCCGCACCTCAAGAGCACACCCGGCTACGAGTTCCACGGCCAGATGTATGACCGGCTGAATGCGCCCGGAGGCATGGACAAGATGACCGACTTCTTCTTGAGCTTGCAGGTGTGGGGCACCCCCGAGCAGGTAACCGAAAAGGTCATGACGATCCAGGAAAACACCTGGTGCGACGGGTTCATGGGCGTCTTCAGCTACGCGGGTATGCCGATCGACGACGCCGAGGCGAGCTGTCGGTTGTTCGCGGCCGAAGTCATGCCCGGGCTCCAGGCCCTCGCCCCCGCCTATGACCGACTTGGGGTCCCGGCCTAGGCGGCCTAGGCGCCCTCGGCGTCGCGTTCGCGCGCCGCCCGGAAATCCGGATCGCGCTTGTCGAGAAATGCAGCCACGGCCTCTTTGTGCTCCGGTGTCTCATAGGCCTGGTCGAGCAACCCGAGTTCGAGCTTCTGCACCTCTTTGAGCGACGTCGCGAACATGTTCTGGGTCAAGAGCTGTTTGGTGAACGCGAGCGAGGCTTGCGGGTTGTCGCCCATCGCATGGGCCATGTCATGGGCCGCGTCGAGCAGCGCATCGGCTGGCACGACACGGTCGATCAGGCCGATGGCCGCCGCTTCTTCGGCCAGGATCGTTGCGCCGGTCAACATGAGCTCACTCGCCTTGCCGAACCCGACCCGCATCGGGACGAGCTGGGAGCTGGCGAGTTCGGGCACGACGCCCATCTTGACGAAGCGCAGGCTGAGCTTGGCTCCCTCGACGGCGATCAGGTGATCCATCGAGAGCACCTGCGATAGGCCGACACCGATCGCGGCACCGTTGATCGCGGCGATGATCGGTTTGGATTCGCGCATCAGCTCAACCCAATCACGGGTCCGGCCGGTCTCCTCGACGGCGCCGTCGAGCTGATCTTGGAACACCACCTGCATGTCGGCACCGGCGCAGAAGCCACGCCCGGAGCCAGTGACGACGATGGCGATGATCGACGGGTCTTCGTTGGCAGCGACGATGGCCTCGGTCATCTCACGGCCCATTGTGCGAGTCCAGGCGTTGAGACGATCGGGACGATGCATGGTCACGGTCAGCACGCCGTCGTCGACCGAGGTCAGAATCTCTTCGTAGGCCATGCGCTCAGCCTGCTGGCTCGACGCTGCCAGTCCAAGTCGCGAC
>CALLPT010000215.1 GCA_938015575.1 uncultured Acidimicrobiales bacterium
AGCGTGAGGCGCTCGACGGCTAGGTCGGGGATGCCCTGTTCGATCGCCACCAACGTGGCGTGGTCACGGTCGGCGCTGGCGCCCGGCGTGATCACCAGGCCGAGGGGGCGGTTGCGTTTGTCAAAAGCACGGGAGCTCACCTGGCGAGCCTGCCACATCGAACTTGCGACCCGCCGAAACGACCAGCACACTGCTCCGATGCTTCGTGCCCGCTGCACCCTGCTCGCCCTCGTTCTGCTCGCCTCTGCATGTGGTGGCGGAAGTGATGCGACGACCGACCCCGTCACGACCGCCTCGGACACGGCCGCCGACACCACGAATGCCAGCTCCGACGACAGTTCTGCACAAGACAGCGCCGAAGGCGAGCCAGAACCGACCGAGGCGCCCGCGCCAACGGCAACACCCATGCCGGAACCAACGCCAACTCCTGAGCCAGCGCCGATCGATGAAACAAACCTGCAAGAAGCCCTGCTCGACGCGCAGCCCGGTGATGTGATCGAGATCCCTGCGGGGACCTATTCGTTCGAGCGGGGACTGTCGCTCGCCGTCGACGGTGTCACGATTCGCGGCGCCGGCATGGACGAGACGGTCTTGTCGTTCGCCAATCAGGTGTCGGGCGCCGAAGGACTCCTGGTCACGGCGTCGGACTTCACCATCGAGGACATCGCCATCGAAGACTCCGTCGGCGATGCGCTCAAGATCAACGAAGGCAACAACATCGTGATCCGGCGTGTCCGCACCGAGTGGACTGGCGGCTGGTCGACCGACAACGGCGCGTACGGCATCTACCCGGTGCAGACCACCAACGTCTTGATCGAAGACTCGGTGGCCATCGGTGCCTCTGACGCCGGCATCTACGTCGGTCAGTCCGCCGACATCGTGGTGCGCAACAATCGGGCGGAATTCAACGTCGCCGGCATCGAGATCGAGAACTCCGAACGAGCTGATGTCTACGGCAACGTCGCCGCCAACAACACCGGCGGCATCCTCGTGTTCAACCTGCCTGGGCTCGAACGCCAGGGCTTCCACACGCGTGTGTACGACAACGACATCTACGAGAACAACACCGAGAACTTCGGTCACGAGGGAACGGCGGTTGCCGAAGTCCCGGCCGGCACGGGTGTACTGATCATGGCGAATGATCGGGTCGAGGTGTTCGACAACCGCATCCGCGACAACCGCTCGTCCAACGTGATCGTCACCAGCGCCATCACCGTTGGCTTTGGCGGCGATGGCTCCGACGCCGACTTCGATGGTTTCCCCGAAGGCATCTACATCCACGACAACGAACTGTCCGGCGGCGGCGACAATCCTGACGGCATCCTGCGCGTGCTCGGACTCTTGCTCAACAGCGGTGCCGAACCGCTCCCGTCGATCGTGTGGGATGGCTTTGTCGACGAGGCCAAACTCGTTGACGGCGAGATCGTCGACGTCAACCGGATCTGTGTGCAACAACCCGGCGCCGAGGTGCTCAACGCCGACGGCGGCAACGACTTCCAGGCCCCCGCCATCGACAGCGGGCCGCACGACTGCACGCTCGAGCCACTTGCGCCCGTCGATCTGGCGCTCGCCGAGTAGCGCCGCGAACCGATTGATCACTGCGCTGATGCGACCCGATCGTCACCTCGAGGCCGGTGTCTTCGCGCTCGTGCTCACGGTCGCGGTCATGCTCGGATGCGCCACCCGCGACACGCCCAACGACGCGGAGCCAATCGCCGTGGAACCGGTAACCACGAGCGACGCCACCGCGCAATCCGCGAAATCCGACGCCGCGGCGACAAGCGAAGCCAGCGCCACTGCGGCCGACGGGTCACACCCGAGGTACCACCCCGACGAGAACCCCGACCTGCTCACCGACTGGGGTCAGCTCACGCTGCTCGACGGACGACTCGAACCGGCCGTCGGGGTGACGCCCTACGAACTGAACTCGGCGCTTTTCTCCGACCATGCCCAGAAGCTGCGCACGATCTGGTTGCCCGACGGTGCGCCACCGGCCACCTACGACAGCGAAGCAACGTTCGACTTCCCGGTCGGCACGGTCATCACCAAGACGTTCTGGTACCCGTCGACCACCGAGGCGGCCGACCGCGTGCGGACCGCTCGGGCCCTCTCCGGTGAGCTGCAGACCGGCCTCGAAACGAGCGCGGTTCGCCTGGTCGAGACCCGGGTGCTCGTGCATCGCGCCGACGGGTGGGCGGCACTCCCCTATGTCTGGAACGAGGATCAGACCGAGGCCACACTGCAACGCACCGGCGACCTCCAGCGGCTCACGCTGGTCGACGAAGCAAGCGGCGACGAGACCGAGTTTCCCTATGTCGTCCCCAACGTCAACCAGTGCGCCGGGTGCCATGCCACCAACCACACCGACGGCGCCATCCTGCCGATCGGGCCCAAAGCGCGCCACCTGAACCGGACGGTGGACTTCGGCGATGGAACCATCGACCAACTCGACCACTGGCGAGCCCTCGGCCTGCTCGACGGTGGCCCGGCCTCGAGCGAGGCGCCCAAGAGTCCGGTGTGGAACGATCCCGACGAGTCACTCGATGCGCGGGCCCGGGCGTACCTCGACATCAACTGCTCGCACTGCCACAACACCAACGGCCCAGCTGACACCTCGGGGCTGTTCCTCGAGCCGGACAATCCGCTCGACTCGCACCTGGGGATTTGCAAACCGCCGGTCGCTGCCGGGACTGGCACCGGCGATCGCCGGTTCGGGATCAACCCCGGCCGGCCCGAGGACTCGATCTTCGTGTTCCGGATGCAGACGACCGATCCGGCCTCGATGATGCCCGAGCTCGGCCGAGCCGTGCCCCACGTCGAAGGCATCGATCTCGTCAGCGAGTGGATCGCTTCGCTCGATGGATCCTGCTCCTGACGAGCGCCGACGACCCGCAGCTCCGGCTACAGCGACTGGATCAGCACGACTAGCGTCCAGCACGTGCTGAACCGCCTGGACGACTACCCGATCCACCAAACGCCGGAGCCACTGGCGCATCCGGCAACCAGCGACATCAACTTCTACGACCGCACCTGGTTCAACGGCTACAGCGACGATGCCACTCGCTACTTCGGGTTCGGCATGGCCGTCTATCCGCACCGTCGCGTCCAGGACTGCCACTTCTCCACCGTCGAGGCAGGCGGCCAACAACACTGCTTCTTCGCCTCGCGACGCGCACCACAAGAACGCACCGACCTCAGCGTTGGACCGTGTCGTATGGAGATCGTCGAACCGCTCCGACAAGTGCGCATCATCATCGACGACAATGCCAGCGGCGTGGCGTGTGACCTGACCTTTTCGGCTCGCACGTCGGCCATCCAGGAAGCCCGCCAAACACTGACCCAAGGCACTCGCACCTGGATGGATGCGACCCGGTTTGCCCAGTTCGGCCGGTGGACGGGAACGATCGGTCACCCCGACGGCGACTTCACCGTTGACGACTGGCGAGGCACCAAGGACCGATCCTGGGGCGTGCGCGGAGTCGGAGAGCCGCTCCCCAGCGGCGCACCCATCAAGCCCAACGGCATCTGCTTCATCTGGGCGCCGCTGCAATGGGACGACCACATCAGCCACGCCGTGTTCTTCGACGGTCACGACGGCCAGCCGCTCGTGCGCGAAGCACTGACCTCGCCGCTGTATCCGAGCGCCGACGACATTCCAGCCGAGCTCGACGATGTCGTCACCCGGATGGCCGGCGCCGCCCATCGCATCGAGTACCACCCCGGCACCCGGTGGGCCCGCTATGCCGAACTCGACTTCCTGGCCCTCGACGGCGAGAAGCGAACCATCACCCTCGAACCCCAACTGCGATTCCAGTTCAAGGGGCTCGGCTACAGCCACCCGACCTGGAAGCAGGGGTTGTACAAGGGCGAACTCGAGATCGGTGGTGAGAGCTTCGATCCGCTCGAACTCGACCCGCTCGCTCCCGAGAACATTCACGTGCAACAGGTCGTTCGGGTCAGCGATGGCGAGCGAACCGGCATCGGCGCTCTGGAACAGATCGTCGTGGGGCCCTACGCACCGGCCGGCTTCACCGACTGGTTCGACGGCGCATGAGCACCGGCGAGCACGATGTGGCCACCGTCGGCCTCGACCCGGCGTTCGTCGCCAATCTCGTCGGCGCGGACGACGCAGTCTTCGACGGGTTCATCGGCACCGGTCAGATGAGCCGCAACGCCCGATTCCAGCTCGACTGGGCATCCGGCAGTGGGCCCGCATCGGTCGTGGTGAAGATCCCGTCGGGCGATGCCGGCACCCGGGCCATCTCGTTCGAACACTTCGTGTACGGACGCGAGTGCAACTTCTATGAGTCGATCGCGCCCCTCGTCGACGTGTCGGTGCCCGAGTGTCTTGCGGTCCATTTCGACGACGACGCCAACGACTTCGTCATCGTGCTCGAGGACCTAGCCGGTTCGGTCCAAGGTGACCAGTTTCGCGAGGCAACGCCCGCCGAGCTGCGCCTCGCGATCGAACAGGCCGCCGCGCTCCAAGCACCCGTGTGGGGGCGCACCGATCACGCCGCGTTCGATCAGTTGCGCAACGACGCCGAAACGCGAGCGACAGCAGGAAGCGAGATGCTCTCGTTCTTCATCGCCGCCGCGGTTGAGCGACTGGGGCCAGGACTCGACGACGGCATTCTCGAGCTACTCCAACAGTTCGAAGCCAACGCGGCCGCATGGACGCTGGCCAAGTCAGTACCGACCACCCTCGTGCACGGCGATTTCCGCTCCGACAACTTCATGTTCGGCGTCGCCCCCGAGGCTCCCGCGATCGCCGTCGTGGACTGGCAGACGGTTGCCCTCGGGCTGGGCGTCACCGATGTTGCCTATCTGATCTCAGGCGGCGTTTCGATCGAACGTCGTCGCGCCGAAGAAGCCGAACTGCTCGCGTACTACCGCGCCCAACTCGGTGCTCGAGGAGTCAGTTACGACGCGGCCCAATGCGACCGCGACTACGCGCTCACCTCGCTGCATGGCGTCGTCGTCGCGGTTACGGCCACCACGCTGGCCGAACGCACCGAGCGCGGCGACGCGCTGTTCACCCAGATGATCAACCGGCACGGCCGCCAGGCCATCGACCTGGGCGCCCTCTCGCTTATCTAGCTGACAAAGGTGATGGACTCGTCGAGTAGCTCCTGCCAGTGCTCATCGTCGTGGGCTTCGACGAGCACCCATTCCTTGAACACCTTCTTGGCCGGTGCGAACGGTTTGCCGATGCCTTGGTCGATGAGCGCAGCCACGCGATCCCGATGCAGTTTGACGACGATGCCGTCACCCTTGTGATGGGGCATGCCCACGAACTCGCCATCGGGTGTGCGTGCACAGTTGCTGCTCATGATCGTGCCTTCGATCAACCGCCCGTCGGCCATGAACGGTGCACAGGCGTCCCAGAACTCTTCGCTCATCGTCGCACCGTAGCGAACCGTGCCGGTGCGCGCCGGCGTCGCTTCTAACCTGGGCATCGTGGAGTTCACCGCCGACGACGAGCGGCCGCACCCCGGTCTCGTCGATGAGTGGGTGTTCGCCGTCTGGTTGCCCGACGCCAGCGTGGGCATCGTGTCCGGCCACCGCTTGTTCGAAAGCCATGCCTGGTATTGGGCCGCCATGGTCGAGGCCGACCGGCCGCTCATGCACCTGGCCGAATGGGACGTCGTCGTGCGCGCCTTCGACCCATTCATCGTCAAAGCGCCCGAGATGTGGGCCGAGCATCAGCTCGACGCGCCCATGGAGCAGTGGTCGATCGGCAACGAGGCGTACTTCGTTGCACTCGACGATCCCGACGATGCGCTCGGTCGCGCGTATGGCGCCCCGACCCCGGTGGCCATGGACCTGGAGTGGTACGCGACCGGTCCGCCATCGGGCATCGCCAATGGTTACGAACAACAGGGCGTTGTTCACGGTGAAATCGAGTTGCTGCACCGGCCGAACCTCGAGCTGGTCGAAGTCCCCGGCCACCGCTGGCGTCGCTGGGGCATTGGCCTGGGCCCACTCGCCACTGCCGAGCCCCACCCGACCAGCCCCTCCCACCGCACCGAGCCAACGCACCGGGCGCCGTTCGCCTTCCCCGACGGCACCATCGCCGAATGGACCCTCACCACCACCGGCTGGTCCGGCCGCGGCCTCGCGAAACAGCGGGGTCGTTCCTAAAACGTCCCACCCTGCTCAACCCGCAGCGGATGCTCGCCATCTTCACGCGTCACAGGGTCGACGTGGCACCATGAGCCGGTGTCAGAAGAGGCTGCTACTCCTTCCCCTGCCGACGCAGCGACGGGCCCCGGGCCCCTCGCCGGCGTTCGCATCATCGACCTGACGACCGTGGTCATGGGCCCGATGGCTACACGTGTGCTCGGCGACCTGGGCGCCGACGTCATCCGTGTCGAAACGCATGAACCCGAGCTCATGCGCAACTTCGTTCCCCAACGATCGGTGGGGATGAGCGGCATTGCCCTCAACTTGCATCGCAATAAGCGTTCGATCGCCCTCGACCTGAAAAGCGATGTCGGGCATCGGGCGCTCATGGATCTCGTGAAGACCTCCGACGCGTTGGTCAGCAATATTCGCCCCGCCGCGCTCGCTCGCCTCGGCGTTTCACCCGACGACGTCCACGCGATCAATCCAACACTCGTCTATTGCAGCGCGGTCGGATTCGGAAGCGACGGGCCCTATGGCGGGCAAGCCGCGTACGACGACGTGATTCAGAGCGTGTCCGGTCTGGCCGACATGTTCAGCTGGACCGGCGATGCGCCTCAGCTGATCCCGTCGATCATGGCGGACAAGGTCGCCGCGCTGCACATCGTCTACGCCGTCATGGGCGGGCTCTACCGCAAGGCAACCCAGGGCGTCGGCGACGTGATCGAAGTGCCGATGGCCGAAGCGCTGGCGTCGTTCAACCTGGTCGAGCACCTGAACGGTCACACGTTCGAGCCCAAGGAAGAGCCGTTCAGCTACCTACGCATCCGCAACGCGAACCGCAAGCCTCGCCGCAGCGCCGACGGATGGATCTGCCTGCTGCCCTACTCGACCCAGAACTACGCCGACTTCTTCGCCAAGATCGGCCGGCCCGAGTTCGCCGACGACCCACGGTTCGCCGACGCCAACGGCCGGGTCGCCAACGCGTTCGATCTGTACGGCATCATCGACGAGCACGCCCCGATGTTCACGACCGCGGAGTGGCTCGAGTTCTGCGAGGCCCACTCCATTCCGGCTGCCCCCGTCGTACCGCTCGACGAGGTCGGCCAAGACCCGCACTTCGCAGCCGTTGGTCTCCTGGAGCTCGACGACCACCCGACCGAGGGCGCCTACCGGGTCATCAAGGACCCGGTGAACTACGCCGCCGACCCAGATCAAACCATCAAGCGCCACGCACCGCGGATTGGCCAAGACACGGTCGAACTCATGACCGAGCTCGGCTGGAGCTCCGAAGAGATCGCCCAGCTTTCTCGCGAGCGATGAAGCTGAGCGCGGTGAGAACCTGCCGCGTGGGCTAGAACTTGCCGCGGAGCTGCTGCCACCAGCCCTCGAAGAAACCGATGCCCCAACCGATGTGCATGGAGCCGAACGCGGCCGGCAGGTGGACCGCGTCGCGCTTGTTCTTGAGCTTCGACGCGGTGAGTGCCGACGCAGCTGCGTTGGCCAGCCCGTAGAGGCCCATGAAACCAGCAGCAAGGCCCGGACGCTTGGGGGCAATCGCCGCAGCGCCAGCGAGACCGGCGACCAATGCGGGGGCAGCCAAGTGGCGAGGGCTGATCGACTCGGGATGCAGACGCATCACCTTGGTCTTGCCCTTGCCGTAGCGGCGGTACTGGCGATAGAAGGCCGGGATGTCCTGGCGGCAATGCCAGTCGATGTGCAGTTCCGGGTCGAACAGAAGCTCGTAGCCGGCTTCTTGGACGCGGTGATCGAACTCGAAGTCTTGGTTGACAGCGAGCTTCTCGTCCCAGCCGCCGACCTCCTTGATGACGGCAACCGGATAGCAGCCAAAAGGAATGTGTTCGACGGTCTGGAGTTCTGTGCCGTGGTGGTAGGTCGAGTTGCCGACGCCGAACTTGGACTCCATCGCCGCGGCGATGGCGCGACCAGCGGGGGTCAGGCCAACGCCGTCCTTGCGGCCGCCGACGCCGCCCCACTTGCCGGTAACCAGATGGCTCGCGGCACGAGCGACATAGTCGGGCGGCACGGTGGAGTGCGCATCGACGCGGACCAGCCATTCGCCACGGGTGCGCTCGATGGCACGGTTGAGGCCAACGGGAATGAGGCGATCGGGGTTGGGAACGATCTCGACGCGCGGGTCTTCGGCGCGAATCCGTTCGACGATCTCCACGGTGGCATCGTCGGAGTCGCCGTCGATGACCAGGATCTGCAGATTCTTGTGGGTCTGCTCGCGGATCGAGTTCACGCAGCGCTCAATGAAGTCCTCTTCGTTGCGCGCAGGAATGATCACGGTGACGAGCGGTTCGCTGTCACTTTCCATGGTCGTCAACCGTGCTTCGGTTACGCCAGCTTGTTCGGCCATGATCAGGTTCCTCCGCGGAGACGCAAGGTGAGCAGCAGGAACACTGTTCGGCACACAATGCGTACATCTCCAGAGAAACTCCGCGTTTCGGCGTAATTCAGTTCAATCGCCTCACGCTGTTCATCGGTGATCCCGTTGCGTCCAGAGACCTGCCACGGACCGGTCAAACCCGGTCGCACGCCGAGGATACCGGCGGGGAATCCACCGCAGATTTCGAACTCGGAGACGGCACGGGGGCGAGGGCCGACGAGCGACATGTCACCACGCAACACGTTCCACAGCTGCGGCAGTTCATCGAGGCCGGTAGGACGGAGGAAGCGTCCGACACGAGTGACCCGGGGGTCGACGGCCAGCTTGCGGGTCGCCAAGAACTCGGCTTCGAGTTCTGGATTCTCGGCCAGCATCTCTTGCAGGCGCTCTTCGGCGTCGGGGCGCATCGTGCGGATCTTGAGGCACTTGAAGCGGATGCCGTCGCGCCCGATCCGATCTTGGCGAAACAAGACGTCGCCGCGAGAGTCGAGCTTCACCGCCAGCGCCATGATCGCGAGGATCGGCAGGGCGATGATGAAGATCGGGATGCCGAGCACCAGGTCGATGACTCGTGCGCTGTCGATCCCGTCGCGCTCGGGCGAGGACAGATCCTCGAGCCGCGGCGCGACCGCGTCGTCTTCGTCGCGAACAGAGCTCACGGCGGCCTCGCTCGGCAGCGTCGCCGTTGACGCCGCCTGAGCGAGCCGCTCGAAGTCCTGATCGAGGATCGTCAGATCAATAATTGGTTGGTCGAGGAGAAGAGCGTTCTCGCCACGCTCGTCAACGACGTTGAGGTTCTTCACGGGGGGTGGTTCGCCTTTTGATTCTTAGGGGGGTGTAGGGCGATAAACGCCAACGAACGACGCCTCGTTACGGTCCGTTCACCCTCAATTTCGCCATTGTGGGATTTCACCCACCGAAAACGGCACGGGGCGCGAAGTCCGCCACGTAGCGTGCCAGGTTTCGCTCATTCTGCCAGATGACCGGCGTGCTGTGCGTCGGCATTCATGGCGCGATAGCCGTCATCGAGCTCGGGATCGAGACGAAGATTGCCGCCGAGATCGCGTATCTCCGCGTCGGCGATGCCGGCGACTTGCCACACAACGTTGTCCTGGGCCACAACATCGGCGCCTTGGAAGTCATAGGCCGTGATCGCCCGCCGGCCTTCGCCCGAGCGCACCATGATGTTGTTGCGAATCTCGATGTTGTAGGTGCGGCCCGAGACCTGCACGTTCGACGGGCCCCGGTTATCGACCATCGTGTTGAACGAAATCTCGATGTCGGACACGACCTCTTCCGAGACCGCTCCACCGACCTTGATCGCCCGCCCATTCGGCGACCCGACCAACAGGTTCCTGGTCACCAGACCGGGACCGGACCGAGAATTGAGATAGATCAAGTGATCCTGGTTGACCTCGTTCGATGGGACGGTGTCACGGACATGAAGGCCCGTCAGGGTGTAGAACTCGGCCCGCCCGGCGACCAGGATCCCGGCGTAGGACTCGGCACCCCAGACTTCGGCGTCTCGGAACGTCCAGTTGCTCCCACCCGTCAGCTTGACCAGGTGGTCGGTATTGGTGCCCCAGTCCGGCCAAGTCACATTGAGTCCGGCGATGTCCCAATGCACCAGGCTCCAGAAGCGCACCAGGCCCTCGATTTCGACACGACCGGTCGTGCGCACCCGTATCGGTTCGCTCGCGGTCCCTGCCGGCGGGTCCTGTACGAGCAGGTCGCCGAGGTAGCGCCCGGCCGCGATCTCGAGGGTCATCCCGGGTCGAAGCTGCAGCATTGCGTCGCCAATTGACCCCATCGGTTCATCTCGACGCAGACCGTCGCCGGTCCCATCAACGGCGACAAAGAGCGTCGTCGGCGCCGGAGTCGCCGTTGGTGTGGGTGTGGTTGTCGCCGTTGGCGTGGG
This sequence comes from uncultured Acidimicrobiales bacterium, assembly GCA_938015575.1. Taxonomy (GTDB): domain Bacteria; phylum Actinomycetota; class Acidimicrobiia; order Acidimicrobiales; family UBA10347; genus UBA10347. The sequence continues at coordinate 10,458 of CALLPT010000215.1, forward strand.
CGTCGGGGTTGCGGTGGGCGTCGGCGTTGCGCTCGGACGGGATGCGTCACGGGTCGGCGTCGGTTCGACGGCCTGGGCACGCAGGCCTCGACTCCCGACGGCGATGGCAGCATCGTCGACTCCTTCGCCCTCGACGGCTTCACCGGCAGCGTCGACGAGTTCGGCCACAGGCTCGGGGGTGCCGGGCTCGGGGGTGCCGGGCTCGGGAGTTCGCTCAGGCGCCGCGGTCGTGGCTGGCTCTCCCGGCGTGTCTGTCGAGGTTGGCACCGGTTCAGGCTCGCCACTTGCTTCGGGCTCGTCCTCGGTGCCGGGTGCCACCGCGATGGGATCGTTCGACACCGCGCAACTAGCGACCAACGCACTGGCACCCACGAACGCCAAGGCCCCGAGCAAGAGGCGAACGATGCGAACCACGTACCGAGGGTACGAGCGGCGGGGGTGGTCGGGACTTCGGGTCGGTTCGACGAGTCACGAACGGTCGCCTCCGACACCGTCCCCACCCGGACCGCCGACCGGTCCGTAGGATTGATCGGTGCTTCGTGCACACCGCCAGTCGACCCAGCACGTCGGCCAATGACTCCCGGCGCTGTCTTCCGCAGCGTCTTGCTTGCCGCGCTCGTGGTGATCGGCGCCGCGTTCCTCTCCTCGCAGGCCGAACAGCTCGACCGGCACGAAGCGTCGGTCGTGATCAGCGCAACCAATCTCGATTTCAACCCCGACCGCTTCAGCCGCGTCACCTCGGCGCTGTTGCGCGCCACCAACGACGACACCACCGCACGACGCACCGCGCTACCCATCGAGGGAACCCAGCTCGTCCTCGTGACGGTGCGCGGGCCGGATACCGAAACAGCAAAGGCCGACGTAGAAGCGTTCTCCGCGATCGTTCTCGAGAAACTCCAAGATTCGGCGCTCGCTGAATTCGACACGGCCGGAGAGCCCCAGGTCGTGCGCGTGTCTCGCCAACGATCGACGAGTTCCATCCTGGTTGTCGGCGCCATCGCGTTTGTGCTGCTTTCCATGGCCTTCACCGGCTTGACCTATTCCTGGACACGGCCGGTCGACGAAGAACGGCTCGGACCGCGCGACGGGCGACCCGCAGCCGACGATGCCGCCGTAGGTGTGACGTGACACCGATGATCACCATGACGCCCGAAAACGCGGCGCGTACGGGCACCCTCGCCGAGCAGCTGTTGCTCGCCTACGTCTTCGTCGTGCCGTTTGGTTCGGCGATCTCGCTGCCGACACCGTCGCCGGTCGACGACCTCAGCTCGGTGCTCGGCGCTGGCGCCGGCCTGGTGCTGCTGGCACGGTTGGCGGTTCAGCCGACCGCTCGACGACTCGACCTCGTCGCCGCACACCTGTGGGTCCTCTTGCTCGGCGTCATGGCGCTCAGCTGGTTCTGGTCGATTGCGCCGCGGTCGTCGTTCGACGAACTCATCGTGCACGGCTCGCTCATCGGACAAGCGATGTTGGCCGCAGTGCAGTACTACTCGCGCTACTTCCACGAACGGCTGCTGCCTGCGCTCGCAGGCTCGGGCGCCGTCACCGGTCTGATCGCGGTCGCGCAGATGGCGACCGGAGGCCTGAGCCAAAGCAGTACGGCGACCGCTCGATTCGCGCTCGTCGGCGGTGATCCCAATATCACCGCCGCCGCGCTCTTGCTACCCCTCGGGGCGGCTCTCACACTCGCTCAGCGGCCGCGCAACGAGGGCGCCGGCAACCGCAACCTGGCCCACGCGCAACCCCGCTACCTGATCGCCGCTGGGCTCGCCATGTTCGCGATCGTGCTCACGGTGTCTCGCGGCGGCCTGCTCGGGCTCGGCATCGTCGTTGTCGCCACCGTGCTGCGCCGACGCAGCATCGCCGCCTGGCTCGTCACCTTCGCCGCACTACTCGCCGCGGTGCCATTTCTTCCGGCCTCGGACCGAGGCACCCAGTCCACCGGGCGCACCTCGATTTGGCGCATCGGCATCGAGTCCTGCAACGAACGCTGCTGGTTCGGTGCCGGTAACGGCGCGTTCCCCGACGTGCACGAAGCACTCGCATTGGCCAGGCCTGAGTTGGCGGCGAATCAGTTTCGTTTCGAAGCCCACAACATCTTCATCGGCGGTCTCGTCGAGCTCGGTTTCGTCGGCGCGTTCCTCTTGGTCATGATTTTCGCTCTGGCATTGGCCTCATCATTTCGCGCTCCGGATCGATTGGGTTGGGCTGCCTTTTCCGGCGTTGCCGGTGTCTTGCTCGCCAACCTCCTCGTTTCCAATCTCGGCTTCAAGTACGTGTGGCTCGCCCTTGTGGTGGCCGCCATTGCCGGAAGCCAACCGCTCGACGACACTCACGCACAAGGAGTACGTCCATGAATTCATTGCTACGGATCCGACCGGTCCTGCGCACCATCCGCAGGATGGCGCCCGTCCTCGCGCTCGTCGGATTGGTGGTCGCCTTGCTCACCGCGGTCGCCGTGTCGCGCCTCAACAGCGACCTCGATGTCGAGTCCCGCGCCCTCGTCTTGCACCAGGGCCTCGAGCTGTCGTTCGACGCGCTTCCCGACTCGGTTGAGCTCGTGTGGGAACGCGGCGCAGTTGCCGAGCGGGCCGTACTCGACGGCAATCTCGACATCGCCGTGAACCAGCTCCGCGGCGGTCGCGTCGACGTCATCGGCGTGCAGGGCACCCCCCTCGTGCAGGTGGTCGCCCGCGGCACCGACCAGGCCGAAACGGTCAGGATCGCCAACGCCGTGGCCCAAGCGCTCGTCGACACGCTCAACGACTCGGGTGGCTTTGGCCGACTCGAGATCTTCGAACCAGCCACGATCGATCGCACCGTCAAACCAAGCAGCCTGCCGACCCTGCCCCTCGCCGTGTTTGCCGGCATCGCAGCCGCTGCGGCCGCGACCCTTGCGCTGCTCGCTCTGCGCAGCCCCATTCACTCGCGGGGCGATCTTGCGCTCGCCTCTGACGCCGAGAATGTCGAAGAAGTCTGGATCGAGAGCGGTCCACCGATCCTCGGCGCGGCCCGATCGCTCGCCGAACGACTCGAAGAACTCGGTGGCGAGTTCCGGCTGCTGCACAGCGGCCGCGGCGACGACATGACCGTGGCGCTCGCCACCCTCGTCGGGCGCCTCAACCCGCGCGTGCGATTCACCGGCTTCCCCCACGCCGACCCCGATACCAGTGCCACAACGGGTGAACCGCGCGACGTTCTACTGATCGCCGAAGGAACGCCGTCGCGCGAGGTCGCCAAGGCCGAAGCGACCGCTCGGCGGCTCATCGCCACCGTGCTGGTCCATCAGGAACTGGCTTGAGTAGCTGCGTCGAGCAGCTTGGACCACACATCGGCGACCAGGTCCCCGACCGGTCGCGTGGCATCGAACCGATCGATACCCGGATAGTCCGGCAGCAACCGCCCGTAGCGTTCGATCTGGTCGGCGATCGCCTGTTGGCCCATCGGATCGTCGGGCTTACGTGCCGCAGCAACCGCGGCCTCGATCTCGAGCCAGACATGCACATCGGGACGAGCGAGCGAGCGACGCAGCAAGGACCCGAGCCACGACGCATCGAGGCCATAGGCGAACCCGAGCGTGGCTTCGGCATCGATGTCGTAGCGGTCGAAGACGACCAGTCCGTCAATCATTGCTTCGCGCCGCCGGACCTTGGCCAGGTACTCGCCCAGGACCACCTGGCGCCATGCGACCGCGGCCTTGCCCGAGCGGCTCGGTGGAGCAGCCGTGTCATCGGCACCCATCGCTCGCACGCCCGGTTCTGGCTGCTTGCCCAACAGCCGCTTGACGCCGACGGCCGCGGCATCGAGGGCACCAAGGTCATACCCCGGTCGCGCCCACAGTCGGCCATGAGGCACGCTCGCGAGCTCAAGCTCGCGAACAAAAGTGTCCAACAACGTCGACTTGCCGGCGCCGTCGACCCCGCTCACGGCCAGGCGCATGCCAGGCCCACGTCGTACTCGCCCAACCGTCGCCTTGGCGGCGCGGGCGCGCTTCTCGGCCGCGTCGCTAGGCCGGGCATCGCGCATTGGCAACTCATCGCCACCCAGGCGCCGTTCCAACCTCGCACACGCACGAACACCCCAGGTGTCGCCGAGTTGGCCGCCATCGCGCTGCAGCGCCCGAAGCTCGAGCACACTGCGCACATTCGCCTGCGAGGCCCGGTCGAGGATCCCCGACGCCGGGTCAGGTCGCGACTCCGTCGTCAGGTCAGCAGCGCCGACCACCCGCCCGTCATGGCGAATCGCCCACCGGCCATCGGTGCGACGCCCCAAGCGAGCGAGAAGGTCGTCGAGCGGAAGCCAATCGCGCTCCAAAAGATCGCCCCGAGGCGGCAACGCGTCGAGGTGCACATCGAGGTCCGACGACCATTCGGGGCCGAGCCACGAATGTCGAACCGCATTCGCGCCAAACAGGTCGATCAGCTCTGCTGTCGCGACACGACGCGCCTCGGCGACGTCTGGATGCGGTACACCATTTGCAAGATCGAGTTCGACCGCGCGCTCGATCAACGCCCGATCGCCGTCACCCAGAGCCTCGCTGTCATGCCACCAGTTCGTCATTGCAATCACCTTCGGCCGGAGTCGGCGTGAGTATAAGGAAGCGGCGGGGACCCTCCGCCGAGCCACTATCGCTGGACCCCACCATCGAACAGGCGCTCCGGGACCACCTTGGCGTACCGAATGCCCGGCTTGATCGGGTCGGCGGGCGCCGTTCCAAGGGCGTTGTTATCGACTTCGTCGATGCCGATCTCGGCGACACCGAACCGGCTCGTCTGGTCGCAAAGCGCTATCTGGCCGAGGCACCGAACCCACGCAGCAAACGACCGGGCCTCGGCCTTGTCGATGACCGCGCGGTCAAGCCGACGACGGAGTGGGACGGTCTCGTTCGCCTCCGCGAGCAGCTCCCCGACGCATCGGTCGAGCCGGTGCTCAACATCGCCGACGAGCAGCTGCTCGTCATGGAACGGTTCACCGGCGACAGTGTCCGTGCGACGATGTTCGGTGATCCGGCGACGGCCACCGCCCAGGTTCGCGTCGCCGCCGAGCTCCTCGCGACGCTGCATCAGCTTGACGGCGGTGCGCCGCTGCGAGCAACGGGTGCCGAGGTCGACGCCACCGGGGTCGCACTTATCGACTACACCGCGTCGTTGCTGCGACCACTCGGCGTCGACCGCATACGCGGCTGGTGGCGAGATCAGCCCGACACCGACCCGGCACTCGGCTTGGGCCACAACGACTGCGCGCCTCGCAACTTCGTGACCGACGTCGATGGCCGCGTCGCGATCATCGACTGTCTCGCGCGGCACCGGATGCCGGTCTTCGAAGACGTCGCCACGTTCACGACCTCGGTTCGCATCCTCATGCGAGCCCAGTGGGCCCGCAGGCCACAGGTGGCGCGGCGCGGGTCTCAATTCGCCACCGCTTTTGCCGACGCCTATCTGCAGTCCACCACCCTCGCATCTACCGACCTACCACGCTTCGAGGCCCTGGTCTTGCTCGATCGTCTCGCATCGCTCGCGCTCAGAAGTCGCACGCCCGGCACGGTTGCCCAGACCGGGCTTGTTCTCGACGAGCTGCGACGAGTGACGAAAAGGACTCCTTCATGACCAAGGTGCTCGTTACCGATGGTGGACGAGGCATGTCTCGCTCCGCGGTCGCAACCACTCGCGCGCTCGGCATGGCCGGACACGTGGTGCTGACGACCGAGTCCGGTACCGGCGAGCTCGCGGCGCGTTCGAGGTACTCGTCGTCGGTTCTTGCCGTTCCACCCGCAGCTGACCGGGCCGCCTTCGCGGCCGCGGTCGCGCCCCTGGTGGAACGTCACGGCATCGACTATGTCTTCGCTACCTCTGACGATGCGGTCCTCGCCCTCCATCCCGAACTCGCCCGGGTGCTCGACAAGGAGCAACTCACGCACGAACTGACCCGGCTCGGCATCGCAACGCCCCCCGCCTTCGCCGTCGACCAGAACACCACGCTTCCGCCCGACACGTCTTGGCCGGCCGTCATCAAGCCGCTCACCGGTTCCGAACCAGCGCGCACGCTGCGCTCGGCCGCCGAACTCGAAGCACACGTTCGCGACGGCAACGGAAGCTACCTGGTGCAGCCGTTCCTGTCCGGCCCGATGAAGGCGATCGCCGGCGTCATCTGGGACGGCGAACTCGTGGCCGCGGTCCACCAGGACTATGAACGTACCTGGCCCGTCGCGTGCGGTACTGCTTCGAGCGCAATCACGGTCGGCCCGGACCTCGACGCCGAACGCGACCTCGTCGCCCTGCTCGGCGACCACCGGGGAGTGTTCCAAGCCCAGTACATCGACGGTCAACTGATCGATGTGAACCCGCGCCCCTACGGGTCGCTTCCGCTCGCGGTCGCGTCGGGCGCGAACCTTCCCGACATCGCCGTGCGGTGCCATCTCGGTCACGGTCCCACCAGCACAGTGCGCGGCCGACCTGGCACGCGCTATCGCTGGCTCGAAGGCGACCTTCGCCATGTGGCGGCAGAGGTCCGCTCCGGCTCGCTCGGTCCCGTCGCCGCGCTTCGGGCCCTGGCACCGCGACGAGGTGCAGCGAATTCGCTGTGGTCACGACAGGATCTCGGACCGGCGATGGGTCGACTGCGCCACATCGTGGCCTCTGCGATGCCGGGCGGCGACACGTGAGCCCGTCCGACGAATCCGGCGCCGCGGCGGCAAACGAAGCCTCGGCGACGCCGACAGAGGAGAGTTCCAAGGCCATCCGCGGATCCGCAGCCCTGGTGGCTGGCCGGGTTATTGGCATCGCCCTGTCGCTCGTCATTCAGGTCGCGATCGTCCAGGCCTTGTCGAAATCCGAGTTCGGCGCCTTCGGGTTCGCGTTGTCCGTGGCAGCGCTCGCTTTTCAAGCCGTATCCCTCGGCACCACCAAAGCCGTACCTCGCTTCCTTGGGCTC
>CALLPT010000216.1 GCA_938015575.1 uncultured Acidimicrobiales bacterium
TGCTGCGACCGCAGGCAGTTCGGCACGACAACTCGGTCACCACTCGGCCCAGAACCACACCACGACGTCTTGACCCTCGAGCGAGCCCTGACCGAGCAGGCCCAAATCTGGCCCGGACCCAGCCTCGGCTTCGGTCGTGGCTGCGCCGCTCGGGGCGCCGCTCGAAACCGATCGGGCCCCTGTCTCCGAACCCGCTCCCCCACCGCAAGCGCTCGCCAACAGCACGAACGCACTGAGCAGGGCGATGAGCCGCATGTGGAAGGTCACGGGCGCAACCTAGCCCCACACTCGGCCGCTGTCGTGTCGCCGGCGGCGAGTTCATCAGACGTTTCGAATGTCGGAGCGGGCCCAGCTACCAGTTCCCCGGCGCGTTTGCGTCGACGAACTCGACGATCGCCTGGGCCGTCGTTGCTCGGCGACCGGGTTGCAGGATCAGGCGGTCGACGCCCAGTTCTGCGTAGCGGGCGTGGGCTTCGGCGTCGAGATGGCGCGCCGGTGTGATCGAGACTTCGAGCTCGCCCAGGTGGGCGGGGCGCTCGACCTCATCTGCGGCCTGGCGCAGGCGCTCCAAGTCCTGGGCCGCGGTGTCCGGATCACGCATGAACCCGTACCAACCATGGGCGGTCGCTATGGCGCGGCGAGCGGCGGCGTTGCTGTGGCCGCCGACGACGGTGTGGAGGTCGGCCTGGACAGGTTTTGGGTTGGCGGTCACCGAGTCGAAGTGGACGAATTGGCCCGCGAACGATGCCGCATCGGAGCTCCAGAGCACCCGCATTGCCTCGAGGTATTCGTCGGCTCGCGCACCTCGGGCATCCATGGGGGTCGAGCACGCCGTCATCTCGGGTTCGAGGTAGCCGACGCCGAGCCCGAACAGCAGACGCCCTCCCGACAGGTGGTCAACCGACGCAAGTGATTTGGCAAGCACGGCCGGTTGACGCTGCGGCAGGATAATGATCCCGCTGCCGAGCTTGATGGTTGTCGTGACCGCCGCCAGGTAGGCGAGCGCGGCGGCCGTGTCCACGAAGTCGGTCTCGGGGGCAGCCGGCGACGGCGGCGCCTGTGGGTCCGGCAAGACGATGTGCTCGCCGGTCCACACCGAGTCGTAGCCGGCGGCCTCGGCTGCTTGGGCCACGGTCGCCATGACCGTCGGGTCCGCCATGGGACCGAAGTTGATGCCGAAGAGGCCAAGAGCCGGTGTCGATGCCATCGAGCCAGCATGGCAGGCTGGAACGAATGAGTTCTCAACCAAACCCACCGGGGGTAGACCCGCTACTTACACGAGTCGCCGCCGGCCTCGACTGGCCCACCTGGTCGTCGTGGCAGGAACGGGCAACCCCGGCCCCGCGGATCGACGTTGGCGCCGGTCCGGTCAACAGCGCCGAACGGGCCGCGGAGGTGCAGCGACGTCGATCGTTGGCCCGCACCGTGGACCGTGGCGGTCCGTGGCTCGAGCTTTTCGATGACGACCTGGCGCGCCGCCTGGCCGAGCAGAACGACGTGGACCTCGGCCCGTTGGCCATGGACACGTTCGCAATCAAGGGGCTGCTCGCCGTTGCCGGACGCCGCACCGAAGCGGGAAGCCCGGTTCGGGTCGACGCTCCGGCGGAGACCGCGACCGCACCGATCATCGAGCAGCTGAGGGCGGCCGGCGCGACCGCGCTTGGCACCGTGACCCTCCACGAGTTTGCGTTTGGCGTGACCGGTGTCAATCCACATGCCGGAACCGCACCGAATCCTGCCGCCCCAGACCGGGTGCCGGGTGGTTCGAGCAGCGGCAGCGCTTCGGCTGTGGCCGATGGGTCCGCGTCGTTTGCGATCGGGACCGACACGGGTGGCTCCGTTCGGATCCCCTCTGCGTTCTGTGGGATCGCCGGGTTCAAGCCCGCGCATGGGACCTATCCAGCCGACGGCGTGTTCCCCCTGTCGACGACACTCGACCATGTCGGATTCCATGCGCCGACCGTGAGCGACCTGGGCCGCGTCCACGCGGCGCTCGGACACCCCGTATCCGACGCACCTGCCCAGGTCCGAATCGGCGTTGCTCGCAGCGATGTCGAAGCAGCCGACGACCAGGTACGACACGCGATCGAGTCCGCAATCGACCGACTGGCCGAAGCCGGAGCGATCGTGACCGATGTTGAGTGGCCCGATGCCGAGGAAACGTTCGTAGCCAGCACCGGGATCATGTTCAGTGAAGCGGCGGCCATACACGCAGAACAGCTCGCCGTCCACGCCGACCGGTACGGCGCCGACATTCGCGCTCGACTCGAAATGGGCGCCGCCCTGACCGGGCCCCAGGTCGCGGCGGCTCACCGGCTCCGCCGTCAACTCATCGCTGAGGTTCAGGCCACACTCGCCCAGGTCGATGTGATCGTTTCGCCCACGGTCCCGATCGTGGCGCCACGACTCGTCGATGCCGCCGACCCTGCGCTTGCTCCTCGGATCGTGGCGAACACGCGCCTCGGCAACGTGGTCGGCCTGCCGGCGGTGACACTGCCGGCGCCAACCACGGGCGCGCCGGTCGGGCTCCAGCTGTTGGGCGCCGTGAACGCAGCGACGCTGGGCTGTGCGATCTGGGCCGAGGAGATGCTGCGCTAACCACGCGTGATCAGCCTCGCAGCACCTCGACCAGCCGGTCGGTTCCCGCAGCAAACGCGTGTTCAGGCGGCCGGCTGAAGCCGATCGTGACTCCGGCGCGCGTTTCAGGTGCGCGGTGGAACGTCGACAGGCCGAGCAGGCCCACGTCGGCGGCTTCGGCCCGTTCGAGGATGTCGCGTTCAACTCGAGGCGAGGCGACCGGCACGCACAAGTGGAGTCCGGCCGCGCACGGGTTCGGCGTGAGCTCGGGTACCTCGGCGCCGAGACGCTGGATCAGTTGTCGGCGGCGTCGGTCATACGTTCGCCTCATCGCGCGAACGTGGCGATCGAGGCGGCCTCGGTCGATGAAGTCGGCGAGTGCGAGCTGGTCGATGGCCGAGACACCCGAGCGGAGGTTCGCGGCGGCCGTCAACGGGTGGCGAAGTTCCTCGGGCACCGCCAGCCAGCCAAGGCGCAGTCCTGCCGCTAGTGACTTGCTGGCCGTACCGGCATAGACCACCCGATGCGGGGCGAGTGCTTGTAGGGCACCGATCGGGCGACGGTCATAGCGGTACTCACCGTCGTAGTCGTCTTCGATGATCCAGGCCTCGGCCAGCTCGGCCCAGCCAACGAGTTGGGCTCGGCGGTCCGGGCTCATGGTGATGCCATACGGGTAGTGATTGCCCGGGGTGACGAGCACCGCTTGTGCCTTGGTCGACGCCAGATCGTCGACCACGATGCCCTGATCATCAACCCTGATCGGGTCGACCTCGAGACCAGCCATCCGCAGCACGATTCGATGCATGGGCAACATTGCTTCTTCGACCGCGATTCTGGTGATGGAGCGCTGGCGAAACGCGTCGGCAAGGAAGCCGAGGCCGGCTGCGAACCCGCCGTACACGAACAGTCCGGAGGCATCGGTCACGACCGAACGTGTTCGGGCCAGGTGAGCGGCGAGCGCATGGCGTAGCTCGATGCGCCCCCGGGGATCCGGGTAGGCCATGGCGTCGCCCGAAGGGTCGCTCACAATGCGACGCACCGACTGCATCCATTCGCGCCGGGGGAAGCTGGTCGGATCGGGTTCGCCCGGACGAAAATCCCATGTTGGGGTCGGCCCCATGAGGTCCTCGTCATCGACGCCGGTGCGGCCGGTCGGGACATCGGCGACGATCGTTCCTTGACCATGGCGACTGGCGACGAATCCTTCGGCACTCAGCTGTTCGTACGCGCCGACGATGGTCGAGCGGGACACCCCAAGGTCGCCGGCGAGCACGCGTGTCGAAGGCAGACGGGTGCCGGCGACGAGGCGGCCGGTCCGGATTGCGTCGCGCAACGCCGTCTCGACGGCAGCTCGCCGCCCGGGCCCAGGCGGCAGCACAAGATGCAACTCCAGCATGAGACGAACGTAGCAGTGGGCCGGCAAAGTGGTAGGTCCAAACAAGGCGAAGTGGTCTGGATAGACAGACCACACGAGCGCTACCTTCGTCCTATGACCGTTGCTCGCACGACCCGCCTTGCCCTTGCTTGGCTCGCGCTCACCGCTACGCAGATCGGCACCTGGGCGCTCCTGGCCCCTCGGTCGTTCTACGACGACTTCCCGGGCTTCGGTCGCTCGTGGGTCGCCGGCGACGGGCCTTTCAACGAGCACCTCGTACGCGACGTCGGGGCGCTCAATCTGGCGCTCGCCGTGCTCTTGATTGCGGCGGCCGTCCGGCTGTCCCGCGAACTGGTAACGGTCGCGGCGATTGCATCGTTGGCCTGGGGCGTTCCGCACACGGTGTACCACCTTGCCAATACCGAGCCCCTGGGGACGATGGACAACGTCGCCAGCATTGGCGGCCTGGTCTTCTCGGTCGCGCTCGCCGCGATGCTGCTCGTGAGCGCCAACAAGCTCGACACCTCAACGCGCTAACGAAAGGAAGGTCCGATGGGACTGATGGCGAGCCTCAAGGTCCTCGGGCGAGGACCGACCTTTTCGGCACCGCTTCGAGCGATGGCGCCGCACAAACCGACCCTGTTCGGCTCGCTTGCCTTGGAACGCTGGGTCGCCCTAGCTGGCTCGGTCGATCACCGACTGAAGACGCTGGCGCAGCTTCGGGCATCGTCGCTCATCGGGTGCCTGTGGTGACAGGACATCGGAACCGCGCTCGGCCGTGAGCTGGGCCTCGACGATGCCACGATCAATGCCGTCGCCGACTGGCGCATGACACCGGTGCTTTCAGACACCGAGAAGTTGGTGATCGAATACGCCGAGTCGCTGACGATGACGCCGACGACCGTCGACGACGAGTTGCGCAGCCGACTACGGGCCGAGTTCTCGAAGAAGCAGCTTGCGGAGCTCACCCACTTCATCGCCGTGGAGAACCTGCGGGCGCGTTTCAACCGAGGTTTCGACATCCAGCCCGAGGGCTACGCGGACTAAGGCCGCGCACACCGGCACACGGCCGCTACGAGCGAGCGTTCGACTGCTCGACTTCGGTGATCAGGTCCACGCGCCGCTGGTGCCGTCCGCCCTCGAACTCGGTGTTCAAGAACAAGGTGACGATCTCTTCGGCCAAACCGGTGCCGACGACGCGGCCGCCGATCGAGAGCACGTTGGCGTTGTTGTGCTCGCGAGCCATACGGGCGAGGTACAGGTCGTTGCAAAGCGCGGCGCGTGCCCCATCGACCTTGTTGGCCGCGATCTGTTCGCCTTGGCCGCTTCCGCCCATCACGATGCCGGCATCGGCGTCGCCGGCGACGACGGCTCGAGCGACATCGGCACAGAAGGGTGGATAGTCGACGGACTCGGTGCTGTCGGTGCCGTGGTCTCGGACCTGGTGGCCGGCGGCTTCGAGGAAGCCGATGAGGTGTTGCTTGAGGTCGTAACCAGCATGGTCACTGCCGATGGAAATGCGCACCGGTTCTCCCGTTGTCGACGTGATTGAGCGAGGCGCAGTCTACGATCAGCCGGCATGAGCCTGTGGACACCAGATGGCGAACATGAAGTACCGCGAGACCCGGCGCCTCAAGCCTCGCCGGGCGATGGCGTGCCGGGGGCACCGTCGTTCGACGACCTGAGCCCCGAGGAGCAGGCCCAGGCGCAAGCGATGGCAGCCGAACTGGCCGAGGCGCGAGCCCGCCTGGCAGAGACGCCGTCATCGGTCGTGGTCGCGAACCACGCGATGGGCCTCTACGAGTTGGGCGCCATCCACCTGAGCGACGACCCGCCGAACCTGGCCGAAGCCAAGGTCGCGATCGACGCGATGGCTGCGATCGTCGATGCGCTTCCTGGCCGCCTCGGCGAACACGAGGACACGCTCCGGGCGGCACGCAGCCAGATCCAGATGGCCTACGTCGAGCTCAGCCAACAGCAGGCGGACTAGCCCACCCTTCCTCGTTGCGGTGCTCCGACCCGCAACTTTGTGGAACCCATCGGCGACTGCCGCGTGGCACTTCGCCGTGGCAGACTCTGCGCCGGATGACGCCTGCACGCACCAGTTCCGTTTCGACGCGTTCACGCGTCGGCGCCACCGCGACCGCACTGACGGTCATGGTCGGGTTGCTGTTCGCCGCGTGCGGCCCGGCGGTCGACGAAGACTTCCCTCCTGGCGATCCGACGTTGGCACAGCCCGGCGACAATCCGGTTCTGGGAAGTGACGGGCCGGGTGCGGCGTTCATCGCCGAGGCGGACACGACGAACTACGGACTGCTGGCGCTGCTCGCGGTGTGCTTGATTGCGGCCGGGGTGTTGTTGGTCAAGGTCGAAGCCTGGGAGCGGCGCCGATCGGCCGCTCGCGACCAGGACTGAGTCCGCCGGGGCGGCATTCGCCAGGCCGGTTCGGGTGCGCCTCGGAGCGGTTCCTAGTCGTTGCGCGGCCGCAACTCGATCCGCACATCGGGGCCAAGACGCCGCACATCGACGATCTCGCCCCGCCACACGTCGTCGATGGTCGAAGCGCCCGGTCCCGAGAACAACGACCGAGCATCGTCGCCCCCGAAAAACGCGGGCGCCATGTAGACGACGTAGCGATCGACCAGCCCCTGGCGGTGGAACTCGCCAGCGACGGTTGCGCCGCCTTCGACCATGAGCTGAAGCACGCCGCGTTGGGCCAACTCGTTCAGGACGTCGGGGAGCTCACCCGAAACCTCGACGAGTGGTTGCGCACGGGCGTCTGCGGGCGCCGATCCAAGCACGACGCGCATCGGCTGGATCTCGCTTCCGTCGATCCCGATCGGGGCGAAGTCGCGCACCGTGAGTGCCGGGTCATCGGCCCGAATCGTGCCGGCACCAACGAGGATGGCGTCGCTCTCGGCGCGCAACCGATGGCCGTCGGCTCGGGCCTCGGGGCCGGTGATCCACTGGCTCGTGCGGTCTGGGGCGGCCGTGTATCCGTCGAGGGTCGCCGCAAGCTTGAGCACGACGAATGGCCGACCGGTGCGGCGATGGTGCAGATAGGCGCGCAGTTGGCGCTCCACACGAGCAGCCCCGACGCCGACCTCGACGTCGATCCCTGCGTTCCGAAGCGCCTCGAGGCCCTTGCCGGCTACGAGCGGATCCGGATCGGTGATCGCCACCACGACACGCCGGATCCCCGCCTTGATGATTGCTTCGGTGCACGGCCCGGTGCGACCGTGGTGGCAGCACGGTTCAAGCGTGCTGTACATCGTCGCGCCGACCGTGGCGTCGCCCGCCGCCTCGAGCGCGTTGATCTCTGCGTGGTTGCCACCTGGTTGGCTTGTCGCCCCCAGGAAGACCTGGGCGTTGGAGACGACGGCGGCGCCGACCCACGGGTTCGGGGGCGCGATCAGCCGGGCGCCGTCGGCGATGTCGATCGCTCGTCCCATGTAATCGGCATCGAAGCGGTCAGCCATGGCTTGGGTCCCTGCTCATCGGTCGGTTGCCGTCAGTGATCGGTCGGGGCGGATGCCATAAGGCGAATGGCGTGAGGAATCACGTCGATGACTGCTTCTACGGTCTCGACCGCGCCTTTGGGAGATCCCGGGGCGTTGACAATGAGTGCGGTTCCCCTGGTGCCCGCGACGGCACGGCTCAAGCGCCCCAGCGGGTTGACCAGACGCATGGCCTCGGCAATGCCAGGCGCTTCGCGTTCGAGCACGGTTCGAGTTGCCTCGGGGGTCAGGTCACGCGGGCCGAACCCGGTGCCACCGGTGCTGACGACGAGCCCGTTGAAGTCTTCGGCCATCTCGATCAGTGCCGGGGCCACGTTGTCCACGCCATCGGCCACGACACGTTGTTCCGCGATCTCGTAGCCGTTGGCCGTGAGCAGATCGATGAGCGCGGCCCCGGATTTGTCCTCGCGAGTTCCATGGATCACCCCGTCGGACACGGTGAGAACCTTGGCGAACAAGCCACTGGTGTCGTGATCAGGCATTGCCGAGAATGTAGTGCGCCTGACCGGTTGCGTTGTGCCCCGGTTGAGGGTTCTGTCAACTCCGGGTCCAGGCGAAGACCGCCATGCCATCGGTGTCGTGATCTTGGGGAAGCACGCGGCCGCCGTGCGGTTCGATGCCACGCCACCGCTCGCTTTGGCCGGTCACGTCGAGGGGCGTGAAGCGACCGTCGACGACGTCGAGCTGGCCGACGGTCTCCGCGTCGGTGACGGTGCACACCGAGTACACCAGGCGGCCGCCGGGTTTGACGAGGTCCTGCGCGGCAACAAGGAGTTCCCGTTGCAGCTGCGTGAGCCGCCCGATGCCCTCGTCGTCGATGCGCCAGCGCGCATCGGGGCGCCGCCGCAGCACACCCAACCCGGAGCAGGGCGCGTCGACAAGCACACGATCGAAACTGGCCGCCCGCCAGGGCGGGGCCGTGCCGTCGGCAACCGCGCTGGCCACGCCGTCGGCGCTGGTCCTGCGGGCATTGGCTTGCACGAGGCGAGCCCGCTTGATCCTGCGGTCCGAAGCAATCACGGTGGCACCGCTCTGGGCAAGCAGCGTGGCTTTGCCGCCCGGCGCGGCGCACAGGTCGGCGACGAGCTCACCGGGTTGCGCGTCGACGGCTTCGCACACCCATTGGCTTGCGGGATCTTGGATGTAGCCGTCGTCGCGTTCATGGACGGCCGGCTCCACGTTCATTCGCTCAAGCATCGCGAGCGCGTCGTCGGCGCCAAGGTCCTGCGTGAGTCGTTCTACGAGCCAGTTCGGATAGCTCAGGCGCGTCGCGTCGTCGGGCCAGGTGACGTCGGATGATGCGACTTTTCGGAGGACCGCGTTGACGAAGCCGCGGACTTTGCGGGGCGCGACCGACACCGTCGCGTCGACCGCGGCGTGATCGGGCGTTGAAAGGTAATGCAGTTGATAGGCGCCGAGGCGAAGGAGGGTTCGGACGTTGTCATCGACCTCGCGCAACAGGAACCGGTCAACGAGGAAGTCGCACGAGCGGCGCATGCGAGTCGTTCCGTAGACAAGCTGGGTACAGAAGCGACGATCCTGCTCGCTCAGGTTCGACTTTCGCAGTTCGCCGTCGAGGACAAGGTTCGCGAAGGCGCCCTTGTGGTCGATGCGTTGCAGTGCCTTCCACGCCACATGGCGGGCGTCGATGCTCGTGTCGGTTTTGGCCCGCTCAGCCATCGGCGTCTTGTCCCAGCACCGTGCCCGGTTCATGGCGTGCGCCGCGTAGCCAATCGGCGGCTGCGACCGCCTTCTTCCCTTCGGGTTGCACCGTGTCGAGCACGACCCATCCTTCAGCCGTCGCGATGCGGTCGCCATGCAGCGCGCCTGGCGTTGCGTCGCCGACGGGGTCGGCGTCGACGGTCGCCGAGTTGATGCGTAGACGTTTGCCGTCGAGGGTTGTCCATGCCCGGCCGAGCCGGATCACCCGGGCAAGCTCGATGGCACGACGACGGAAGTCCAGCTCGTGTTCTTCGGGCTTGATCTTGCGGGCGTAGACCGGCTCACCTTGTTGTGGTTCGGGCTGGCCGAGTCCATGGTCGAGCGCATCGACGAGCAGGGCACACGACGCGTCGACCAGCGCCTCGCGCAGTTCATCGAGCGTGGCGTCTCCGATCGGGACGCTCCGGCGGGCGTAAACGCCGCCTTCGTCGAGGGCCTCGACGATCTGCATCAGGCAGACACCGGTCTCATCATCGCCGGCCAGGATCGCTCGTTCGAGCGGTGCCGCGCCGCGCCAGCGCGGGAGGAGCGAAAAGTGAATGTTGAGCATCGGAACGGCATCGAGCACCTCGTTGCTGATGATGTGCCCGTAGGCGACGACGACACCGAACTCGGCGTCGGCGCCGACGACGTCTTCGAGCTCGTGGCTGACCGACAGGCCCAGCCGTTCGGCGGCAGCCTTGACCGGGGTCGGCATCAAGTCTTTTCCCCGTCCCCGGCGGCGATCGGGGTTCGTGACTACGAGCGCGACGTCGTGGCCCGCTTCGACCAGCGCTTCGAGTGGCCGGACGGCGATCTCTGGGGAGCCGAGGTAGACGAGCCGCGCGGGCCCTCCGTCATGGATCGTCATCAAGTGGTACAGCTACGGGAGCTGTAGCCCGCCGCCGCCGGCCTTGATGCGCTCGGCGCGCTCGGCTTCGGCCCGCAGGCGCCGCTCGTTGAGTTCAGCGATCGCGGTTTTACGCACGTCTGATTCAAGACGCTCGGTCATCAAGACGCCGTCGAGATGATCGATTTCATGTTGGATCAAACGCGAGAACAGTTCGTCGGCTTCGAGTTCGACATCGTTGCCGTCGAGGTCGACGCCAGTGACGAGGATCTTCTTTGGACGCACGATTTCGAACGACATGCCCGGTATCGAGAGGCAGCCCTCTTCGTACACCCATTCGCCGTCCATCTCGGTGATGACTGGGTTGATGAGCACGCCCGGGTTGTCGTCGTAGTCGTAGACGAAGAAGCGCTTCTGTACACCGACCTGGGGCGCAGCCAGCCCGATCCCTGGCGCGTCGTACATCGACACAAACATGTCGTCGCAGAGATCGACGAACTTGCCGTCGATGTCGGTGACGTCAGCTGCTTTCGTGTTGAGTACGGGGTCGCCGTAGGTCCTGATCCGCTTAGGCATCGCAGTCAGGGTAACGGTTCTCCGACTCCCCTTGTTCCACCAAC
>CALLPT010000217.1 GCA_938015575.1 uncultured Acidimicrobiales bacterium
GTTACGGGTGGTCGGCCGGTCGGCATAGCCTTGGCCTGATGGAGGCCGTGCCACCGACACCCAAAGAGGATCGGAATTCGTCGACCAAGGCGACGCGCGCTGCCGAGCAGAGCAGCCGCTATTTCACCGGCTGGGAAGCACTGCGCAAGCGCGTCTGGGGTACCGATCAGTTCCTGCGCCTCTGGCTGGCCCAGGTCGTCACCTCGACCGGCGAGTGGGTGTTCTTCCTGGTCGTCGCGATCAAGGCTGCCGACGTCGGGCGGGGCACGCCCGAGGGCGCCGTCGCCCTGGTCTTGCTCGCTCGACTTGGGCCGGGTTTCTTCTTCGGACAGCTCGCTGGCGTGCTCGCGGATCGATGGGACCGACGCAAGCTGATGGCCGTGTGCGACATCGCCCGAGCCGCAACCGTGTGCGCGTTCCCGTTCCTGGACCATGTCTGGCAACTCGTTTTGCTGTCGCTCGTGCTCGAGGCATTCACGCTGCTCTGGATCCCAGCCAAAGAGGCCCTGGTGCCGAACCTGCTTCCTCGCAAGCACCTGCCGACGGCCAACACGCTGTCGGTGCTGGCGACCTACGGGACCTTTCCGCTGGCGCTACTGCTCATGTTGGTGCTGAGTGGCGATGGGGGACAGGACACGGCCATCGGTTTCTGGTTCGACGCCGGCACCTTCGTTGTCTCGGCAATGCTGATCATGTCGATCGTCGAGCGTCGAAAGAGCTCGGCCAGAGTCGAACGGACCGCCATCGACGATGACAAGCTTGACGTCGGCAGTATCTGGACCGAGATGCGAGACGGCTGGCGACTCGCTTTTGGTGACCCGACGCTTCGTGCCGTGAACCTCGGGTTGGCCGTCGGCTTGGTTGGTGGCGGCATGCTTGTCCCGCTCGGCACGGTCTATGCGACCGAGGTGCTCGCCGCGGACAACCGCGGCTACTACGGGATGCTGATGGGGCTCGGTGTTGGGCTGGGTATCGGCGTGCTGATCCTGCTCGGCGTCTCTGAACGCATCAACCGACCATGGGTGTTCGGCCGGGCGGTCCTGATCGCGGGCCTCGCCCTGCTCTCGGCCACCGTGGTCGACGAGCTCTGGCTCGTCATCATCCAGCTCGGGACGGTCGGCGCCGCCGTGGGCGTCGTCTACATCCTTGGCTTCACCATCATTCAAGAGTCGACCGACGACGAGATGCGCGGGCGGGTCTTCGCCGCGTTCTATTCACTCGCCCGAGCCGGTGTGCTCGTCGCAATGGTGGCGGCACCCGCGCTCGCCGTCTTCTTCGACCGGATCACCGAGCTCTCCGCCGACGGCGCGGTCGGCGTGTTCGGCTATCGGCTCTTGATCCCGGGCGTGCGGATCACGTTTTGGCTCGCCGCGGTGATCATCATCGGCGCCGGTTGGTTCGCGATGCGGACACTGCGAGGAAGCGAACCCGAAGCCCCGCCACTGCGCGCCGTCGAGTAGGCACCGCTGCGCCCGAGCAACCGGTGTACGGGTGTTCTGGGCCGGCCTGGGCGCGCAAAGTTGGCGGGATCGAACGACTCGGGGGAGCGACGGCAATAGTCTGCACGGGTGGCCGAGGGGATCTTCGTTGCATTCGAGGGTGGTGAGGGCTCGGGGAAGTCGACCCAGGCTCGCCGCGTCGCCGATGCGCACGATGCGCTGCTGACTCGCCAACCCGGCGGCACCGAGATCGGCGCTTCGATCCGAGAACTGTTGCTGAGCACCGACACCGAAGGGCTGAGTGTGCGTGCCGAAGCGCTGTTGATGGCGGCTGATCGAGCGCAGCACGTCGACGAGTTGATCCGCCCGACGCTGAGGTCGGGACGCCATGTCGTCTGCGATCGCTATCTCGCATCGTCGCTCGCGTACCAAGGCGCAGGGCGCGACCTGGGCGAAGACGCCGTCGGCGCACTCTCTGCCTTTGCCGTCGACGGCCTGATGCCCGACCTGATCTTGCTGCTCGATGTTCCGGTCGACGTCGGGCTGAGCCGTATCGACTCAGCCCCCGATCGGCTGGAGTCGCTCGGCGCCGGTTTTCATGAACGCGTCCGCCGATCGTTCCTTCGCCAAGCGAGCGCTGATCCCGATCGTTGGGTCGTCATCGATGCCACCCAAACGCTCGACGAGGTGACTGCCGCCGTTGACGCATCGCTCAGCGAGCGTCTGGGGTGGGCCACATGATCGATCTTGAGCCAGCCTGGTCCACGATCGTCGGCCAAGCCGACGCGGCCGATGCGCTGCGATCTTGGGCCGCGGACCCGTTGCACGCCTATCACTTCGTCGGACCATCCGGCACCGGCAAAACCCAGGCGGCTCGAGCCTTCGCCGCGGCGATCCAAGCGCTGCATCTGGGTGGACCCCAGGGCGCGGACGACGATGCTCGGCATCGTCAGATGCGGCTTGCGCTCGAGGACAAACATCCCGACGTGGAGTGGCACGAGCCCGCCGGTACGTCGCTGCTTGTCGGTCAAGCGCGCGACACGATCATCCCGTCGGCGTTCCGCAAGCCGGCGGACGGTCCCCGCCGAATCCTGATCCTCGACCGCTTCCACGACGCGACGGACCAGGCGGCAGCGGCCTTGCTCAAGACAGTCGAAGAGCCGCCGCCTAACGCGATCATCATCTTGTTGGCCGAGTCGATTCCCCAATGGCACGTGCCGATTGCCAGCCGGTGCGCGCGGATCGAGTTTCCGCCGCTTCGCCATGTCGACCTGGCCGGATGGCTCGCCGAGAAAGGTGTCGACGAAGCCGAGGGAACGGCCCTCATCGAGGCTGCGGCCGGTGACCTCCAACGCCTGAGCTTGTTGATCGAAGACCCGGGGTTCGCTGATCGAGCGGCGCTGTGGAGTTCGCTTCCGACAACCCTCGACGGGTCGGGGGCAACGGCAGGTCGCCTGGTCCGCGAGTTGACGGCGCTGATCGCGTCGGCCTCGGAGCCGTTGGCCGAGCGGCACGCTCGCGAGCTCGAAGAACTCGACGCACGCGAAGAGGCGCTCGGCACCCGAGGATCCGGCCGATCCCAAATCGACGCTCGCCACAAGCGAGAGCTGCGCAAGCTGCGCACCGAAGAGGTCCAGGTCGGCCTTCGGGTCCTGGCTCGCCGTTACGGTCGGGCGGTCGCCGAAGGCGGTGGGCCGGCCATGGTTGCGGCGGTGGCTCGCCTGCGGGATGCGAACGAAGCCCTCGTGCGTAATCCAAACGAGGGTCTGTTGCTGCACAACCTGTTCTGGAACTTGCCCCGGCTCTGAGCGTGGCTGCGGATCCAGACCGGCCTGAGCCACACATCGGCACCCTCAACGAGGGCTCGCTTCACGCGGCGCTCAAGGAGCGTTACGCCGAGCCGGACGACGAGTTCGAGGTGCCACTCGACGGGTTCGTCATCGATGTCCGTCGGGGCAATCTGTTGATCGAGATCCAGACGTCGAACCTGGCGGCGATGGGACGCAAGCTCGACCGGGTGCTTGACGAATACCAAGTCCATCTCGTGCACCCGATCGCGGTGAACACCTGGCTGCAACGGCCCGACGCCAAGCCACGCAAATCGCCCAAAAAGCTGACGGTCTACAACATCTTCGACGAACTGGTGAGCGTGCCGACCCTGCTCGATCACCCCAGCTTGACGCTCGATGTTGTGCTCACACATCAGACCAAGGTCCAGGTACATGACCCCAAAGCTCGTCGCGGTAGGGGCGGCTTCCGTACCGTTGATCGCCAGCTCCGCGACGTCGTCGGCGTCGAGACGTTCGGGTCGGTCGACGACCTTTGTCGGTTGCTGCCCGCCGGGTTACCCGATGAGTTCACCACCGCCGACTTGGCGAGCCTCGCGGGTGTTCCCCGGCCCATCGCGCAAAAGATGGCCTATTGCTTCCGGCCGCTGGGCGTGTTCGTCGAGACGGGCCGCACCCGGGCCGGGATTACGCACCGACTGGCCTAAGGATCGCACGAGGAGCACCCGTTGCGGGTGGGCACCGCCCAACCGCTTGCGCACCCCGGGCGTTGTACCTAACGTCGGGTAGGAGTGAGACATCTCAGAAAGGCGGGCGCATTCCCATGCACCTCTCAGTGAAACGAAATCGGCGGGTCGCCATCTTGGCGTTCGTCGTCCTAATTGCGACGATCGTGATGCCAGCACAAGCCTCGGCACACGACCCAGCTGGTGAGCAATCCGAGGCGCTCAAGGGGCGTCTCTACGACGAGCACATCGGCGACGTGAGCCCCGGTGGCGTGCCCTTCGAGGCGCTCCGCGACGAGGCATGCGTCGACGGCATGGCGGCTGATCTGTTCCCGTGCCACAACGTTGACCTCGACGCGTTCCTGCCATTGCCAGATCTCGAGGCGACGTTCATCAACGACGTGTGGGGATGGGAAGATCCGATCTCGAAACAGCAGATCGCGATTGCCGGCACGTTCGAAGGCACCGTCTTCGTCGACGTAACTGACGGCACGAATCCGATCTATCTCGGCACGCTGCCGAGCGCGGTGCCTGGCTCCTTTGGCAACATCTGGGGCGACATCCGGGTGTACGGCAACTACGCCTACATCGGCGCCGAGGCCGTGGCCGAGGACTTCAGCGGCTACGGCGTACAGATCGTCGACATGACCCAGTTCGCCGGTGCGACGGGACCGATCGCCGTCACGCAAGCCGGCCACATCGGCGACATGACGCAGTCGCACAACCTGTCGCTCAATGTCGACTCCGGTCGGTTGTACGTGGTCGGATCTGTCGTCGCATTGCAAGCGTGCGCGATCGACGGTGCGGCCTTCCCGGTCAATGGCAATGGCGGTGCGTTGGTGTATGACGTCGCCAGCAACCCGACAAATCCAACGCTCATCGGCTGCCTGACCCAAGATGGCTACAGCCATGACATCCAGTGCGTGAACTATCACGGCCCGGACAAGGACTACCGCGGTGCCGAGATCTGCGTTGGCTCCAACGAAGATGCGCTCACGATCTACGACGCGACCGACATGTCGGATCCGCAGGTCATCTCAAGCGTGAGCTATCTCGATGTGCCGTGGATCGACCCCGACCGAGGCGTGCCGAACTACTACACGCACCAGGGTTGGCTGAGCGAGCGCCACGACCTGTTCTTCCTCGACGACGAACTCGACGAGTTCTTCGGCGGCGGCACACGCACGACCTACATCTGGGACTTTGCGGATCTCGATGCGCCGACGCTGATCAACGGGTACACCGAGGGGTCGACCACGATCGACCACAACCTGTTCGTCGACCGTGCCCGTCTGTACCAGTCGAACTACACCGACGGGCTTGTGATCTACGACGAGTGGCTGGCCGAGCAAGGCCTGCTCGACCTGCGGGGCTACTTCGACACCTATCCAGCCAGCGATGACACCGTGTTTGCCGGAAGCTGGGGCAACTTCCCGTACTTCGGCAAGGGCAAGGTCATCGTTACCAGCAGCGACGAGGGCCTCTTCGTCCTCGACGCCAAGGGAGCACAAAACCGCGCCGGCGGCCGATCCGGAGGCTGACTTCTTGCGGCGGCGGGCGGTTCCTCACGGAGCCGCCCGCCATTCGTCCACCCCCGAAATGCCGGACGCTGGGGTCGGACCCAAAACGTGTCGCGGCCGGAGCTAGTCCATCAGGTGGCGAACGAAGTACTCGTGGATGATCTCGGCCCGCTGCACGCGATGTACCGGTGAACCGGAACGCGACAGCTCGTGGGTCTCGCCGGGGAAGAGCTGGAACTCGACCTCTTTGCCGAGCATCGTCATCGAGTTGAAGAGCTGCCATGCCTGATCTGCCGGGCAACGCAGGTCGTCTTCGGAGTGGATGATCAGCAGTGGCGTCTCGATGTCCTTGACGTAGCTCGTGGGGGACATGCGCACATACTCATCGGGCTCGTCGTAGAACTTGGGGCCGATCTCGGCATGGAAGAAGCCGCCGATGTCCGACGAGTGCTCCAGCGACAACAGGTTGTTCGCCGCCCGCTCCGAGCACGCTGCGGCGAACCGGTTCGTCTGGGTGATGATCCAGCTCGTCATGTAGCCGCCGTACGAGCCTCCGAGCACACCCATGCGATCGGGATCGATGAACGGATACTTCGCGAGCGCGGTATCAACGACGGCCATCAGGTCGTCGTAGTCGAGCCCGCCCCAGCCGCTACCCGGCGCGGTGTGGTGCTTCGGGCCAAGAATCGATTGGCCCCACGCTTGCTCGCGTCCCGAACCGCCGCGGGGATTCGAGTAGATGACAACGAACCCTTCGCGGGCCTGCATCTGGACTTCGTCGAAGAAGAAGTTGCCGTACTGCGTGTGTGGCCCGCCGTGAATATTGAGCAGCATCGGGTACTTCTTGGCCGGGTCGAAGTCATGCGGAGTGATGATCCATGCATCGACGTCGACCGCCTCGTCGCCCGTGCCCGACGGGGCGAGGAAGTGCTCCGGTTCACGGGGCTCGGCTCGCGAGACGAACGCATGCCCGTGATTCGTGAGCTGGGTCGTCGTCCCGTCTCGGAGCAAGAAAAGCTCACTCGGACTCGTCGCCGTCGAAGCGGCGTACGCGACCCGATCGCCGACCGCGGACCAATGCGTGATCGTCAACTCTCCAGCGACAAGGACCTCGACCTCACCCGATGCAAGGTCGAGCTTCGCCAGATGGGTGTCGCCCCGGTCTTCGATCGACGCGATCACGGTCGTTGCGTCGATGAGCGCGGGCTTCGAACCGCATTGTGTCGGCCGCCACGTGCGGTCGAGCCCTTGGCTCTTCCAGTCAGGCGTGCTTGTAGCCGACGTGTCCAGGAAGCCAAGGTGCTCGTTCTGGGGAACCGTGGTCATGTCGTCGAGACCGGCGACCAGCACCGACGCACCGTCGTCAGCAACGACCGGGGCCCAGTAGTAGCCGGTTGCATCGCTCAGCAGTTGCACGTCGACGTGTTCGGCATCAGGGTCTGCCTCGATGGAGACGATGCCGACATCGCCGGTGAAGTCGTTCGGGAAGCGGTTGACGGTGATCGCAAGCCTGGTGCCATCGGCGAACCAAGCGGGCGAGCCGCACTCCCACGGACCCGGCGTGACGTCTCGCATCGGGCAGGCGCCGTCGGCGGCGACGAGATGCACATGCCGTGGGCGGTCGACGACGAAGCCCTCGCCATTGAGGCGGGTGGCGAGGCTCTCGATCTTGCGAGGCGGGCGGCGGCTCACTTCTTCGTGCTCGTAATGGGCGCCGCGCACGCGGGCGCTCACGGCAAGCAAGCTTCCATCGGGCGACCAAGCCAGCTCGCCAAGAGGCTCGTCGTGCTCGGCGAGCAGCACCGTTTCGCCCGGCTGCTCGAATGGCAAGATGTGCAGCGTCGACTTGGTCCGGCCCTTGTCGTCTTTCTTGCGGGTACTCGTGAACGCGATGCGTCCGCCGTCGGGCGACCAACGGGGCGAGCCGTCTTTGTGGGCTCCGGCAGTCAACGGTCGAGGAGGGCTGCTTGCGTCGGTGGCGGCGATCCAAACCTGGCTGGAATAGGCGTTGTTCGGCTCGTCGACTCGGCCGAGGACATAGGCGACATGGCGCCCGTCTGGCGAGAGCTGCGGATCGCTCACCGAGGTTTGGGCAAGGATGTCTGCTGGTCGCATCCAGCGACCGTAGTACCGCCCGGTTCGCCCTGCTTAGCCACGACGATCGTCGCAAGTTCAGGTGCGACTGAGCAGGCGACACCGCTACTCTGTTGGCTCACGCCCGGGTAGCTCAGTCGGTAGAGCAATTCACTCGTAATGAATAGGTCAGGAGTTCAATTCTCCTCCCGGGCTCTGATTGGTCACCCTCACCTGAGGTCGGCGACCGCGCTGAGTCGAAAACCAGCGTCGTCGTAGACAGGGCCCCGGTCATCAGCCGCCCACAGCCGATTCTCGGAATTCAAAAGCCCGCCGCTCGTTTGCAGCGCAGCGACCATTGCCGTGTAGTTCGGGTGCTCGAAGTGGGCGCGGAGCGAGTCGGCATCGGTCCACAACTCGTAGACCTGAATGTGGGTCGGCTCTGCCGGATCGGCAGCGAAGCAATACGCGACACAGCCAGCCTCTTCTTGTCGCGTCGCCTGCTGGATAACTGAGGTGGCGAGGACGGCTCGATCACGGTCCGCTTCGGTCTCGAAGGACAAGGTCGCGGTCACGATGATCATGGCGCCAACGTACGCCTCATCGACCAGTGTGGGGCCTCATTGGATCTCCGTGGCATCTGGCCCGAGCGCCTGCCTAGACCTACGCTGCGGCCATGGCTTTCGACATGTTGGCGAACTTCCGCGACGACTTGCCCGCTGCGCCCGGTGCGTGGGCCGAGCCTCCGGACTTCGCGTTCGTCGGCGGTCACAACGATCCGGAGAGCATCCCGTTCACCGGTCTCGCCGAGGCGGCCGTCACAGTGCTGCGTCGCGAGGGCCGCAACCTCGCCACGTACAACCTTGGGGGATCGCCACAGGGGTACCTGCCGCTGCGCGAATTCGTGATGTCCGGTCTCGGCGCACGGGCGGGAATGACCGGTAGCCCCGATCAGGTGTTGATCGTGTCCGGCTCGCTCCAAGCCCTCGACTTGGTGAACCAGGCGATGCTGTCATCGGGCGACACGGTGCTCATCGAAATGGCGACCTATGGCGGCATGGTCAGCCGACTCGAACGTCTCGGCGTCAAGTACGTCGGCATCGAGCTCGACGACCACGGCATCGTCCCCGCCGCATTGCGAGCCACGCTCGCCGACCTCGCGGCAACGGGCGTGACGCCGAAATACCTCTACACCATTCCCACCGTCCAGAACCCGACCGGCTCCGTCCTGCCGACCGAACGCCGCCGCGAGATCCTCGACATCGCCCGCGAGTTCGGCGTGCCGATCTTCGACGACGAGTGCTACGCCGACCTGACCTGGGGATGCGAACGCCCACCCTCGTTCCGAGCCCTCGACGGCGACAGGGGCCAAGTCATTTACTGCGGCTCGTTCTCGAAGTCGATCGCGCCGGCACTTCGCGTCGGCTACATCATCGCTGACGAACCGGTCATACAGCAGCTGCTTGCGCTCAAGACCGATGCCGGCACGGGCGCGCTCGAACAACTCACGTTGGCCGAATACGCGCCAACCCACTTCGACGACCATGTCGAGCAGCTGATGGTCGCGCTACAGACGAAGTGCGATGCCATGGTCAGCGCAGTCAAAGAACACTTTGGCGACGCCGTGCATGTCACCGAGCCGCTTGGCGGGATCTACTGCTGGCTTACGTTCCCAGAGGGCACCGACACCGCATCATTCGCCGCGGCGGCCGCCGCCGAGGGCATCGAGTTCAATCCAGGTGCGGGATGGTCAGCCGATCCCGAGTGGGGCAAGCGCCGACTGCGCCTCTGCTTCGGTCAAGCCGCGCCGGACACGATCCGCGCTGGAGTTGCGAAGCTGGCCGAGGTCTGTCGCAACAATGGAGTTCTCTCGTCCTAACGACAGATCAAGAACATCTTTTGAACACCTCAAGATCGGCACGAACCTGCCGATGGTCGCCAGATGGTGCGGGTCTTCGGCGTTCTTGCTGCAGCGTTCATGCTGTCGACAACGGCCTCGTGGTGGGACGACGATGTCGTCGACACGGTGGTCTGGCACAGCTTCGGTTTCGTTGCTGCGGTCGCAATGTGGATCGGTGTCTGGCGCCGTCCTCGTGAGGAACGCCACGCATGGTCCTGGATCGCTGTCGGGCTTACCGCCTGGGTCTTCGGTGATGTTGCCTGGGACATCTTGTCCTGGAACGCACCGCTCCCGGACCTTTCGCTCGTCGATGCCTTCTACCTGACCGGCTACGCCTGCTTCTTTGTCGGCGTGCTGGTGCTTGTCCAGGCGATGACGGGAACGATCCCACGCGATGCCATGCTTGACGGTCTCATCTTGGCAGTCGCGTCTGGTCTGGTGTTCTGGGTCACCCTCGTTCGCCCGGCCGCCGACCCGGGATCTGCGGCCTACAACGGCGTGACCCTGGCGTACCCGCTGTTCGCCATTGCGCTCATGGCCGCGATCGCCTGGCTTCGGTTGCACCCAGAACGCCGAACGCTTCCGAGCGGAACCGGTCTTCTCGCTGGTGCGGTGATCCTCTTGGTGATCCTCGAGCCGATCTCGGCTTGGTACTGGTTGACCGAGCCCGACGTCGACCTCGTACCGCTCATGGACCGGTTCTTCCAGGTGTGTTTCGGGCTGATGGTCTTGGCCGTCTACCGGACTGGCGATCAGTCGCACCGTCCTCGTCGACACGGGCTGCATCCGCTGCGTCTCGTCATGCTCGCCGCTTCGCTTGCTGCCGCGCCGGTCACCATGTTGCTGGTCGAAGGTTCGGAGTCAACCGCGGTGATCGCGGCTGCGGTTGTGTCGACCCTTGTGCTCGCTCGATTCACCTCGCTCAGCCGAGCCCGTGAGCGTGCCCAGCAGGAGCTCACGCATCAAGCGACTCATGACCCACTCACCGGTCTCGGCAACCGAACCAAGCTGTACGAGACCATGGACGACTTCGTGGAGTCGCCCGGCGACCCATCCGATGGCCTCACCGTGCTCTATCTCGACTTGGACAGCTTCAAGTCGATCAACGACACCCATGGCCATGCCGTGGGCGACGCCCTGCTCGTTGAACTCGCCAATCGGATCCGACAGAGTCTGCGGCCCACTGACGTCGCCACTCGCCTGGGCGGCGACGAGTTCGTCGTTCTCTGTCAAGAGTCAGGTGGGCTCGGCGATGCTCAAGAGGTCGCTGAGCATCTCTTGGAACGGGTAGGTGAGCCGTTCCGCATCGGCTCCCTCTCTTTGGCCGTGACGGTCAGTATCGGGCTCGCGTCGACCGATCGGGCCGGCGCTGATCTTGATCAATTGCTTCGGTCCGCAGATGCCGCGCTGTACAAGGCGAAGCGAAATGGCCGCAACGCCGTGGTCACGTTCGATGATGCCGTCGGCGCCGAGCTCGAGGACCGCAATCGGATCGAAACCGCATTGGCGTACTCGCTCGAGCATGGCGGCCTTGAGCTTCGGCTCGAGCCCGTTCTTGCGCACGGCAGCGGTCAGATCATCGGGAATGTCGCGGATGTCGACGCCATGTTGTCCACAGGCGAGCGGGTTCGAGTCGACCTTGACCTGCTGGGTGATGACCAGGGCGCGTTGGCGCGTCGGCTGGTCGAATGGTTCGTCGATCAGGTCGCCGACCTCGACGAGCAACAGTCAATCGCACAGCCGATCTTCCTTGCCATTCGGTCTACCGATCTG
>CALLPT010000218.1 GCA_938015575.1 uncultured Acidimicrobiales bacterium
AGGTCCCGCCCGGGCTGGCCGCGTTGGGCGCACGATCGGTCGTTACCGACACGACGGCGTTGCCCGAAGGGTGGTTGGACGAGCAACAGGTCGTCGTCGTACGACCCGATCGGCTCGTGGCCGCCATCACCGACGATCTCAATTCGACCGTCCAAAGTCTCCTGCGCGCGGTCGAGCCCGAGCGTTAGCTGACTATTCGGGTGTTTGGGCGCTCGCCCAGACTGCCCCGACGATCGCCGCAGGCAAGGTCAGCGACGCAGCGACCAACAAGGGAAGACGCGGACCGCCGTGCCACAGAATCCCGACCAGGCTCAGCACGATGTGAGGGACCAGTCCCAACGACGCCCATCGCATCGTGTGCACAAAGCGCCACCGCTCCGTGCGGCCGTTGAGCGCGGCCCACGTCATGGCGAGAAACAGCACATAGCCGAGCGGCCCGATCAGCATGAACGCGAGTCCAAGCGCGTTGCCAGGTGATCCCGGGGCGGCTTCGACGAGAGCGTGTACCGGCTTTGCGATCATGCTGGCGAGCGGCACCGTCGAGATGAACGCGACCAAACCGGCCAAGGCGACCATTGCTGGCGCCTGCCAATCAATCGAGCCCGCGGTGGGCCGAGGTGCGACGACTGCTTGCATGCATGATCCGTCGGCCCAGGTCGGGCCAGGCTGAGTTATCCGTCGATGAACGACGTGAGAACTAGGTCAAACGACCCACTCCGGCCCTGATTTCGCCCATGTGGGGGTCTCGTTCAGGGCCGAGGCAGCCTCGACAACTACGGTCAGATCATGACCTATTCCGATACTGAGACGCTGCTCTTCGAAGCCAGCGACAACGGCGTACTCACCATGACGCTCAACCGTCCCGAGAAGAAGAACGCCGCCAATCACGTCATGTGGGACGAACTGCTCGAAACGTTCCGCCAGGTCAAACACGATGCCGATGTGCGGGTCTTCGTCATCACAGGAGCGTCCGACGCCTTTTGCTCCGGCGCAGATCTGGGCGGCGGTGGACCCGCCCGGCATCAGCTTGCGTCGATGCGCCATATCCATGACATTGCGATTGGGCTGCACGAACTGCCGATGCCGACGATCGCCAAGGTCAATGGCGTGGCTGCCGGCGCTGGCTGCAATATGGCCCTGGGCTGCGACTTGATCGTCGCCAGTGATCGAGCTCGGTTCTCCGAGATCTTCAGTCGTCGCGGGCTCAGCGTCGACTTCGGCGGCACGTGGCTACTGCCGCGACTGATCGGCGTCCACAAAGCCAAGGAGCTGGCGTTCTTCGCCGACGTGATCGATGCGGCAACCGCCGAGCGCTTCGGCATCGTCAACCACGTTGTGGCCCACGACGAACTCGACGCGTTTGTCGCCGACTGGGCGGCGCGTTTGGCCGCCGGACCACCGATCGCGCTCGCCCAAACCAAAGCGATGCTGAACAAGTCGCTCACGATGACGATGGACGAAGCACTCGACAACGAGGGCTGGGCGCAGACGGTCAACTTCTCCACCAAGGACACTCGAGAAGCAATCAACGCTTTTCTCGAAAAACGCGACCCCGAGTTCAAAGGCCGTTAGCCCGTGGCAACCGGCGGCGGTCTGGGCCCGGCGTTCCGCTCGCTCCTCGCGGCCACCTTCGTCACCAACATCGGCGACGGCATCCGGCTCGCAACGCTGCCGCTGCTCGCGACAACGCTCACCGATTCGGGCTTCCTCGTTGCCTCGGTGACTGCCGCCCAGTTCTTCGCCTGGCCGACATTTGGCCCCATCGGAGGGGTCATCGTCGACCGATCCGACCGCCGGCGACTGATCCTGTTCACGCAGGCGTGGCGGGCGGTGGTCATGGGCGTACTCGCGTTCGCTGTGTTCACCGACTCGGTCGCAATCTGGCACTTGTGTCTCGTCGCCTACGTCATCACAGTCGGCGAGATCCAGGTCGACCCGTCGGTCGTCGCAACGGTCCCGAAGCTGGTCGCCATCGACGAGCTGGATCGTGCCAACGGGCGCATCTCGACGACCGAGACCGTCGCCAACGACTTCGCCGGTGGGCCGGTCGGGGCACTCTTGTTCGCCGTTGCGCCGTGGCTTCCGTTCGTGGTCGATGCCGCGACCTACCTGACATCGGTCGCGCCGTTCAGTCGGCTTCCGGCCAATCGGACCACACCGGTCACGACCGAGCGACCGCCGATCCGAACCGAGATGTCCGAAGGATTCCGTTGGCTTGGGTCGCACGCGTTTTTGCGCCCCTGGACGCAGGCGGTCGCGCTGTTCAATGTGGGCGTCGCGGGCGCGTTCAGCATCTTGGTGCTTCTGGTGACCGACGTATTGGCCGGTTCCGAGTTCGCCTTTGGCATCGTGCTGTCGGCAGCAGCGGCGGGTGCGACGATTGCCGGTTTGCTCAGCGGGTGGCTCACCGAACGGTTCCGCCGAGCGCCGGTGATGATCGCCGCAGCGACGGCGACCGCGATCAGCGTGCTGGTGGCATCGGCCGTCACGGCGACCTGGCAACTCATCGTCGTCTGGATCGTGAACGGTGCCGCAGGCGGCGTATCACTGGCAATCGGACGCGGCTTCATCCAGCGCTACACGCCCAACGAACTCCTCGGCCGCACCGCCATCGCCTCGCGCACGATCACGCGCTCGTCGTTCGTGGTCGGCGCCTTGCTCGCCGGCACCATCGTCGACGCGACCAGCGTGCGCTGGGCCTTCGTCGCCGCCGGGACAGTTCAGCTCATCGGCGCGGGACTGTACGCCCGCGCTTTCCGCCGCGAACCCCACTCCTGACTCGTTCCCGGTTGCGCTTCTCTGACACCCGCAACCGGCAGGATCGGCGCAGACAACCTCGGCGACGCCGCTACAGCAATGATTGTGGAATCGGCACGATGCGGGCCCGCAACCACTCGCCGACCGCCTTGGCTTGACCGTCTTGGCGAGTCGACGCAGCAACACCTTCTTGCAACATGCCCCGCACGAGAAAGTTCAAGGACCGGATGTTGGGAAGCCGGTAACGGTCAACGTGCAGGTCGGCCGCTTCGGGAAGCAGCTCTTGGAGCTTGGCGGCGGTGAGGAACGAGTCGAGCCACACGAAGACCTCGTCGTTGCGGGCATAGACACCAATGTTCGCATCGCCTCCCTTGTCGCCCGAGCGGGTTCCCACGACCGTGCCGAGCGCAACCTCGCTCGTCGGCCCCGAAGGCGGTTCAGCCACGGGCGCAAGGTCGATCACCAACGGCTCGCCCGTCGGCGCAACCGAGTCGACCATGACGGGTTCGGCGCCGAGCACGTGGACGTACTGAGGCACAAGGTCATTCGGCACCGTGGCAGGGCGGTACACGCCATACGGGCTGCCGGCCCCGGGACCACCACCGAGGCCATACATGCCCGGTATCGACGACAACGCACCATGCACGTTCGCGTTGCTGAAGGCCCGGCCGACCTTGCGCTCGTCGGGGTCTTTGACCGTGAGGCGCCAAATCGCGGTCGCCTCTTCTTGGGTCGCAGGGTCGGTCTTGTTCGTGTGAATCACCCGGCTCGTGCATGACTCGAAGTCGTCGGCCGTGTAGGGGCATGCATCCCAGAACACCGCTTGGGCGAACTCGGCTTTCGCGTCGACGTCAAGCCCGGTGAGTGCAACCGTGAACGAGTTGCGGTAGCCACCCATCTCGTTCATCGCGACCTTGAGCGTCGCCGGCGGCGCCTCGCCCCTGGTGCCCGAAATCCGAACCCGATCGGGTTCGAGCTGCGCCAACTCAATGGTCTCGAAGCGGCTCGTCACGTCGGGGCCGAGATAGCTGGGCGAGCCGATCTCGTACAACAGCTGGCTGGTCACCGTCTCGATGTTGACCACGCCGCCAGTTCCGTCGTGCTTGCCGATCACACAGCTGCCATCGGCGGCGATATCGGCCCAGGGGAAACCGAAGCGGGCCCGCCCACCGGGCGCATCGGTGCGGCCCTCGATCTCGTGGAAGAACGAGTAGTTGCCCCCGGTTGCCTGGCCGCTGCATTCGATCACGTGCCCGGCCACGACAGCACCGGCCAGCTGATCGAAGTCGGTCCGAGCCCAGCCGTGATGCCACGCCGCGGGCCCGCACACAACGGCAGCATCGGTAACCCGTCCGGTGATGACGATGTCCGCACCCTGGTTGAGCGCCTCGACAATGCCGAAGGCGCCCAGATAGGCATTGGCACTCACATACTTCGACACGTCGCCGAGATCGCCGCCCGCAACGAATGGATTCAGCGCACCGGCCGCAGCGAGTTCTTCGACCCGCGGCAACAGGTTGTCGCCATTGACATAGGCGATCGTCGGGTTGAGGCCAAGCTTCTGCGCAACCTCGTGGACAGCGTCGGCGCACCCGTCGGGATCGAGCCCGCCGGCGTTCGACACGACCTTGATGCCCTTGTCGAGGCACGAACCCATGACCTCTTCCATCTGGGTCACGAACGTTCGGGCGTATCCGCGACCTGGATTCTTGGCCTGGATGCGGCTCAGGATCAGCATCGTGAGCTCGGCGAGCCAATCACCGGTCAACACATCGATGTCGCCACCTTCGACCTGCTCGCGGGCCCCCGACGGCCGATCACCGAAGAAGCCAGAACAGTTCGCGATGCGGATCGGGTCACGGGTTGCGCTCGAAGTCATGGCGCCATTCTTCCTGTCCCTTCGCTGCCCGCCCAATCCGGCGCGGGTAGCGTCGCACCATGACCGAATCCGGCCGCCCGCCGCTCCCTGGCCCCCAAAGCGTTGCCCACCTCGTCGTCGAGGGCCTCCGCCGCTCGAACATCGACCAGCTGTTCTGCATCCCTGGGGTACAGAACGACGACTTCTTCAATGTGTTGGTCGATGCACCGGACATTCGGCCGATCGTCACGCGCCATGAACAAGGCGCCGCGTATATGGCGATGGGTGCGGCGCAAGTCACCGGCGAGCCGGCTGCCTGTTGTGTCGTCCCAGGGCCGGGAATGTTGAACGCGTCGGGCGCGCTGACGAGCGCGTACTGGGGGTATGCCCGCGTGCTCGCGGTGATTGGGCAGATCGCAACGTTCCAGCAGGGGCGACACTTCGGGGCGTTGCACGACCTGCCGGACCAGACGGCGATCCTGCAGCAGCTCACCAAGCACACGGCCGTTATCCACGATCCGGCCCAGGCCCAGGCCCAGGTGCAGGCGGCGATCGATGCCGTGCATTCAGGTCTGCCCCGGCCGGTCAGCATCGAGGTGCCCGTCGACGTTTGGGGCAAGCCCGCAGAGGGGACCATCGCCGCACCTGCGGTAACGATGCCGGAAGCCGATGCCTCGGCGATTGAACGGGCAGCCGCAATCATTGCATCGGCCGAGCGGCCGATGTTCGTGCTTGGCAGCGGCGCCTACGGAGCGAGCGAATCGGTGACCGAGCTCGCCGAGCTGGTCCAGGCCGTGGTGACAAGTCGCCGCATGGGCCACGGGGTGGTCCCGACCTCGCACGAGCTCTTCGTGCCCTTGACCGGCGCCTATGACATGTGGCCCGACGTCGACGTGGTCGTCGGCATCGGCAGCCGCATCGAATGGCCGCTGGGCACGTGGGGCTACGACGACGATCTCACGCTCATCCAGATCAACGTGGACGAAGACGAACTCGACCGTCACGGCATCACCGAGGTCGGTATCCATGCCGACGCCGACGCCGCATGCCGTGCGCTCATCGCAGCGATCGGTCCGTTGGACAAGCCCTCGCGCGCCGATGAGATTGCCGCGGTGCGTGCATCCTTCTGGGACCGCACGGCCCACATCGAGCCACAGCGCTCCTACACCGCTGCGATCCGCGACGTGATGCCGGCCGACGGTGCGTTCGTCGAAGACGTCACCCAGATCGGCTTCGCCGCCCACCTGTGGTACGACCACCAGCAACCGCGCACCTTCTTGTCGTCGGGCGCCGCAGGCACCCTGGGCGCCGGCACGGCGGTCGCCATTGGCGCGTCGGCTGCCACCGACCGGCCCGTCATCGGCGTGACGGGCGACGGCGGGTTCTTGTTCACCGCAACCGAGCTCGCCACCGCCGTCCAGCACAACATCCCGTGCAACATCGTGCTGTTCAACAACAATGCGTATGGCAACGTGCGCCGCATCCAGCGCGAGCGGTTCGGCGAGGATCGCACGATCGCGTCGAAGCTCGACAACCCCGACTTCGCCAAGCTGGCCGACGCGTTCGGCGTCAAGTATTGGCACGCCGACTCGCCCGAAACCTTCAGGCCGGCGCTCGGCGAATCGATCGAGCACGACGGGCCGTGCCTGGTCGAAGTCAGCGTCGACGCTATGCCCAACCCCTGGCCTTACCTGCGCATGCCGGCCAATCGCGGCGAACGCAGCTAACCCAGTCCGTAACGGTCAGGCGGGGCCGCGGCGGCCTTGGGTCATCATCCATAGGGTTGCGATGTACGCGATCGAGGTTGCCGCGGCCGCGACATAGGTAAGCGCTGCTGCGGTCAAGACACGGCGGGTGCCCTTGACCTGTTCGGGGTCGGTCAGACCGAGCTCCTGCAGGTTCGCCAACGCCCGCTTGCTCGCGTTGAACTCGACCGGCAGCGTGAGTAGTTGGAACACGAGCGTGCCAACGAGCAGCCATGCGCCCAACCGCAACAAGAAGTCGTTGCCGAGCAAGAACCCGCCGCCGACGAGCCAGGGAGAGAAGCGCCCGCCGAATGCGGCAAAGGGCACGAAGTACTTGCGCAGGCGCAGGCGAATGTCGTCGCGGTGGTCCTGGATTGCGTGCCCGGCCTCGTGCGCCGACACCGCCATCGCTGCGACCGACGTGCTGTCATAGTTCGACTGCGACAACCGGAGAATGTCCCGTACCGGGTCGAAGTGGTCGGTGAGCTTGCCGCGCACTCGCTCAATCTTGACGTTCGTCACGCCCTTCTTCCGAAGGATCGCGGCAGCGGTTTGTGCACCCGTGACGCCGTAGGTGTTCGGCACCTGGCTCCAGGTTTTGTAGGTGCTCGCCAACCATCGCTTGACGAACCAGCTGCCGCCGAATGCAACGAGCGACATGATCAGGATGAAGCCGTTACTCATGCGTTGATCCCCCGGCGATCAGGCTCACGCGGGATCGCCATCTTGAGCATCGGACTCGAGGATGATCGGCGCGTCATCACCGGCGCCAACTGCGGGCACCTCGCCGGTGTCGTCGTCGTCATCGTCATCGTCATCGTCGTCGTCGTCGTCATCGTCATCGTCATCGTCGAGTTCGAGCCCGACGGCATCCGCGATCTTTTCGGCCGCGTCTTCGACATAGTCATCGATCTGATCGATGAATTGGCTGAGCTCGGCGCCGACCGCCTCGAACGTCTCGACCAGCGCCTCTTTGAGCAGCTCGGCGATCTCGCGCACGTCGGCATGCACCGCCTCGTCGCGGGTCGCGTTGCCGAAACCGTCAAAGGCATCGCGGACACGCGTGCTGAGTTCCTCGAACGCATCCGCGGCAGTACCGGGCGACGGTTCGGCCACGCTGTCATCGGCCTCTTGTTCCAGGTGGTACTTGAGCTTGAGCCCAAGCGACTCGACCTTGGTTGCGACATCGATCCAGGCGTTACGTGCATCGTCCATGAAAAGCTCCTTGCAAGCAGTGCGGCGCGGGTGCGGGGGCCAAGCTCGTTCGAGCTGGCGCCATGATTCCCAACGTCGCCCTCACGACGCTATTCCACGGAGGACGACGGCGCAGGCGTAACGAGCACACTCGGCCCGGTTGGCTCGCACTGCATACACTCGCCCGGTGAGTTTCCTCGAGGCCGTCCTCTTGCTGCTCGGCGGTGGTCTGGCCGGTGCCATCAACGCCATGGCCGGTGGAGGATCCATGCTCACCGTGCCCCTACTCGTGCTCGCCGGTGTCGAAGGCAACGCCGCCAACGGCTCCAACCGAGTCGGGATCCTCACCTCGAACGTCACTTCGATGCTGTCGTTTCGCAACGAAGGCGTCCGAGTCGACCGGAACCTGGTGCCGATCATTGTCCCCGGGTTGATCGGCGCGCCGCTCGGGGCGTTCGTCATCGACCGGTTCACCGACGAAGCATTCGAACGCTTCTTCGGCCTGCTCATGATTCCGCTGATCATCCTGACGATCTTTCGACCGAAGCCGAAGACCGACGTACCCCCGTGGCCGATCTACGTGACCGCTGCGGTGTTCTTCTTGATCGGGATCTATGCCGGCGCGATCCAGGCCGGTGTTGGCCTGGTGCTGCTCACCGCGTTCAGCCGAGCCGGCCTGGACCTGGTCACCGCCAACATGGTCAAGGTCATTTTCATCTTCTTCGTGACCTGCGAAGCGCTGGCCATCTTCATCTTGCAAGGCAATGTTCGCTGGGGACCGGCCTTTGTGCTCGCCATCGGTCTGAGCGTGGGCGGCTGGGTCGGCGCAAAGTTCGCCGTGCGCGGCGGCGAGAAGTGGATCCGCGTGGTCATGGTGATCTCGGCAATCGCGTTGGCCGCTCGGCTGATCTTCGGCTGAGGCGGTCGTCGTCGCCGATCGCTACCTAGTCAGTCTCGCCCCGCAACCACGCGTCGATGAGCTGCCGGGCAATCGAACCACGTGGCGGGATCTGGGGCAGATCGTCGCGCGGGAACCATTGGGCGTCGGCGATCTCATCAGGCGCAGGAGCCAGCGTGCCACCCGCGTATCTGGCGAAGTACCCCAACATCAACGAGTTCGGGAACGGCCATGGTTGGCTGGCGAAGTACTGCAACCCCTTGACCTGAATGCCGACTTCTTCGCCGATCTCGCGATGAATGCAGTCTTCGAGTGATTCGCCGGGCTCGACGAAACCAGCCAACGTCGAATACATCGGCACCGGCCACGCGACGTTGCGAGCAAGCAGTGCACGATCGTCGTCGTCGAGCACGAGCACGATGACCGCAGGCGACAGCCGCGGGTAGGCGGCGAAGCCATCGGTTGGACATTTCATGGAACGGTCGCCGTCGGCCATCTCCATCGGGCCGCCACAGCGGCCGCAGAACCGATTGTCGCGGTACCAGTCAGTGATCTGGGTCGCCCGCCCAGCAATGTTCCAAACGACCGGGTCAAGCTTGGCCATCATCGACCGCAAGTCGCTGAACATCAGCCCCGGGAAAGGTGCGTCGAAGGGGTCGAAGTCATCGGCGACCAAGGCGGTCCACCAGTGGCCAGACTCGGTTTCGAGGCGCCCGAGAACCAGTGGTTCGGACATGTTGTCGGCGAGCTGGTTGGCTTCGTCTGCCTGGAGCGGTCGAGGACCTTCGGCGAAGTCGTCGACAAGAAGCACCTGACCTGCCCGACAGGGCAGCCATCGGTCCTCGGACGACGGTGTAGGCGGCGCCGAGATCGGCGTGAATGCGACATCCATCGCTGCCACCCTAGGCGAGCACGCCCGCCGGCTTTCCACGATGCCCGATGCTCGTGTGTACGCTTCACTTCAGTCCTCGTCCATCGACGGACACCTACGGCATGGAAGAACTCGAATTCCGAAGCGCATTGCGCCAAGCCCAAAAGGGCGACGGGCAAGCGTTTGGCAAGCTCTACGTGCTTGTCGCGCCGCGCATTCGCGGATTTCTCCACACCCGCGGAGCCGAAGACGCCGACGCCTTGACCAACGAGGTCATGCTCCGCGCGTTCAACTCGATCGGTCGGTTCTCGGGGTCACAAAGCGCGTTCGTCGGCTGGGTTTTTCAAATCAGCCGCAACGCGATCATCGACGAGGCCCGTTCACGACAGCGGCGCCCACAGACGGTTGATCAAGACGATGCTCCTGAGTTGGGCGACGCGGTGATCGACACGTGGCACGAAGATCAACAGTCGGTCGATCGCGTCGCGGAGTTGTTGAGCCACCTAAGCCAGGACCAGGCTGACATCGTGGCCATGCGGGCGATCGCCGGACTGTCATACGAGGAGATCGCGGCCGTGTGCGGCAAGCGCGTGGGGGCCGTTCGTGCGACCTATTCCCGCGGACGCGCCGCCTTGAAGAGCTTGCTCGAGCTGGAAAACCTGCGCCGGGAGCAGCGTGGCCGCGATCGTGTGGCTCCTGATGAACCTGTTGCCAATGGTGGTCGGGACCTGACATGTCCGACATGAATGCAGACGGCTGGGACTGGTCGATCTTGCCACCCGAGGCATTCGAACTATCCCCCGAAACGCTCGAGTCGTTCCGCCGCGATACCAATTTGAGGAATAGCGCCGGCGGGCGTGATATCGAGCCCGACCGCATCGTTCATGCCGACGTGGCCAGTCGCCTGAATCCCGGGGAAACCGAACTCGACGCGCTCTTCGAGCGAGCGCGGTCAGTCGCCGCTCGCCCCGTCCCGATGTCCGCCGCTTTGACCGAGTTCTTGGCAATGGAATCCCCCACCGCGTCGCGTGGCGCCAAAGCGGTCGCCGCGGTCACCCTCGCCGGAGCGAAGACGGTGCTCGGTATCACGGCCGCAGCGGCGCTTGGACTCGGCGGAGCCCATGCGACCGGGGTGATCGAACTCCCGGTTCTCCCACCTGTGGTCGTCGAAGCAGACGAACCAACGCCGGCCGAACCAAACCAGCCTGCGGCACCCGCTGGCCAACAAGGCGACGCGCCAGCTCCAGCGCCGGCCGACGCTGCGCCTAACGACACCAGAGCCGAAACTGCGCCGACGGTCGATCCGACTCCGCCAGGTCGCGACATCGTCGATGACGTACCGAGCCGCGACCCGAACGCTCCCGGGTTCGCCGTCGAGCCTGGCGCACGAGGCACCCGAACTGCAGCCACGGTGAGCACCCCCGGCGAGCCGGGCCCACCAGACGCAACACCGCCGGTCTCCCCGGCCGTTCCCGACAATCCGGGACGGCCCGACAACGTCGGTCCGCCGGACAATGCCGAGGCGCCCGACGATGCTGGTCGGCCCGAAGATGTTGGACCGCCTGCCGAAGCCGGGCCGCCCGAAGGCGCCGGACCGCCTGAAGACGCGGGACCACCCGAGGGCGCCGGCCCACCCGACGATGCCGGGCCGCCAGAAGACGCCGGACCACCTGCTGAAGCCGGACCGCCCGACGAAGCCGGGCCACCAGAAGACGCCGGACCGCCAGACGAGGCTGACGCGCCCGAAGGTGCTGGGCCGCCCGAAGACGCGGGCCCGCCAACGACGATCTCGGTGCCTGCGGCTGGGCCACCCGACGGTGCCGGACCACCTGCTGATGCCGGACCACCAGAACACGCCGGACCGCCTTCTGAAGCCGGACCGTCGCCAGACGATCCGCGCGGC
>CALLPT010000219.1 GCA_938015575.1 uncultured Acidimicrobiales bacterium
CTACGAGATCTTCATGCAGGAGAAGACGCTGAAAGGCTCGATGATGGGCTCCAATGTGTTCCGTCGTGACATGCCCCAGTACGTGAACATGTACCTCGACGGTCGCTTGAATCTGGACGACATGGTGAGCCGCCACATTCATCTCGACCAGATCAACGAGGGTTACGAGGCGATGCAACGCCGCGAAGGCACCCGCACCGTCATCAACTTCGACTAGTACGTCACCCCTCGAACAGGAGCACTTCATGGACATCGGAATTTTCGGATTCGAAAGCAAGGTCGACGGTCTTGTCGAAGAGGTCGCCGCTGCGGCCGGGCAGGGTTTCAGCAGTTTCTGGGTGCCCCAAATTTTCGGCTTCGATGCGTTGACGGCGCTTGCCGTTGTCGGCCGCGAGGTCCCCGAAATCAAGCTGGGGACCTCGGTGATCCCGACCTATCCGCGCCATCCAATGATGCTGGCGCAACAGGCGCTCACGGTGAGCCAAGTGATCGGCGCCGATCGACTGCAACTCGGCATCGGCTTGTCACACAAGCCGGTGGTCGAAGGCATGTGGGGTATCCCATTCGACAAGCCGGTGCGCCACATGCGCGAGTACCTCGAACTACTCGGGCCGCTTCTGCACGCCCAGACCGTGTCTGCAGCCCATGAGACGCTGACCGCCCGCGGCCAGATCGACATCCCTGACGCGGCACCGCCGCAGGTGCTCGTCGCCGCGCTCGGCCCCCAGATGCTCAAGGTCACCGGACGCCTCGCCGATGGCACCATCACCTGGATGACCGGTGCGAAGACGATCGCGGACCTCACCACGCCAACCATCACCGAGGCAGCCGCAGGCGCAGAACGTCCGAGTCCCCAGGTCGTCGTCGGTCTACCGATCTGCGTGACCGGCGACGTCGATGCCGCTCGCGAGCGGGCAGCCCGTGAGTACGAGATTTACGGTCAGCTTCCGTCGTATCGGGCCATGCTCGACCATGAGGGTCTCGACGGCCCGGCCGATCTCGCCCTGATCGGCGATGGCGACTCGATCCGTGAACGGCTCGCCGCATTCGAAGCCGCCGGCATGACCACGTTCGCGGCGAGCGCCTTCGGCTCAGAATCCGAACGAGCTGCGACCCGGGCGTTCCTGCAAACGTTGCTCTAGCAGCCCACTCGACGTTCGATTACGACACCGAGACGCCGAGACTTCCGGAGCACAAACACGTAGCGTGCCCTCCATGGCAAACAGGACGTCGTGTGAACGGGCGGATCACACGCGGCGCCGCCTTGAGACCGAGCCGAACGTGTGGCTGGCCACGGCGTCACCCGACGGCGACCCGCACCTGGTGCCTCTGTCACTGGCGTGGATCGACGACCAGATCGTGGTCGCGACTCCCTCGGACACGATCACGGCGAAGAACGCGGCCGCCAACGGGCGCGGCCGAGCCACGCTCGACAGCGCAGATGACGTCGCGATCTTTGACGTGGCGATCGATGTCGTCGACTACCGAACCGCAGATCGGACACTCATAGGCGGCTACGTCACGCGAGTCGGCTGGGACCCTGGCGACAACGACGGCGAGTGGTCACTCCTGATCCTGACGTTGCTGCGGGGCCAAGCATGGAACGGTCCCGGCGAGATGGCGGGGCGAACCATCATCCGAGACGGAGCATGGCTGGGCTGACCGCCAGGGTCAGAAGCCGGCCTTTTCCTTCGCTCGGCCAAGACGCTCGTCGAGCTCGTCGAGGCTCCGTGCGAAGACACCAAGAATCAGCTGCTCGACACCGGCGGCTTCGTAGGTCGCTGCGACCTCGGGCGTCACTTTGTGGCGGTTCGGTCCGACATAGATCTTGATGTCGTCGCGGGTGCGACCCGCTTCCTCGAGGTGCTCGTCGAGTCGATCGAGCGTGCCCGCGATCTCGTCGGGCCCGACGTTGTACGCGTACCAGCCGTCCGCGAACGCCGCGACGCGGCGCATCGCCGGCTTGCTCTCGCCGCCGACAAAGATCGGCGGGTGCGGCCCCTGCACCGGCTTCGGGTTGAACTGGGCGTTGCGGATCGTGACCGTCTCGCCGGCGAAGTTCACCGGGTCGGCGCCCCAGCACGCCTTCATGGCGGCGATGTATTCGTTCGTGCGAGCGGCCCGAGCCGAGAAGTCCATGCCGAGCGCTTCGAACTCTTCTTCGAGCCAGCCAATGCCGATGCCGAAGTCGACCCGACCGCCGGACAGGTAATCGAGATCCGCGACCATCTTTGCGGTGTAGACCGGCTGCCGCTGTGGCACGAGGCAAATCCCTGTCGCCAACCGAAGCGTGGTCGTGTGCGCGGCGACAAACGTCAGTGCCGTGAACGGATCGAGCACCCCATCGGGATTGCCCGGCACCTTGCCATCGTCGGAGTACGGATACGCCGACGCATAGTCGGGGAAGAACAACACGTGCTCCGGCACCCAGATTGCGGCGAAGCCTGCGGCCTCGATCCGCTGCGAAGCCCCGACGATGTAGTCGATCGGCGTGTGATGGCTGAACGCCATCGTGACAGCAAGTTCCATGATTCCCCCTGAGGTGGCGACGAGTGATCAGCTGGTGTGGCTGAAGAATGTTTCGAGCGGTTCGCGCGGCATCCGCACGGTATTGATGTGGGCCTCTTTGTCTTCCCAGCCAAAGGACAGCCCGAACAGGATCCCGTTCTCTTCCGGGATGTCGGCAATCTCGCGCACCGGATCGGGATAGCTCGCCAGCGCACCCTGTGCAATGCAGCCGACGCCCTTCTCCTGCATGACGAGCATGACGGTTTGCAAGAAGATGCCCATGTCGAAGGCGTTGCTGCGATCCATCGACCGTGGCATCGAGAAGAACGCCACATGGGGCGCACCAAAGAACTCGAAGTTCTTTCGTGCCAGCGCAGCTCGGCCCTCGCGGTCTTCGCGGGTCACACCCATGGTTCCGTAGTAGCCCCAGCCGCACGCCCGGCGCCGTTCCAGATACACCCCGGTCAACGCGTCTTTGGCCGCGGGAAACTCGCGATTGGGCGGCACTCCCTCGTCGGCAAGCGCGCAGATCGCCGCCTCGAGGCGAATCCGGGGGTCGCCTGACACCACCGCGACATGCCACGGCTGGCAATTCGTATTCGACGGCGCCAGCCGAGCAATGTCGAAGATCTCGGTGATCAGCTCATCAGGAAGAGGTTCGGGTAGATAGCCGCGAACGGAGTAGCGGCTCGAAACTGCGTCGGAGACGTTCACGCCACTATTGATACTTGGCCGCGTTCGCTTTCATGTACTCGGCGAGGTTGGCCAGCGATCCTCGAGCCTGGCGTTTGAACCCGGCGTTGACCAATCCCTGCGTCGCTCGGAAGAATCCGGCACCCTCGAACGCCCAGCTCCAGCGCAGTTCACAGCGGTCGTTGCCCTGGGGTGTCAAGACATAGTCCTCGGCGAACGCGGCAAAGAACGGCAGACCCGTGCGCACGAAGTAAAACGCCATGCGTCGACCGTCTTCCCAAGCGAAGAAGTCCTCTTCGATCGCACCGCCGGGCTTCACGCTCACCGTTCGGGTGGTGCCGATCCCGTACGGCCGAGGCGAGGTCCACTCGACCGATTGAATTGCCTCGAGCCACTGGCCCCACGCGTCGCCATCTTCGAGACACCGGAACGTCGCCTCGGCCGAAGCTGGGATCGTCTGGATGAGATGGTCGCGGACAGGTGCGGTCTCGAGGAAGCTCGGGTCGACGACCCGAAGTTGTCGCAACTTCGCCATGGCGCCACGGTAAACGAGCAGGCTCGGCAGTGTGCGAAACTGGTACATGGACTACCTGGCACCGACTTCGGTCGAAGAGGCGGTCGGGGCGCTCGCTGCGCAACCCGATGCCCGAGTTTTCGCTGGCGCAACCGACCTGATCCCTCAGATCCGAGCGGGGCGCCCCGAACCGGGCCTCCTCATCGATCTCAAGCGCATCGACCGCTGCACCACCGTCACCAAGACCGACACCGGCTGGGTCGTCGGAGCGGCCACACCGACCTCTCGGCTGACCGAGGATCCCGACTTCTCATCCACCCTCCCAGGACTGAGCGAAGCAGCCGGGCTGATCGGCAGCGATCAGATTCAGAACCGGTCGAGTCTTGGCGGCAACCTGTGCAATGCATCGCCGGCCGCAGACTCGGTGCCGGCAATGCTCGTCAACGAGGTCCGAGCCGTCGTCGCCGGAGGCAACGGCACCCGCACGCTGCCGGTCGGCGACATCACGACCGGGCCGGGCAAGACTTCGCTCGCCGACGACGAGTTCATTGTCGAGTTCGAAATCGATGCACCGCCACCAAACACGGGCGATGCCTATCTGCGCATGATTCCGCGCACCGAGATGGACATCGCCGTCGTCGGGGCGGGCGCACAAATCACCCTCGACGCCGACGGCAACTGCGCCGCCGCCCGGATCGCGCTCGGCGCCGTCGCCCCGACGGCGCTTCGTGTCGCCGACGCCGAAGCCGCCCTCGTCGGCAACCCGATCAACGACGACACGCTCGCCGCGGTCGCCGCGGCTGCGAGCGCAGCATGCAATCCAATCGATGACAAGCGCGGCACCATCGCCTATCGCAAACAAGTCGCCGGCGTCCTCGCCAAGCGAGCTGTCAAACTCGCCGCCGACCGGGCCGCTGGCACCAACGCAAACGGAGCTCACTGATGAATACACCACACACCAAGTCAGTGGTCAGCTGCACGATCAACGGCAATGCCACCCAGTTCCTGGCCGACAGTGGCGGCACGCTTCTCAATGCGCTGCGCGACGACATCGGCCTCACCGGGGTCAA
The DNA here is from genome assembly GCA_938015575.1 of uncultured Acidimicrobiales bacterium. Classification (GTDB taxonomy): domain Bacteria; phylum Actinomycetota; class Acidimicrobiia; order Acidimicrobiales; family UBA10347; genus UBA10347. Next base: position 4,786 of record CALLPT010000219.1, read on the forward strand.
AGAGGGCTGTGGGACCGGTGACTGTGGCGCATGCTCGATCTTGGTCGAAGACCGGGTGACCTGCGCCTGCCTCATCTTCGCTCCCGAGGCCGAAGGCGCCACGATCGTCACGATCGAAGGCCTGGCCGAAGCCGACCATCTGCACCCACTTCAAGAGACCTTCCTCGAAGGTGCTGCCCTGCAGTGCGGCGTATGTACGCCTGGCTTCCTGATGGCAGCCAAAGCCCTGTTGGACAAGAATCCCGACCCGACCGAAACCGAAATTCGCTACGCCCTTGCCGGCAACCTCTGTCGCTGCACGGGCTACGACAAGATCATTCGCGCCGTCCAAGACGCGGCCGAACGCATGCGCGAGAACGCCTAGGACCGAAGGAGCCAATCATGACGATGACCGAAGATCCAACTACTCCTGGCTACAAGTGGGTGGGCACCCGCCCCATCCGCCCCGACGGCCTCGACAAGGTCACGGGCAAGGCGCGTTTCGGCGCCGACCTGATCCTGCCGAACATGGTCGAGGCCGCGGTGCTGCGATCGCGCCACGCGCACGCCCGCATCCTGTCCATCGACACCGCAGCAGCGCTCGAGATGCCGGGGGTCCAGGCCATCATCACCGGCGACGACTTCCCGCCGACCGACGACATGGCGCCCGGCGACGCCCACCAGGCCGTCAAGGTCATGGCGCGCGACAAGGTCCTGTTCGAGGGTCATCCCGTCGCCGCAGTCGCCGCGACAAGTCGGGCCGAAGCCCAAGCCGCGGCCAAGGCAATCGTGGTCACCTATGAACAACTCCCCCACGTGCTCACGGTCGACGAAGCCATGGCCGATGGTGCACCGATCCTGCACGACGACCTGATCACGGCCAACGTCGACCCGGCGCCCGAGACCGCCTCGAACATTGCGAGCCGAGCGTTCTTCGAGCGCGGCGACCTCGACGAAGGTTTCGCGGCCGCGGACGCCATCCTCGAACGCAGCTACACGACCAAGCCCGTTCACCAGGGCTACATCGAACCCCACGCCGCCGTCGCCGACTCAGGCCAGAACGGTCGAGCGAACCTGTGGGTCTCGTCGCAGGGCCACTTCGACATGCGCACCATGACCGCCAAGGTCCTCGGCATGTCGGCGTCGAAGATCAAGGCGACGCCGGCAGAGATCGGTGGCGGCTTCGGTGGCAAGACCACCATCTATCTCGAACCGCTGGCCGTCCTGCTGTCGCGCAAGGCCAACCGCCCTGTCCGGGTCGTAATGGATCGCGACGAAGTCTTCATGGCCACGGGCCCGACTTCGGGTTCGAGCATGAAGATCAAGATGGGCATCAAGAACGACGGCACCATCACGGCCTGCGATCTGTGGATGGCCTTCGAAGCTGGGGCCTTCCCCGGCTCGCCCGTCGGCGCCGCGTCGATGACAGCACTGGCGTGCTACGACGTCGACAACTTCCGGATCGAGGGGTTCGACGTTGTCGTCAACAAGCCCAAGGTCGCCGCCTACCGCGCCCCTGGGGCCCCGATCTCGGCGTTCGCCGTCGAGAGCATGATCGACGAGCTCGCCCGAGCCATCGACATGGATCCGATCGAGCTGCGCTTGGCCAACGCCGCCAAAGAGGGCGTCCAGGCGCCGTATGGCCCGGTGTTCCCCCGCATCGGCTTCATCGAAACGCTCGAAGCCATCCGCGACAGCGACCACTACCGGTCCCCTGTTCCCGAGGGCCAAGGGCGCGGCCTGGCCAGCGGTTTCTGGTTCAACATCGGCGGCAACTCGGTTGCGACCGTCAACGTGCATGCCGACGGCAATGTGTCGGTGATCACCGGCTCGCCCGACATCGGCGGCAGCCGTTCCTCGATGGCCCTGTTTGCTGCCGAAGAGTTCGGCATCGACGTCGAGCGTGTGCAGCCCCACATCGCGGACACCGACACCATCGGCGACACCGACGTGACCGGCGGAAGCCGTGTCACGCTCGCGACCGGCAAGGTCGTCGTCGAGGCCTGTCGCAAGATCGTGACCGACCTGTGTCGCCGTGCCGCCAAGACCTGGGACTGCGAGATCGAAGACGTCGAATGGGTGCAGGGCCACGCCCAGCACGTGAGCGGAACCGAGTCGCCGCTGTCGCTCGCCGACCTTGCAGCCAACGCCGGCCGGACTGGCGGGCCGATCTCGGCTACCCATGCCGAAAATGTGCGCGGCGCCGGCGCCGGCTTCTCGACCCAACTCGTCGACCTCGCCGTCGACGAAGAGACCGGCCAGACCAGCATCGTGCGCTACACGACCGCCCAAGACGCGGGCAAGGCGATCCACCCGAGCTATGTCGAGGGCCAGATGCAGGGCGGTGTCGTCCAGGGCATCGGCTGGGCACTCAACGAGGAATACATCCATCGCGCCGACGGCACGCTCGACAACCCGAGCTTCCTTGACTACCGCATTCCCGTGGCGTCTGATCTACCGATGATCGACACCATCGTCGTCGAGGTTCCGAACCCCAATCACCCTTATGGCGTGCGCGGTGTTGGCGAAGTCGGCATCGTTCCCCCGATGGCGGCGATCGCGAACGCCATCGACCGAGCCACCGACTGCCGCATGGAGCACCTGCCCATGTCGCCGGTCGCCCTGCTCGAGGCCATCAACGAACGCAACGCCGACTAACCCGACCCGTTCACCATGATCACCGTCAAATTCAGCGCGACGGCCAAAGCCGTCACGGGCGAAGATGAGATCACCGTCGAAGCCCCGACGGTGCGCCGGCTCGTGCGACTTCTCGACGAACGATGGCCTGGCCTCGGTGACCAGCTCACCGAGGGCATGGCCGTCGCCATCAACGGCGAGATCATTCCCGACGCGCTCTACGAGGACATCCCCGACGGGGCCGAAGTCCACTTCATTCCCGCCATCGGAGGCGGCTGACCCACCTACTCCATTTCGCCTAGCGCGTCTTCAATCCCTCAGCCGTCGCCAAAAAGGGCCGATGGGATCAGGTGAACGTGGGATTGGCGATGGCCGGGGAGCAGGACCTCAGGGTCAATGCCGTCCTGCGCGCCCGCCTGCACCGGTTGATGCGCATCACCGTGTTCTGCATTCCGTTCTCGATGCCACCTCTCGTCGGATTGATCTGGTCCCAAGCAAAGAACACGACAACCGTCATCATCTGGACGTGCTTGGCGCTTGGCGCTGGGCTGGTGCAGTGGCTCGCCTATCTGCGTCGCGACGCGCACGAGGACTGGACGATCCACGCCGTCTGGACCCAGGTGCTCGGCGGGACCGTATGGGGCCTCTACCCCTGGCTCATGATGCCGTCGGATCCGATCTGGCAAAGCATGTCGACCGGCGTGCTCGTCTCGGTCTTCACTGGCGCCGCGATCTACGCGTCTGCACTCCGGGCCACGTTCGTCGCGTTCATCGCGCCGGCGGCCCTCTTCAGCACCGTCGGGTTCCTGGCCATGGCCGACGGCGACGCCCGCTGGTCCGCACTCGTGACCTTCGGGACGGGCGGCTTCGCGGCCGTCCTCGGCGAGGCCTCACATCGCAGTCAACGCGAAACAGCCACGCTGACCGTGCGCCTCCATGGTCAAGCCCGAACCGACGAGCTCACCAGCTTGGCCAACCGAGCCGGTTTCGTTGAAACCTTGGGTGCCGCACTCGATGCCCAGAGAGGCATCGTGGGCGTCGCTTTCCTCGACTTGGATGGCTTCAAATCCGTTAACGACGAGCTTGGCCACGCCGCCGGTGATGAACTCTTGGTCGCTGTCGCCGCCCGCCTCGAAGCTCGCCTGGGAGCTAATGCCCAAGTCGCTCGTTACGGCGGTGACGAGTTCACGGTGGTCGCCCCTGATACAACCGAGATCGAAATGGCCGACCTGAAACGACGCATCGTGGACTCGTTCACAGAACCGTTCGCGATCGATGGTGCCACGGTCTCTATCAGGGCCAGCGTCGGCATTGCTCTGGCCCCGCCGGGTACCTCGCTCGCCAGCGCGTTGCAGGAAGCTGACGCTGCGCAGTACCAGGCGAAGCACCGCCGCGTACCGGGGAATCGTCGGGCCGCGATTGCGACCGTGACGGCGGAGATCCCACGATGTCCCGGATGAACGCTCCGCTCTCGGCCAGCTCAGGGCCGCTCCGCAACATTCTCGCCGCGCTGATCATTGCGACGCTGACCGCGACGGCATGTGGATCGTCGTCGAGTCTCGACCTCGAGGTCGTGGCCGTCTCCGACGTCGAACGTCTTGATGACCTGACCCGCCTGGACTACCGCGTCTACACCGTCGAAGACGTCGACGAAATTCTCGCGACCGCGACTAACCCGAACGGCACGCCGGTCCAGGCCATCTCGTGTGAGATCCTCAAGACGGCGGCACCCGATGCAACGGACTGCACCGAGACCGAGCGCCGTGTCACCCGCGACCAGGACCTGCTCGAGACCGGGCCCGTCCCAGCCGACGGAAGGCTCACGATCAAAGGCGGCCAGCGTGTACGTGTGTACGCGTCGTTGCGGCCTGACCAGCTCGTCATGGACGAGCACGGCCATTTCTGCTCATGGACCGGCAATCAGGTTTTCGAAACCACCGCGACAGCTGGCGAAATTCAAGTCCGGCCGTTCTGTTAGCCAAACGCGCTAACGAATCGAGTCGCGACGGGACTTGGGTCGGCCGTTGCGAGCGCGCGCATCGGTTGCGTCGCCGTCGGTATTGACCCAAAGCTCCGGGTCGACATGGCCATCGGCGGCCGACGGATCCAGATCGGAGACGACTCGCCATGCCTCGTCGGCGCGGGTCCGCGCGTCGAGATAGGCCCGCTGGGCATCGGCGGCTTCCCGGTCCGCGGCCACAATCGCCTCGTCGTCGCTCGTGCATTCGGGCCGTTCGATACGCAACAGCTCGGCCTCGACCATGAGCAGCGCGGCCTTTTCGTTGAGCTGCTCGGCGCGCTCCGAGATCTTTGACGCCCGATCCTGCGCGGCAGCAATCGCGGCCGAACGGTCCTCGTCGGGCTGCACATCGAGCTCGACGGGCGCGACAGCTTGAGCGAACACGACGACAGGGAGCTGCCCACCGAGCTCATCGAGATCAACCCCGTTGGGTCCGAGCGCTTCGCCCTTGCGGACCCGCATCGGAGCAAAAACCAGTGACGCCCCCGACACCCGGTTCACAAACGCCGAGCGGGGCGCGCCGCCAGCGACGCGAACCGGCAGGCGGGCATCGTCGAGCTGTGCGGCGACTCGGTTGATCTCGTCGGCGCGCACATCGTCTCCGGCGACCCACACCTCGATCTCGGCTCCTGCCCATGTCGATGAACGCGTGCACATCCACGCCAACATGGTGAGCAACTGTCCGGTGCGGTCGTCGGTCCACCAAACCGCCAGGCGCCGGTCGCCGTTCGTCGACGACGCAACCCGTTCCCAGCTGGCATCGTCGGCGTGCACGATGGCCACATTGCAACCATGGCGTAGCCCCGTGCGCACCATGTTCGTGTAGCGGGTGGCCTTGCCCTTTTCAGATTCCGCGTGCCATGAGACATCGGGATCGTGCCAGGAGTAGAGCGCCAGGTTCGGTCTGACGGCGCCAAGCCCGTGTGCCTGCAACATCGCCGCCACCCCCGCTTGGACCGTGTCGCCGACAACGACGCGTCCATAGATGCCGTCATTGCGGTCGGCCAGCTCACGCCGCAGCTCGAGGTCGACCTGCGACGCCTTCTTGCGGGCCACGGCACCCGATCCGACGATGACACGTGCGACGGTGGTGAACCCGGCCGCGCCTTCGAGCCATGACGCCACCGCGATGAGCCGCGAACGACGCTCGGGATTGCGAGGTACGAACGCGACCGTGCACGGTCGCCAGTCCCGACTCGGGTCCGACTGCACACCCATCTGTTTCAAGTGTGATCGCACCTGCGAGGCGTGGAAGCCACGCGTGCTGTCGGCCCATCGGACCTCGATCACCGACTGCTGCAGCCATCGGTAGAGCATGAACACGGCGACGCCCGCCAAGGCGCCGGCGAGTGGATCGATCGCCAAGATTGCGCCGAGGCACGCGATCGTGCCCAGCAGGCTCAGCCGCCAATCGAAGTACTTGAACCGAGGGCGGAACGAGGTGCTCGCAGCGCGAGCCTCGGAGTAGGTGGCGAAGTTGATCATGCCGTAGCTGGCCAGGAAGAACATCGAGATGACCGGAGCGACTACATCGAGGTCGCCGAGGGCCACTGTCACCAGTGCAATTGCCGCGCTCAACGCCGCCCCCAGCCGGGGGTTGTCGTCGGCTCCTGAGCCTTCCGCGAACCGTTCGAGCGGCTTGATGAGCCGGTCGGCGGCGAGGCGTTGCAGCGTCCGCGGTGCGCCCATGATCGAGGCAATCGCCGAGGACAATGTGGCTGCGATGACGCCGACGTCGACCAGCCAGGGGCGCAGCGAGAGCGAACGCATGATCGCGGTGTCGTCACGCAACACATCGAGCGGCACCGCCATGCCCAACGTCAGGATGACCAAGAGGTAGACGACGGTCGATACGCCAATGGCCGAGAATGTGCCGAGCGAGATGCTTCGCGAAGGCGTCTTCAGATCGCCCGACATCGCGACGCCTTGGGTGAAACCGGTGATGGCCGGAAAGAAGATGGCGAAGCTGACCCAGAAGGACGCACCGAGCGCTGGTCGGCCGAAGTTGTCGCCGAGGCTGCTCGGTTGCAGGTCCGGAAGCACGCCGGCGAAATAGCCGGCGATGGCGACCGCCAAGCACACCATCACGACGTATTGGAAACGGGTTGCGATGTCGGCACCAAGCCAAGCCAGGCCCAGCAGGCCGATGATCACAAACGCAGCGATCAGCCGAGGCAGTGCGGCGCTGTCGCTGCCCGTGATGCTCGTGACGGCTTCACCCAAACCAATGGCGTAGAACGCGACCGAAACCGACATGGCGACATACAGCACCAGGCCGATGGCGCCGCCGTATTGCGGGCCGAGGGTGCGCGACAGCAAGAAGTAGACCCCGCCGCCGCCGACCTTGAGGTTGGTGGCAATCGCAGCCAACGAGATCGTGGTCAGGACCGAAACACCACTCGAAAGCGCCAGGATCAAAAGCATCTGGCCCACGCCGACGCTGCCGGTGACGAAGCCCAAACGGAGGAAGAGGACGAGCCCCAGGATGGTCAACAAGCTCGGGGCAAACACTCCCCCGAACGTGCTGAGCTTGTGAGCCTCGGGCGAGGACTCGGCTTCGGTCACTGCGATCCGCAAATCTTGGCACAGCCATCGACAGTCTGGGCACTTCCGGACTGCTCGTGCGAGCGCTCGACGTGCAACGATCAAGACGATGCGTTTCACACCCACCGAACTGACGCCAGATGAACTGGCGCTCCAAGCCGAGGTTCGGGCGTTCCTCGCCGAGGAGCTTCCGCCCGGGTCCCATGAACCTGGCCTGGGCATGTCCGCCCGTCACGACAAAGCCTTCTCGAAAAAGATGGCGGAGCGCGGCTGGGTCGGCATGGCGCTTCCCACCGAATGGGGTGGCCATGCACGGACCGCCGTCGACCGATTCGTCGTCGTCGAAGAGATGCTGCGCTGGGGTGCCCCGGTTGGCTACCACTGGGTCGCCGACCGCCAGACCGGTGCGATCATCAATAAGTTCGGCACCGACGATCAGCGCGAACGCTTTCTTCCAAAAATCTGCGCTGGCGAACTCGGTTTCTCGATTGGCATGAGCGAACCCGACAGCGGCTCCGACCTGGCGTCGGTCTCGACCCGAGCCGACCGCGACGACGGCGGTTGGATCATCAACGGCACCAAGATCTGGACCAGCAATGCGCATCAGAACGACTGGTTCATCTGCCTGCTGCGCACCACGCCGCTGGAGCCCGAAGGCAACAAGCGCGAGGGCTTGAGTCAGATGCTCATCGACATTCACAACACGCCGGGCCTCGAAGTCGGCCCGATTCCGTTTCTCAACGGCGAGCATCACTTCAACGAGGTGTCGTTCACCGACGTCTTCGTACCCGATGAGAATGTGGTCGGCCAGGCCGGTATGGGCTGGAACCAGAACACGACCGAGATGGCCTATGAACGAGGCGGACCCGATCGCTGGTTGTCCCCGTTCTCGACCGTCGAGCAGCTTCTTCGCGAAACCCAGGACACCGAGCTGGGTGAGCGAGCGCTGGAGTTGTTCGGCGAACTCGTCGCTCGCTGGTGGGGCATTCGCAACCTGTCGCTGTCCGTTGCTCGGCTCATCGACGGCGGCTACGCCCCTTCGGTCGAATCGTCGCTCGTCAAAGAGATGGGCACCCGGTACGAGATCGAGCTGATCGAGAAGCTGGTCGAATTCGTCGACGAAGAACTCACGCTCGATTCCGAGTCACTGTTCAGCCGGCTGCTCTCGCAGTGCGTGCTGACGGGACCCGGCAACACCATTCGTGGCGGCACGATCGAGATCCTTCGCTCGGTAGCCAGCAAGGGACTCCAGGGGCTTCCGGTATGAGTTTCGAGACCGTCGATGAACTGATCACCGAGACCGCAGACCGCCTGTTTGGCGAGCTCTGCACTCACGGTGCGGTCCAAGCCGCCGAGGAGACCGGCGGCGCCCCCGAGATCTGGTCGGCGTTTGCCGAGACGGGCTTTCCGTGGATCTCGCTGGCCGAAGAAGCGGGCGGTTCGGGTGGCACTTTGCTCGACGCACTCGAAGTGTTGCGATTGGTCGGCTATCACGCGGCACCGATTCCGGTGGCTGAGACCGGCATGCTTGGCGGCTGGCTTCTTGCTTCGGCCGGACTTGAACTTCCCGAAGGGATCGTCACCGTCGCGCCCGACGCTTCGGGCCTGTCCATCAACGCGGATGGCACCATCACCGGTTCAGCGGCGATGGTCCCGTGGGGTCGGTCCGCCGAACGGTTGGCGTTCGTCGCCGACGGCAAGGTGGCGTCGGTAGACCCCACGGCCGGCTCGATCGTCGAACAAACATCACTCGCCGGCGAGCCTCGAGACACAGTGACGTTCGATGGAGCGGCGGCCGACATCGCGGCGGCCCCCGACGGCGTCGATCCTGCTGCGCTGCGCTTCCGAGGTGCGCTCAGCCGGGTCGCCATGATGGGCGGTGCGATCGAGAAGATGAGCCAGCTCACCGTGAGCTACACCAATGAGCGCCACCAGTTCGGTCGACCGGTGGCCCGCTTCCAGGCCGTGCAGCAGCACCTGGTGTGGGCGGCCCAAGACGCGGCGCTTGCTCGCATGGCTGCCGAGTCGGCGGGTCAGGCGGCACACCGCGGCGCCGGAGAGTTCGAGATCGCCGCAGCCAAGCTCAATTGCAACCAGGCCGCCACCCGTGCAACCAAGGCCTGTCACCAGGCGCATGGGGCCATGGGCATGACCCAGGAGTATCCGCTGCACCACTACAGCCGGCGGCTGTGGAGCTGGCGCACCGAGTACGGCGGCACCCGCGAGTGGTCTCGTTGGGTTGGGCACGCCGCCGCCAACCAAGGCGCCGACGGGCTCTACCCCCTCATCACCGGCGGCTCCACCACCCCACCCCGAAATTGATGCCGATTAGGGGTCGGCACCACCCCTAATCCCCATCAATTTCGGCCGCCGGCGCGCATGCGTGCTTCCATGTCGGCCGGGCGACCGTAGGGAGCGGTTCGTTCGCGCTCCAAGGCATCGGTGCGATCCATGTTCTGGGCGTCGGTGATGAGCCGTTTCATCATCGACACGGTGCCCGGTGAGTTGGCCGCGATCTGACCGGCCATCTCGGCGACCGCTGCGTCGAGCTCATCGAGTGGGACTGAACGATTCGCCAGGCCGATCGCGACGGCCTCGACACCGCTGATTCGTTTGGCGGTGAAGCTCAGCTCGCGCGCCTTGGCCACGCCAACCCGTTCGGGCAGCCGGACCGACATGCCCCATACCGGCACCAGGCCCCATTGACCGTGCGTGTCGCCGATCGAAGCATCGTCGGCACACAAAATCAGATCGCAGCCCAATATGAGCTCGAGTGCGCCGGTGTAACAGTGGCCGTGCACTCGAGCGATGGTTGCCTGAGGGAGCGCTTCGAGCAGGTCGATCGTCTCGGCCTGATAGGTCGCCGTTGGTGCCCGTTCGCCAGCAGCAATCGAGCCCAGATCATTGCCGGCACAGAATGCGCGGCCGGCGCCTTGGAGCACGACGACGCGCACCGACTCGTCGTCTCGGATCGCTTCGAGGTGACCACGAAGCTCGATGAACGCCGCCGGGTTCATCGCGTCGAGCTTGTCCGGGCGATGCAGCGTGATCGTCGCCACACCGTCGAGATCCGAGCGAAGTACGAGGCCGTCGTTCATCCCCCGACCCTAGAGGCCGACCAGGTTCGGGCCAGAAACGAGCGATCAGCTGTCGAGCAGGAAGATGCCAAGTCGGATCGAGTACCCGGCCATGACGGTCCAGAACAGCACCGCGAACGTCTTCTCGCCTGCTTTGCGGTTGAGGGTCGAACCCGTCCAGGTCCCTGCGACCATCAGCGGCACCGCGGCAGCGGCGAGCAGCAACGAGGTCCGACCGAGCAGATCCGCTTCGGCGAAGATCGCCGTCTTGGTCGCATCGCCAGCGAAGCTCGCCAGCGATGCCGCGCCCACGAAGTGGCGACGATCGAGATCGAGGTTGCGAATCGCTACGCCCTTGAGCGGACCGCTTGTCCCCGAGAACCCGCTCGTCGCTCCCGACACAAACGCCAGCGATGGGGCGAACCCTCGCCGTACCGGGTTCCACTCGTAGCGCTCGGCGGCCAACGACACCGCAAACATCGTGATGACGCCAGCCGTGACCGCCCAGGTCGGGGCGTTGACCAACAAGGTCGAGCCAACTGCCGCACCGACCATGATGAGTGCAACGATCGGAGCGGCCTTGCGGAACGGCAGCGTGTCTCGATAGGCGACAATTTTGGCGACGTTGTTGCTCGCCAATAACAGGGCAGCGAGCGCCACTCCCTCTTTGGTACCGAGGAAGAGCGCCAATGTCGGCACGAGCAGCAGCGAGCCACCGAGCCCGGCCGAGGCCGAGACGGTGAACGACGCGTACACCGCGACAAGGACCCCAAGGGTCGCCAGAAGTTGCACGTAGTAAGAGACGGTCGACTAGGCGCCGATGATGCCCATGTCGAGTTCGGCGAGCATGTCGTTCAGCGCTGCGAGGTCGGTCTCTCGCAGCGATGAATAGGCGCCCAGTTGTTCGTCGATCTGGCCAGCGACCTTGTCGTACACGGTGAACGACTGGGTCGTCGGCGGCTTGTCGGCGCTGCCGACGACAGGCGGCAGACCGGCCATGCGTTCGAACAGCTTCTCGCGATAGTTGAGGGTGTCGCCGCGGGTCGTGAACTCGCGCTGCACCAGCTCGGACTCGATGGCATCGAGGCGCTCGACCAGTGACTCGCCCGCGGACAGGATCTCGGCATGGGTCTCGCTGTCTAGGCGATCCTGCCACCCGGCGACCTGCTTCTTCATCAGGCGGATGCCGTTGACGCACTCGACGAGCTCGCCCAACTTGCCTTGGACTTGAAGCAGGAGATCTCGCTGGGCCTCGAGATCCTCGACGGGGGTTTCGACGCGAGGGTCGCGCAGGAGCTGGAACGACTCGGTCATCGAAGCATCGCCGACCTCGAGCCGCACCTGGTAGGTGCCCGGCACACAAAGTGGCCCTTTGGGGCGACCGTGGAACTCGGTGTCGACCATCTTCGGTCCGGCCGGATGACGCATCTCCCATTGGAAGACGTTCATGCCAGCGCTGGCCGTGGCGTAGCGGCCGTCGCGGTCCTCTTCGGCTTCGGGCCGGTCGCTCGTGAACGATTCGATCAACTCGCCGCCGGCGTCGAGGAAGCTGAGCGTGATCGGCGCCTCGGGTTCTTCGCCGAGCCAGTAGGTGACACGGACACCGCGGTCGGCATCGGTGCCGCCGTCGATCACCCGCTTGCGTTGATAGCCGGTCTCGTCTTCTTCGAGGTAGAAGGTCGCGTTCTGCCCGATCGTGACGTGGTAATTCTTGCCGCCCTTGGAGCCCCAGAAGTCGGCGAACAGGTCCGGTGGCGTACGCACAGCATCTCGAGGCGTGAACAGATGCGCCGACGCTGACAGCAGATCGTCGTGAGCCTGGTGGAGCTGGGTCAGGTCATCGAGGATCCAGAATGACCGGCCATGCGTGGCGACAATCATGTCGGTGTCCTTGACGACCAGGTCATAGACCGGGGTGACCGGCAAGTTGCACTGCAGCGACTGCCAATGCGCGCCATCGTCGAACGAGACCCAGAGACCGAGCTCAGTGCCGACATAGAGAAGGCCAGGCTTGGTCGGGTCTTCGCGCACAACACGACAGAACTGGCCGTCGGGCAGGCCTGCGTCGATGCGAGACCAGGTCTCGCCGAAGTCCGACGTCTTCCAGACATAGGGCGCGTAGTCGCCGTTCTTGTGGCGGGCCACGGTCATGTAAACCGTGCCGTCGTGGTGGGGCGACTCGGCCAGCATCGTGATCTGGCTGAACTTCTCGAGGCCCGCAGGCGTGACGTCGGTCCACGTACCGCCATCGTCGGCGCTCACATGCACACGACCATCATCGGAACCGGCCATGAGCGAGCCGGGCCGGTGCGCCGAGGCGATGAACGAGAAGATCGTGGCGTACATCTCGGCGCCGGCGGTGTCCATCGTGAGCGGGCCGGAAACACCAAGTGTGTCGGGGTCCGCGTAGGTCAGGTCAGGGCTGATCTCGTCCCAGCTATGACCCTCGTCTTTGGTGCGGAAGACCTTGTTGCCACAGGCGTAGAGCGTGTTCGGATCCTGGGGCGAGAAGACGATCGGATAGGTCCATTGGAAGCGGACTTCGGCGGTTGCCCCGTCGTGGTACCCCTCGGGCCAGATCGATACGAGCTGGACCTGACCGGTCTTCTTGTCGAAGCGTTGCAGGGCCTCGCCGCCACCAGGCGAGCTTCCGATCGCGCCGACATAGACAATGTCGGGGTCGCCGGGCTTTGGGGCGATGTAGCCGCTTTCGGCGGTGCCGGGCGGGTAGCAGTCACCCCAGTTGATCGCGCCCTTGCCGGTCTGGCTCGGCACGGCGATCGAAGAGTTGTCCTGCTGGGTTCCGTAGACCGTGTAGGGGAATTCGTCGTCGACGGCGACGTGGTAGAACTGCGCCGTCAGCTGGTTGTAGATGGTCGACCAGCTCGAACCGGCGTTGAGCGACACCCAGGCGCCGCCGTCATCGCAGCCGATCATGCGGTCGGGGTTCTTCGGGTCGATCCAGAGTCCGTGATTGTCGCCGTGGGGCGTGTGGAACTCGTCGAAGTTCTTGCCGCCGTCGATCGACTTCCATGCCGACGCGTTCATGACGAAGACGGTGTCGGCCTCGGTCGGGTGGGCCTCGACGTGCATGTAATACCAGGGGCGCCAGCACAGATCGGGCTTGGAGCTGACTTTGGTCCAAGTATCACCATGGTCGTCGCTGCGGTACAGACCGCGCTTGCGGAACTCGGCTTCGACGAGAGCGAACACGCGCCCCGGTTGCGCGGCCGATGCCGACACGCCGATCTTGCCGAGCGTGCCGTCGGGCATGCCGGCATTTGTCGAGATGTCGGTCCACGTGTCGCCACCGTCGAGGCTGCGCCACAGGCCGCTGTCGGGGCCGCCGCTGTTGATGGACCAGAAATTGCGGCGCGCTTGCCACATCGCGGCATAGACGATGCGGGGGTTGGTCGGGTCGATCGAGACATCGATCGCTCCGGCACCTTCGCTCACGTGGAGGACGAGATCCCAGGTCTTGCCGCCGTCGCTGGAGCGGTAGAGGCCACGATCAGGATTGTCCTTTGCCGAGTGACCGAGCGCGGCAACGTAGACGGTGTCGGGATCGTTCGGATGGACTTCGATGCGACCGATGTGGCGGCTCTCGGGTAGCCCCATGTGCTGCCAGTTCTTGCCCGCGTCGGTCGACTTGTACACCCCGTCTCCGTGGGTGACATCGATACGGATCGTCGCCTCGCCGGTGCCGGCGTAGATCACGTTGCCGTCGCTCGGCGCGACGGCCAGGGCGCCGATCGCCGCGGTCGACAGCTGACCGTCGGTGACATTCTCCCAGTACTGACCGGCGTCGTCGCTCTTCCACACACCGCCCGCGCACGCGCCGAAGTAGAACACGTTCGGGCGATCAGGGTCTGCCGAGACAGCAACGACTCGCCCACCGCGAGTCGGCCCGATACAGCGGTAGCGGACTTGGCTCAGCAGCTTCGGATCAACAGTGGCCACGATTCCCCCTGGAGTAGTCAGGCCCTGAAACTAGCCGCTCACCTACCGCCCGTCCTCGCTGGTCGCGACGGTTCATTCCGCCGTAACCGACGAGGCGAACAGGGCAGCTGCAGCAGCCGAGTCGAGATACTCGTCGGATCGCCTGATCAAGCCGTCGTCATCGAACTGCACGACGACACAGATGTCGATGCGGACCTGACGTCCGTCGGGCTTGGTGAAGACCGCGTCGTGCATTTCGGTCGCCGAGTCGATGCCATACACGCGCCGAACGTTCTCGTAGCGGAGTTGGGTGCCGTCGGCGGTGAACGCGGGCAGCGCGACCATTGCCTGTTCCTTGGTCAGCTCGCGGCCGACGTTCTGGCGCAGGACAGCATCGGCGGCGAAGAAGCTGGCGAAGCGCTCCCAATCCCCTCGCTCGGCTGCACCGAAGAGGTCATCTAGGACGGTTGCGATTTGTTCGGAGCCCATGGCCCGACCGTACGACACTGCGAAACAGCTCGCGACACCCAGCCCGGCACCCGATCAGGAACTGATCGGGGCCTCGAACCGTACGCACCACCCGTACTCGAACAGCTCGCCGGCACTGCACAGCGCGGCACCGGCGATCTCGACGATGATTTCGCACTCGTCACCGATCAAGGTCCCCATCGCACAGATCCGGTCGGCACCGAACGCGGACACACAGCGCCCGGCTTCGAGGCTCGATCCAACGGGACAGGTTGAAACCGGGGCCGCGGCGGGCGTCGACACAGCGCACAGCAACTGAGGCGACTCGGAACCTTCGGAAGCATCGGTCTCCGCCGTCTCAGATTCCGCCTCGACCAAGATGCCTTCGGCGCACTCGGGCTCGGGCATGACCTCGACGAAGCAGCTCGTGCCGACGAGCATCTCGCCCGGCGGGCACTGGAACGGAGCCGGCGCGGCCGCAGCCTCGCGGGCACAGTCGCTGCCGTTCCAGGCAAAGTTGGCCGGACAGGTGGCGGGCACGACGAACGTGCAGTCACCACGCTGGCCGGTGAGCGAGCAGATGACCTCGACGATCGGAGGGGACCCGCAGATTCGAGAATCCTTGGTGTTCTGGCAGCCGCCGATCGGCTGGCAGCGTCCGTCGTTCAACACGGTGTCGGTCGGACACGACGTTCGCTTCTCGGTCGGCGCCGATTGCGCGCAACCACCGCTCACGGGTGTCCCCGAGCTACAGGTGCCGGCAACGACGATGGTGCATCGCCCGTCGGTCACGGCCCCGCCGGTGCAACTCAGTTCGCCGCCTTGCGCGGGCGCCTGTTCCACGCGACAAAGATCGTCGACGAGTTCGCCGTCGACACACACCAGCTTGGCCACCAAGGTCCGGACACACCGCTGGCCCGAGAGAACCGCACCGGTGGGACAAGGAGGAACCGCGGGCCTAGGCGCCGAACGAACGAAACACACGAACCCGCTTTGCTCGGCGGTCCCCGGACACGACGCGACGGCATCAACCCGTTTGAAGCATTGGGTAGCGTCGCCGCCCGTCTCGCCACGAAGCATGCCGGCTTGAGCAAGGCACGCGGCCGATCGGGCGCTGTTGGCAACCGGGCGTGCGATGCGACAATCCCCGTTGACGAGCAAACCGTCGCGGCAACGAGCGGAGGGAACCGAATCGTTCGGGTCCCCGGCGGCCCCGACCTCGGGATCGGACCCTCCGTCCGTCGCCGCCGGCTCCGCCGGCGGTTCAGTATCGTCGATTTCTGCCGTCGGCGCTGGCGAAACAGGCTCGGCTTGTGGCGCTTGCTCGCTAGGCGCTGCCAACGGGTCCGACGTGGGCTCGCCCGCCTCGGCGCTCGCTTCGGGATCGATCGGCGCAGCGATCCCGACTGGGGCCTCGGTATCAGGTGGCGCGCTCTGGTCGGTGGTGAGGCTCAGGAGTATCGCCACGGTTGCCGCTGCGGCCAGCGTGACGACCACCGCGACCGCGAGAAATGGACGGTGGCCCGCACCGGACCACCGCCCCCGCCATCCCCTGTAGAACAGGAGGGGCGAACTTGCCGCCACCGTGGCGGGATTAAAAACCGGCCACCCGGCGAGTTCGGCGGAGAGCACCTGGCCGTAGTCCGCCAGGCGCTGTTCGAGCTCGGTCGACTCAGTCACGATGCGGCTCCCAACTCGGTCCGCAGGCGAGCCATGCCCCGGTGCACCCGGTTGCGGACGCCGTGCAGTTCCAGGTCCATGAGCTCAGCAACCTCGCGATAGGTCCACTGAAAACAGTGGACGAGAACGACAGTGGTGCGTTGCTCCTCGTCGAGTAGCGCCAAAGCGTTGGCGAGTCCAGGCTCGACCCAAGGCTGCTGATCGTCGGTGTTCTCGCTCGGGTAGCGCACGGATTCTCGACTCCAACGCAGCAGCCGCCGGGACTTGCTCTGGCCTACCCGGAACAGGTAGCCGGCCGGGTTCTCCATGCCCTCGAGCCGATCCCGATGCTCCCACGCCCAAGCCAGCGTTTCCGAGGTCACCTCGCGGCCGACTTCGGCTCCGTAGCGGGCCAAGAACGCCGTGCTCAGCCGCTTCTCAAGATCGTGAACGTCGAGCAGGCCAAGCTGGCTGGCTTCGGATTTTTGGCGCGTACGACGACGACGAGAAGAGGCTGCAGAAAGATGGCCGCGGGCTTCCCGAGCATGGAAATGAAGAGGAAACACCGCAGCCACGCACTGCTAGACCCCTCACTGGGCGATTTGTCTCAAGATTTCTGAAACTTTTTTGGTCAGGGCGAACCGAGGACAGCGGCGACGAGATGTACCCGCGGTGTGTCGCCCCCGTTGAGCGCGGTGTGATACGCCCGCGTGTCCGTGAAATAGACACTGCCGTCGGCGGGCAGATGCGTGCAGTGATGGTTGACCACGAACAGGCATCCCGGGTTGGTGTGGATAGGCACGTGGATACGCGGCTCTGGATCGCGGTGCCAGGAGTTTGCGTTGAACGGCTGCTTCAGGTTGATCCGGACCCGCCCGATCGTCGTTACGGATCGAAGCAGCTCGACGACCTCGGCGATGTAGGTGTCGCCAAACTCGGGAACCAGCTCGCTGTAGGCGTGTTCATCGACCAGAGGATCACGAGCGATCTCTTCGTAGCGGTCATCGGGCCGGATCCAGAAGCGTCCGGAGAGGTCGACCGCCTCGCGCCCCGCGGTTCCGGGACGCCGGGTCACGGGCAATACGCCGAATCCCCATTCGCCGTAGGTCGTGTCGTAGTCGAGCCGATCGAGGACCTGGTCGAGCGATGCTCGCAGACGGGCGAGGTCGATCGATACGTCGAGTCGCCGCACACCTGGGCCGGCGACGAACTCGGTCACCGACGTCGCATCGGGTGCCGGGCTCTCCCAGGGAGCGGCGGTCACGTCGCTCATCGGGTGGCTACGGCGACGAGATAGTCGCTGTCGCTGGTCCATGGATCGGCGTCCCACGTCGCGAAGCGCTCGAGTGGTGTCAACCCCGCGTCGCGACACCAGGCATCCCACTCATCGGCTGAAACACCGCGTCCGAGCGAGAACCCGGCGATCAGATGACCACCGTTTCGGACATGGCGGGCGGCCCCCGACACCACGGCCGCTTCGGTCCCTGGCTGTACGAACAAGATGATGTTGCCGGCCATCACCACGGCGTCGAAGGTGCGCCCGAGATCGAGTGCGGCAAGATCCGACTGCACCCAGTCCAGTTCGGGGGCTTTCGTCGACGCCTCGGCGAGCATCGATGCATCGAGATCCGTGCCTACGGCCTCGCCGCCGCGGCGAGCGAACTCGATGGCGACGCGACCGGTGCCGCATCCGGCGTCGAGCACGCTTGCCGGCCGGTACCGCTGCACGAAGTCGACCTCGCCGTGAGGAGTCTGACCAAGCTCCTCCATGCGTTTCCAGGCGGTGTCGTAGGTTCCCGCTCGCTTGCCATCCCATCGCGATGCACCAGTCACGGTTCGCAGCGTATTGCCGACGGTCCCCGGCCCGCTTGGAGCGGGGCGGGGAAACTTGGGAGGGTGGAGGATGCTTCGTCTTCGCCAGATCGCGTTGGTCGCTCGAGACCTGCGCCCCGTTGAACAGGTCATCTGCGACCAACTCGGCCTCGAGGTCTGTTACCGAGACCCCGGCTTGACACATTTCGGATTGCGCCACGGCCTGTACGCCATCGGGGATCACATCCTCGAAGTCGTGGTTCCGAAGCAACCGGGCACGACGGCGGAGCGGTTCCTCGACCGCCGCGGCGGTGACGGGGGCTACATGGTGATCCTGCAGACCGACGATGTGGCCGGCGAAAAGGCGAGAATCGAGGCAGCCGGAATTCGCATCGTGCACGAGGGAGGCACCAAGGGCGTGACCGCCGACGGCGGCACGGCTTCGATCCACGGCATCCACATGCACCCCAAGGATGTCGGTGGCGCGATCTTGTCGATCGACCAGTCCGATCCGCCCGAGAGCTGGGGTTGGGCCGGCTACGACTGGGAGTACCACAGCCTCGACGGCGTCGTGAGCGACCTGGTGGCCGTCGACATTCAGGCCGACGATCCGGCGGCGATGGCCGACCGGTGGGCGGTCGCGGTTGGGCGGCCGGTGCACGACGGCGTGATGACGCTCGACGATGCCGAGATCCGATTTGTCGAGGCGACCGATGGGCGCGGTGACGGGCTCGCCGCTGCCGACCTGGTCGCAACAGACCGAAGCCGCGCTGGTGAGACGCTCACCTTGTGCGGCACCGACTTCCGGCTGGTCTGAGCAATGACGGACACCACGCCAGAGACGACCGACTGGACCCGGGTGCGATACGACGTACCCGTCGAGCGAGTCGCTCGCATCACACTCGCCCGCCCCGAGGCGGCGAATGCCCAGGACTATCTGATGCTCACCGAGCTCAACCAGGCGTTCGACCGAGCAATCGCCGACGAGGACATCCGGGTGATCGTGTTGGCCGCCGACGGCAAGCACTTCTCGTCGGGCCACGATCTCGGCGAGATCAACCCGGACATGGATGCACTGCCGACGATCGGCACGCAATGCCACTTCGATGCCCCAGGAGCCGAGGGTTACATGGCGCGAGAAGCCGAGATGTACATCGGCCTGTGCTGGCGCTGGCGGAATCTGTCGAAGCCGACGATCGCCTCGGTGCAGGGCAAGGTCATCGCCGGTGGCCTGATGCTGGTCTGGCCCATGGACCTGATCGTGTGCTCCGACGATGCGACCTTCTCGGACCCGGTCGTTGCTCTGGGCGTGAACGGTCACGAGTACTTCGTGCACCCCTACGAGGCCGGCGCGCGCCTGGCCAAGGACATGTTGTTCACGGGCCGAGCGATCGGCGCGCACGAGGCTTTGCAGCATGGCATGGTCAACCGCGTCGTGGCTCGCGACGATCTCGAATCCGAGACGCTCGCGCTGGCATCACACATTGCCCGGCGTCCCATGTTCGGTCTGACCCTCGCCAAGCAGTCGGTCAACAATTCCCAAGAGGCAATGGGTATGTACACGGCGTTGCAGTCGGCGTTCGGCTTGCACCATGTCGCGCACAGCCACAACCGCCTGAAGTTCGACGGTTGGTTCATTGACCCCGAGGGGCCACAGATCATTCGCGACGAAGCCTGATCAGCGCGCGGCCATCTGCACAAGAGTGAGCGGTCCCGCCGCTACCTCTACATCTGGTGAGACCCGAGCGAGCAGAAGCGCGCCTTCGAGTGCCGCCACGAAGCCGTGTGCAAAGTCCCGGGCAGCTAGATCCGATCGCAGTTCACCGTCGACCTGGCCGCGCTCGACCGTGGCCTGGACCCACACGAGCTGATCGTCGAAGAAGGCAGCGATGCGCTTGCGCACCGGTGGCGCGGTGTCTTCCCAGTCGGCAGTAAGTGCACCGCAGAGGCAAAACCTGCCGTCGCGAGCGGGGGCCGTGAACGCCGTGACATAGGCGTTGAGTCGCTCGATCGCCGATCCCGTCGAGAGGGTCGCAACGGTCGTCTCGAACCCGGCGATGTAGTCGGTCACCGCTGCGGCGATGAGATCGTCTTTGCGGCGGAAGTGGTGGTGCAACGAGGGGGCTCGCACGCCGAGTCGCTTGGCCAGCTGGTTGAAGCTGAAGGACGTGCCTTCGGTTTGCATCGCGATCGTCGCTTCTTGGATCAACTCAGCGCGCAGATTGCGGCCGGTAGGGCGTGCCATGCCACGAGAGTCTAGTAGTAGCTAGACTCTGTGCGTGGATGAGGTGGAGTTTGACGACGTTGACGTCGCGGTGATCGGCGCAGGCATTGCCGGCGTCGCGGTGGCCGACGCGGTGGAGCGCTCCGGCCGTTCGGTGCGTCTGTTCGAGGCACGCGATCGCGTGGGCGGACGACTCCTCGCCCACCGCCACGGCGAACATCGCCTGGATCTGGGCGCGACTTGGTTCTGGCCGAACGAGCTCCGGGTGCAGGCGCTCGCTAAACGGCTCGACCTGCGACTCCACAGCCAGCACCTGGACGGCGACGCCTTGTTCCACCAACCGGGTGCGGCGCAACGGATCGACGGCAATCCACTCGACACGCCGTCGGGACGTTTCACCGACAGCGCCCAAGACCTGGTCGAGCGCCTCGCCGGCGAGCTCGCAGCTGGCACGCTTCGACTCGCGACACCGGTGCGTCGGATCCGCACGGCGGCCGACTCTGGGCGACTGCAGGTTGACCATGCCTACGGGACGACGACGGCGCGCCATGTCGCACTCGCACTCCCACCAGCGCTGGCCGTGGCAGCGATCGATTTCGAGCCGGGGCTTCCCGAGCGCCTGCGCGGCCTGGCGGAGATCACGCCGGTATGGATGGGCGCCATCGCCAAGGTCGTCGCGGTGTACGGCACACCGTTCTGGCGAGACGAGGGTCTTGCGGGTGCTGCAATCAGTCACCTCGGGCCGATGCGCGAGATTCACGACATGAGCGGACCAAGCGGTTCACCTGCAGCCCTCTTCGGCTTCGCTCCCACTGCAGCTGGCGAGCCGGCCGCGACCGCCGACGCGTGCCTGACCCAATTGGTCGAGCTGTTCGGCCACCGCGCCGCCGACCCGATCGACATCGTCGTACACGACTGGCGAGCCGAAGAATGGACCTCCCCACCCGGTGTCGAACAGCTCGCGTCGTATCAGACGTTTGGCCATCCCATGTACGGCGACCCAGCGCTCGACGGACGACTGCACTGGTGCTCGACCGAGACAGCGACCGAAGCGCCCGGCCACATCGAAGGCGCCCTCGCCGCGGCCGAACGTGCCGTCGCCGCAATCCTCTCCACGACCCCACCGCTAGCAAAGGAAGCACGATGACCACGCCAACCCTGAGCGAACTGCTCACCGAGTACGACCGCTCCATCGCGTGGACACAAGCGCTGCACGCGGACCTGACCCCGGCCGAGATCACGTGGCGTCCTCACGAGGAATCGTCGGCGATCGGCTGGCACCTGGGCCACCAAGCGGCCGTCGCCCACTTCATGGTGCGCAACCTCACCGCGGCCGAGCCCAGCCCGGATCCCGAGCTCGA
The DNA here is from genome assembly GCA_938015575.1 of uncultured Acidimicrobiales bacterium. GTDB lineage: Bacteria > Actinomycetota > Acidimicrobiia > Acidimicrobiales > UBA10347 > UBA10347. The sequence goes on from CALLPT010000219.1 coordinate 26,506, forward strand.
TGGCCTGATGGATTCGGCCACTGCCGAAGCCGACCGAGGCGCCCTTCCCGACGTGGGTCGCCTGCTCGACTACAGGTCCGCGGTCGCCGAGCGAGTCCGCTTCCGCATTGGTCAGATCGACGAAGGCAACGTCGGCGCACCAGCGCAGCTCCGAGTGATCGCCGGCACCCTGCTCACCGCCGTCATCAACCACGAGTACCAACACAGCAAGTGGATCGGCGAGGTCCGATCCGATGCTCACGGCAAAGGGGTCCCGCCGCTCCCCCAGTCAGGCTTGTTGTCCGTCATCGACGGCTACTGCGTGTTGGCCTAACCCAGGTCGTAGCTGGCCGTGGTGCAGCCGACCGCGAAGATCGGGATCGGCTCGTAGTGATGGACCGTGCCTGTCGAGCCCGCAGCGGCGCCGCTCACGGTGATGAAGGTACGAATCTCAAACCCGCCTTGGCCGGCATCGGCATAGACCTGGGCGTCGTCGTAGTCGAGGAGCGCCGCGCGGTCATTGCGCGCCCAGCGGTCCAAGAAGTCCCGGTCCCAGGCCTCGTTGATCTTGCCGCTGTCCGGGGTCGCTGGCCAGTGTGAGATGCCGCCGGTGCCGACGAGGGCGATGCGTTCGGGCACAGAGTCCGCGGCTCGACGAAGGGCTTCGCCGAACGCGTAGGCGCGGTGCAGCGGTGTCAGCGGCGGGCCCTGGCAGTTGATGTTGACCGGAATCACCGGCAGATCGAAGTTCGGCGTAAGGAACGACAACGGCACCGCAATGCCGTGGTCGAACAGCCACTCTTCTGCATAGGCGACATCGACGGTCTGCATGACTTCGCGGATCAGCCGCTCGCTCAAACTCCGGTTGCCCGGGGCCTCGAACTTGTCGATCCCCAGCCAGGCGGGATCTTCGATCGGGCCGTTGTAGAAGTCGGCCATGCCGATGGCGAACGTCGGCATGTTGTTCATGAAGAAGTTGGCGAAGTGCTCGGCCGCGATGACGATCAGCGCATCGGGATTCGTCGCCGCGATCGCGGCTCGCTGGTCGTCCATGGCTGCGTAGAGCGCGTCTTTGGCAACCGGGTCGGCCTGGTCGGCGCGGCCGCGAATTCCGGGGGCGTGGCTACAGACGCCGGCGTAGACGAGTGGCATGGTGCGCTCCTTCAGCTTCCGTTCGTTGAGGTTCCTGCGTTACCGGCGCCGTCCGCGACCCGGCTCTCTTGTCCGAGCGTGGCCGCGTGGGCGTCGACGCCTTCGTAGCCCGTCATGGCATAGACGCCTTCTCGGACCGGGCCGTACGCATCGATCCCGTCGCGCATGCGCTGCAAGTAGTCGGCCCATTCGATCTGGTGGAACGCGGCGAAGTGCATCAGGATCTGGCCGTTCACGCCCAGGTGGAACAGCTTGCCGATGTCGGGCTCAGTGAGGGCGGCGATTTCTTCGTCGCTGAGCGTGAACCCCTCGAGCGACGCGTGTCGGTCGGCGGTGTAGGCCTGCTGCACCGCCGGACTGCGATTCAGTTCGTAGAGAAACTTCTGGACGTAATACAGGCTCATGGTGTTGGCTCTCCGACTTGCCGGGACCGCAGATTCGCTCATCGAGCGCAGCGTTTCCGAGCTCGGCGAGGGGCAACCCTGCGGGTTGCTGGCGTACTACCCGCCCAACTTCGGCACGTTGTGGTTGCCGAAGCTGACGGCGATGTTCTTCGTCTCCATGTAGAAATCGAAGCTCCAGTCTCCCCCGTCGCGACCGATGCCGCTCGACTTCGTGCCACCGAAGGGCGTGGGGAGGTGGCGGACGTTCTGCGAGTTGACCCAGATCATGCCGGCCTCGAGTGCGTGGGCTACCCGGTGGGCCCGTCCCACGTCGCCGGTCCACAGATAGCCGGCGAGGCCGTAGGGCACGTCGTTGGCGATGCGGATCGCGTCGGCTTCGTCGGTGAACGGGATGGCGGTGAGCATCGGGCCGAAGATCTCTTCTTGGGCGATGCGCATGTCGTTGTTTGCGCCCGTGAAGAGCGCGGGAGCGACCCAGTTTCCCCCTTCGGGGGCGTCGGCCCACTCGGCGCCTCGGATGACGGTGGCGCCCTCGGACTCGGCGATGTCGACATAGCTGCACACCTTGTCGTGATGACGAGGGTGGATGAGCGGTCCGATGATCGAGGTCGGGTCGAGCGGATGCCCAACCGGCACGTTCTTCATCTTGGTGGCAATCATCTCGGTGACCTGGTCATAGACCGTGTCCTGAATGAGCACGCGGCTCGAGCTGGTGCAGCGCTCGCCGTTGAGGCTGTAGATCATGAACACGGCCGCGTCGACGGCCCGTTCGAGATCGGCATCGTCGAAGACGATGACCGGGTTCTTGCCGCCGAGTTCGAAGTGCACGCGCTTGAGGGTCGGCGCACCTTGGGCCTGGATCATCGAGCCGGTCGCCGACTCGCCGACGAAGGCGATGGCCTTGATGTCGGGGTGCTCGGTCAGCGACTTGCCGGCCGTCTCGCCGAGGCCGTGGACGGTGTTGAGGACACCAGCGGGGAGACCGGCTTCGAGCGCGATCTCGCTGAGCATGGCGGCCGTGAACGGCGACCACTCCGCCGGCTTGTGCACGACGGTGCAGCCTGCAGCGAGCGCCGGCGCGATCTTCCAGGTCGAAAGCATGAACGGGGTGTTCCACGGCGTGATCACGCCGACGGGGCCGATCGGGTGGCGGGTGGTGTAGTTCACGTGGTCGGGCGTCGGGAGCGACTGCCCGTCGTTCGCGCCGGGCGCTTGGTCGGCGAAGAAGCGGAAGTTCGCCGCGCCCCGCAAGGCGGCGTGCGACATCCAGCGCATGGTCTGGCCGGTGTCCACGCATTCGGTCACCGCGATGTCGTGGGCGTGTTCCTCGATCAGGTCGGCGACCCGATGCAGCACCCGCTTGCGTTCGACGCCCGGAGTGCTTCCCCACTCGACGAAGGCGGCCGCAGCCGCCTTGGCCGCGGCGTCGATGTCGGCGGCGTCGCCACTCGCAACATCGCCCAGGTGCATGCCGTCGATCGGCGACTGGTTGGCGAACGTCTCACCCGATGCACTGGGGACCTTTGCGCCGTTGATGAGGTGCAACAAGGGTGCGTCGGCGAAGCGTTGCAGGCTTGCCTGCGCGGCGGCGAGGTTCTCTTCCATCGTGTGATTGTCAGCCATCAGGTCTCCTCGAGCTTCGCCTGGAGGCGAGCGCGGACGTGGTTGCGGTTGATGCGGAACTCGGGGTCGATCTCGGTCACTTCGATCGACCACATGATCGCGAGCGGGTTGGGTTCGCCACTCGCCGATTCCGACGCGAGCTGGGCTTCGGCCGCGAGATGGGCCTCGGCTGTTTCGAGCAGCTGCTCGATGAACGACTGCTTCGCTTCGGGTTCACGGCCCGGACCAATACGACAGTGGATTGCGACGAAGGCGTGGTCGGGATCTCGATCCGCGATCGCGTAGTGCTCCCGGGCAACCGCTCGGGTGCGGTGACCGTCGGCCGGCGGAAGTCCGTGGGCAAGAGCTGCCTCGTGCACGGCGACCACGAGCGCATCGATGTCGTGGTGCTCGGCGACGTTGGCCGAGTACTCGATCGTCACATGGGGCATGGAGCGCTCCTGGGCCAGACCGTTGTCGGCGAATACAACATTGCTCGAACTGTTTAACATGTGTACTATCGTCCCGCAACACGATCTGTGGACATTTGACGCCACCTCGTGGCTATAGATGTCCAAATTTCGCCGGGAGGTCGAGGATGAAGCTGCTGTCGTACTCATTTGACGGAGTGCCTGGCTTCGGGTTGCTCGACGCCGCGGGCATCGGTGTCATCGATCTTGGTCGCCGCATGGACGGCATCGACGATCTCGGTGCGCTGATCGAAGCCGGGCGCCTGGCGGAAGCGGCCTCGTTCGTCGACGAACCCGCCGACCACACACTCGCCGACGTCACCTACGAACGCCTCCTCCCCTGGCCCGGCAAGATCTTCTGCATCGGCGTGAACTATGGCGGCCGCGCCGACGAGTACGCCGATAAGAGCGATGCCGCCTACCCGTCAGTGTTCGTGCGCTTCCCCGACTCGTTCACCGGCCACGAGCAGAACCTGCTGCGTCCACCCGAAAGCCCCCAACTCGACTACGAAGGCGAAATTGTCGTCGTCATCGGCACCGGTGGCCGTCGCATCCCAATGGCATCGGCTCGCGATCACATCGCTGGCCTGACCCTCGGGAACGAGGGGACGATCCGCGACTGGGTGCGCCACGCCAAGTTCAACGTCACCCAGGGCAAGAACTGGGCATCGACCGGCGCCATCGGTCCGCACCTCGTCACCATGGACGAGATCGGCGACATCGAAGACCTTCACCTCACCACGCACGTCAACGGTGAGCTTCGCCAAGACGACCATCCGCGCACGATGAAGTACTCGATCGAGTACCAGATCCACTACTTGTCGACGTTCACGGAGCTGCGTCCCGGCGACATCATCTTCAGCGGGACACCGACCGGTGCCGGCGCTCGTTTCGATCCACCTCTCTGGCTCGTGCCCGGCGACGTGGTCGAGGTCTCGGTGCCCGAACTCGGCACGCTACGCAACACCGTCGCCGACGAATTCCCGGACGGAAGCGACCACGTCGCTCCTGAGCCGCAATGAGCCAGACGGCGACCGACGCCACCGCGATCCGACCCTTTAGCGCGTCGCTGCCGATGGCGCTGTTGCAGGCCCGTGAATCGGCGATGCGGTTGTTTCGCCCGATGCTCGCCGAGCATGACCTGACCGAGCAGCAATGGCGCGTGCTGCGGGCGTTGGCAGCCAAAGCCGACCCGCTCGAAGTCGGCGGGATTGCCGACGCGACGTTCTTGCTCGGACCGAGCCTGACCCGGATCCTGGCGAACCTCGCCGACCGAGGGCTCGTCGATCGTCAACCGGTCGCCGACGACGCACGCAGGGCTGCGATCTCGCTTACGGCGTCGGGCGTCGAACTCGTCGCCACCGTTGCCCCGCACAGTGAACGCATCTACTCCGAGATCGAAGCTGCCTTCGGCGCAGCCGAACTCGACGAGCTGATCTCTCGCCTCAACGACCTACGAACCGACTTGGGAACCCTGGCATGACCATCAATCCAGAAGCCGCAGCAGCAGAAGCCGCGATGTTCGACGAAGCCGAACGCTCGGCCCAGCAAATGCGCCAGAGCACCGAGGCCTACCCCGATCTCACGATCGACGACGCCTATGTCATCCAAGCCGAGTGGCAGAAGCTCAAGCTCGCCCGGGGCGAGAAGCTCGTGGGCCACAAGATCGGTCTCACCAGCCGGGCGATGCAAGCGGCGATGAACATCGAGACGCCGGACAGCGGATTCTTGACCGACAAGATGGTCTTCGAACCGAACAGCGAGTTGATGGCGGCTGACTTCTGCGACCCGAAGCTCGAGATCGAACTCGCCTTCGTATTGGCTCAGGATCTTGCCGGGGCCGATCTCAGCGTCGACGACGTGCTCGACGCGACGGAGTACGTAGTTCCCTCGATCGAACTGATCGCTGCTCGGAGCTTCCGCCGCGATCCGAACACGGGGCGCACCCGCACGGTGATCGACACGATCTCGGACAATGCGGCCAATGCAGGAATCATCAGCGGTGGTGAGCGTGTCGCCCCGAGAGACGTCGACCTCCGTTGGGTGAGCGCACTCGGTAGTCGCAATGGCATTGTCGAGGAGACCGGTGTGGCCGCTGGTGTGCTCGGTCATCCGGCCAAGGGGATTGCGTGGCTGGCTCGGCGCTAC